>JAZLII010000096.1:0-18575 GCA_045617275.1 Bacteroidaceae bacterium
TCCTCTCTGCCATCTATGAGGCAAGCCAGGTCAAGGGAAACAGCATCGTGATGCGCGATCCCGACTATCTGGCCCAGAAGATGAATGAGGGAAAAGCAGTCATCGCCCTGAAGGGTGAGGACTTTGCTGGTTTCTGCTATCTGGAAAGTTGGGAGAATGAGCGGTATGTGGCCAACTCCGGCCTGATTGTCAGACCCGAATTCCGTGGCCAAGGCTTAGCCTCTGCCATCAAGAAAGGTATCTTTGACATTTGCCGAACCATGTTCCCCGAAGCCAGGATATTCAGCATCACCAAGAGCCAGGCTGTCATCAAGATGAACACAGGGCTGGGTTTTCGTGAGGTTCCCTATACCAGACTCACCACCGACCCCAAGTTCTGGAAAGGATGCGAGACCTGTCCACACTACCCTACTTTGCTCAAAAACAAGATGGAAGACTGTGAATGTCAGGGACTATTGTTTGACCCAAGCACCCCAAATTTTTAGAATATAATGAAGTGCATTATTACTACGATTCTGTTCCTTTCACTTTTCTTGCCTCTTCATTCCCAGGTGACCACACCACCGACGCATATCAGGCAATGGTTGGCTGGCAAGCGGTTCAGGTTGGTGACACGCGAACAGTTAAAGGACTATGATCCCAGACTGTATGATCTCTGTGCCAGCGTCTTTCCCACCGAGCCACTGCACGGCTATCACTTTGAACCAGAAAATAAGTAATCCTCATGATAAACCACGAACTGAAGACATACATCGAGCAGCACATCCTGCCTATCTATCATAGTTTCGACACAGCCCACCGACGGGATCATGCCGACAACGTAATCCGGGAAAGCCTGGCGCTGGCCAAGGATTATGATGTCAATGAGGACATGGTATATGCCATCGCAGCCTACCACGACACAGGTCTCACCAAGGACAGAAAGACTCATCACCTGGTATCGGGACAGATCGTACGTGCAGACATGAACCTGAGACAATGGTTCGACGAGGAACAGATAGAGACATTGGCACAAGCCGTGGAAGACCATCGGGCCAGTGCCGATCACGCTCCTCGCAGCATCTATGGTCGGATAGTGGCAGAAGCAGACCGAAACATCGATCCGCTTGTCATCCTGACTCGCACTGTGCAGTATGGCCTTTCACATTATCCCGGGCTGGACAAGGCGGGACACATCGAACGAACCCTTCAGCACCTCGACGAGAAATATTCTCCTCATGGATACCTAAAGCTCTGGATACCCGGAAGCAAGAATGAGCAAAAACTTCATGAGCTATGGTCCATGATGGAGGATAGCGAACGGCTCAAAGGGATGATAGAAGATATATATAATAAGGAAAAGGGAGATGGCAGTCCGCATGATCAAGAAAAACACGCGAACCAGCATTCCTCATGATCCTCATTTCCCCTTGACTACATTTTTCTCAAAGAAGTCGAGGAAGTAGGGCCAGTTGGGACCTGCCTCATGGCCTCCATTGTGCTGACGGTAAGCCAGTTGGCCATCCATCAGTCCGTGGTCCATGGGAGGGAATACATCTGTGCCTAAGCCTTTGGCTCCCAGCAGTTCATATACGGGACTTGCCTTGGCCGTCATCATGAACATACCCACTACATCCTGCCACTTGTCGGCATCATGTCTGCCACCCGATATCAGACAGGGGCGGGGCGCACAGAGGGCGATAAGCTCATGCTGATCCACAAGCAGGTCGTCGGCTGTCAGTGGGTCTGATCCGTACTTGATGAAATTACCCGCCATCCAGTGATACTCACCGGATGAGGTGATGTTCTCCACACTCTCGCCACACCATCTTCTCCATCCGGCAGCACCGCCTTTTCCAGAAGAGGCGATAAATCCTGCCGCTATGCGTTCGTCGAAGGCCATGGCCACCAGTGCCGCCTTCCCGTTTCTCGACACGCCTTCGATGGCCACCTTCGTTGCATCAAAAGTGGCATTCTTCTCAAAGTAGTCTATCAGTCTGGACGTACCCCATCCCCAGGCGCGAAGTGCGCCCCAATCCTCGGGCTTGCGATACTCACCCTTATTGCAAAGTCCTACAATGCCTGAGGTTAGGCCATGGCCGGCATCAGCCTGTATGGAACCCGTCACTATGGTGGCCGCAGCCCATCCGCGCCTTACCACCATCATCTGCCAGGACTCGGCCGGTTCGCCCGTCTGTCTCCCAAACGACATAGCCACGGGAGAGGGCTTTCCTGCCATATATCCATACTCCACGATCACAGGTACATTCTGGGCTCCCTTGGGATAGACCACCGATGCCTGTATCTCCACCTTGATGGAAGGGTATGAGGAGTTGTCCACCACTCCAGAAAGCACACGGTTGGTGCAGGCAATGCCCTTCATATCCACATCCTCCTCGCTCACCACCTTCCAGTTCACGGCAGGCACCTGGGCAGGAATACGGCCGTAGATCTCTCTCTCGAAATAGTCCACCAGCTCTGGTCTGCGCACCTTGCCCCACATCTTTGCGTCCTTCACCTTCCTGCCGTCAAAGGTCAGCAGTGGGTCGGGGTAATGAACAAAGGGATTGGCTATGAGTTCATCGTAATTGGGGTGACGGGAAGGATCGGCATTGTTGGGGTCTCTTCCCGGGCGGGATTCCTTTATCTTGAGTTGCTGGAGCATATTGGCATAGTCAGCCTCAGCCACACGCTGCAAGCTGTCGCGATTGACGCGCTGGTTGCCAAACTGTGCAAAGCATGTACTGAAAGAAGCAGCAAAAAGTGCTGTCAGGAGTATTGTTCTCTTCATGGCGCTACGAGTGCATTTTAGGTTAATGGGACATCATGTTGCCACAAAGATAAGCAATTCCGTGATATTATCAGGTTTTTGGTCATTAAAATAGGATATTTCCAGCCAAATTTGGACGAAAGACGGCATTCAAGACAAGAAATAAAGCAAATGAAGGAGGACATACCTTCGTTCTGGTGTGTCCTCCTTGCTTTCGGAGTCTGTCAGTGACACAGTCCTGGGACTTGCGTTGTCAGATGCCGTAGAGGCGGTCGCCGATCTCGGGACCGTTCTTAAGGCCAACGGATGGGAGTGAAGCATTTTTTGTGTATATGGCTCCATTTTTTTGCCGTGTTGCTTTTTGGATTTGAGGTAATTATCGTATATTTGCACTACAATAGATATATATTTGCATCATAATAAATATATAATAAGGTAAAACACTGCTACACGGCAAAGCATGGAGAAACAACAGACCAACCTGAAGGAACGCACCCGGCTGAGGGTGGCTGAGCCACGGAGATACCGCGTGATACTGCACAACGATGACTTCACTACGATGGACTTCGTCGTGATGGTGCTGAAAGTCGTCTTCTTCAAGGACGACGCCGAAGCGGAGAGGCTGATGATGGACGTGCACCGCAAGGGACAGGCCGTGGCGGGTGTCTATCCCAAGGATATCGCGCAGAGCAAGGCGCAGAAAGCTACTGCCATGGCACGAGCTGAGGGATTTCCGCTGAAACTAACCATACAACCGGAGGAAGAATGATGAAGCAGGACAGATATGTGAAGGATGCGTTGGACCAGGCTATAGAGTATGCTCAAACACATCGGCTGGAGTTCGTATGCCCCGAACTGCTGCTGGGACACATGTTGCTCCAGATGCCTTTCGTCATCTCCATGGAGGACATGGACGTGTATCACCCGGAGATCAAGGAGATACACCTGGCCCTGAAGACCTATGTGGACGAGATGGAACAGGTGCCGGAAGGAGTGGACTTTCAGCTGACAGGTACGACACAGTTTAACGAGATGATGAATCTGGCCCTGAAGATAGCCATGGCCAGCGAGTCGACGGAACTGAAGGTGACTCAACTGGTGAAGGCGATACTGGAGCTGGAGGAGAGTGTGGCTCACCAGGTGCTGTCGGAGGCCGTGGAAGGGCGTGAGGCCGAACTGCTGGGCGCACTGGCTTTCAACTACGAGGATCCTGAAGATAGCGGGGAGGAAATGATGGATGAGAATGACGAACTGATGGGCAACGAAGAGGAGCGCGACGAGCCCTGGAGGCAATGGGTGACGTGCATGAACGACCATGTGTCTGAGCACAACCCGCTCATAGGAAGGACAGAGGAACTGGAACGCACCCTGCAGGTGCTCTGCCGCAAGGAGAAGCACAACCCGCTGCACGTGGGTGAGGCCGGTGTGGGCAAGACTGCCTTGGTGTGGGGACTGGCAGAGAGGCTGGCCAGACACGAGGTACCGGAAAGACTGAAGGGATACCGCATCTACGAACTAGATCTCGGAGGTCTGCTGGCCGGAGCGCAGTTCAGAGGTGACTTCGAGAAGCGCATCAAGTCGATCATGGAGGGTCTGGCCCGAGAGGGAAAGGCCATCGTGTACATCGACGAGATACACAATCTGGTGGGAGCCGGACAGACGGGAGAGGGCTCGATGGATGCCACACAGATGCTCCGTCCATACATGGAGCGGGACGACCTGCGCTCCATCGGGAGCACGACGTATCAGGACTACAACCGACACATGAGCAAGCACCGCGGACTGACACGGCGCTTCCAGCAGATAGACATACCCGAACCCTCCACAGAGGAGACGGCACTTATCCTGCATGGCCTGCAGGACCGATACGAGCAATACCACCACCTGCACTACGCCGAAGGCACCATGGAGTATGCCGTGGAGATGAGTCAGAAGCACATGAGTGACCGTTTCCTGCCCGACAAGGCCATCGACCTCATCGACGAGGCGGGAGCAAGCGTGGAGATGCGCGGAGGAAGGAAGGTGAAGCGCGAGGACATAGACCGGGTGCTGACCAAGATGTGTAAGATCAATGCCGAGGCACTGAAGGCGCAGACCAACCGTACGCTGAAGACGCTGCAGAAGCGCATGAAGGCGCAGATATACGGACAGGACGAGGCCATAGCACGTGTGGTGGCATGCGTGGAAATGGCCAAGGCGGGTCTGCTCGACGACAACAAGCCCATGGCCAGCCTGCTCTTCGTGGGTCCTACGGGTGTGGGCAAGACGGAGGTGGCGAAGGTCCTGGCACAGGAACTGGGAATCGAACTGGTGCGCTTCGACATGAGCGAATACACGGAGAAGCATACCGTGGCCAAACTGATAGGTTCGCCAGCTGGCTACGTGGGCTATGAGGACGGTGGTCTGCTGACGGATGCGGTACGCAAGCATCCCAACTGCGTGCTCCTGCTCGACGAGATAGAGAAGGCTCACTCCGACATCTACAACATACTGCTCCAGGTGATGGACTATGCGCGACTGACCGACAACCGTGGCAACAAGGCCGACTTCCGCAACGTCATACTGCTCATGACGAGCAATGCCGGAGCGCAGTATGCCTCACAGGCCAGCGTGGGCTTCGGAGAAGGGGTGAGCGCGGGAGAGGCCATGCTGGCACAGGTGAAGAAGACCTTCAAGCCGGAATTCATCAACCGTCTCTCGGGCACCGTGGTCTTCCACGACATGGACCGCACCATGGCCGGTCTCATCCTTGATAAGAAACTGCGACAACTCGAAGCCAAACTGCAAGCCAAGGACGTGACGCTGAAACTCTCCGCTAAAGCTCGGGAGTGGCTGCTCCAGAAGGGCTACACCCGCCAGTACGGAGCCCGCGAGATGGACCGCACTCTCCAGCAACATCTCTCACCGCTGCTCATGCGCGAGATGCTCTACGGGACGCTGCAGAAGGGCGGCACGGCAGAGGTGGAGGTGAAGGACAACCTGCTCGTCATCAGACAAGATAAACCTCAAAAAAACCTAAACCCCACAGCCTCAAAACCCTAAAACCTCATAACCTTTTAACCTTAAAACCTCACAACCTATGATATTCCTTATTGACGACGAAGCAAAAGAACCCTACTTCCCCGACCCTCGGCTAGGCGAAGACAACGGTATTTTTGCCGTGGGTGGCGACCTGAGCATCGACCGACTCCTGCTGGCCTACAGCAACGGTATCTTCCCCTGGTATCCCTACAAGGAGGATGTGATACAGTGGTGGTGCCCGATGGACAGGTTCGTGATATTTCCTGGCGAGATACACATCTCGCACTCTATGCGTACGCTGATGAACAAGCACCGCTACAAGGTGACCTTCAACCGGGCCTTCGAGGAGGTGATAAAGCATTGCGGCGACCTACGCAAGGACCAGGAAGGGGCATGGCTAGGCGCAGCCGTGACGGAGGCCTATACCGAACTGTACCGGCAGCAATTTGCCTGCAGCGTGGAGGTGTGGGACGGAGACCAGCTCGTGGGCGGACTCTACGGCGTGACCCTCGGTCGATGCTTCTTCGGCGAGAGCATGTTCTCCCTCGTACCCAGTGCCAGCAAACTGGCTCTCATCCATCTGGCACAGACCCTGGAGAAGGCAGGAGGCGTGATGATAGACTGCCAGTTTGAGACTCCACACTTGCTCTCCATGGGAGGACGGCACATCTCCTACGACGAATATATGGAATACGTACGAATGGAATAAAAGATACCAACGCCAATGACTCCATGCTCCACCCGGCTCGTACGATACGCTTGCGTAGAGCATCGGAGCCAGAACACTCTGGCGCACAACTTTCAACACTCATCGCTCAACGCTCAACATTCAACGCTCAACGTTACAATGAGACACATCCCCACCCTACTGCTGTGCCTGGCTACAGCCTTCACAGCCTCTGCAAACACCCATGCAGCACAACCCAAGAAGAAGGGGCCCAAGGCTCCTGAGTATACCGTGACCACCCGTGAATGCCAGCCTATGGACGGATTTGGCGCAAGCGATGCCTGGAGCTTCTGGCAGATAGGCACCTGGGAGGACTCCATCCAGACCAAGGTGGCAGACTGGCTCTTCTCTTCTGAGACCGACGAGAAGGGCAACCCCAAGGGCATCGCTTTGAGCATATGGCGCTTCAATGCCGGAGCGGGCAGTGCCACACAGGGCGACTCGGCCAAGATAAACCGTGACACGCGTACCGAATACTTTGCCCAACAGACGGGACAACGCAAGTTCCTGCGTCTGGCCAAGGAGCGTGGTGTGCCTACCTTCCTTGCCTTCTTCAACACCCCACCCGTCAATCTCACGCTCAACGGCCTCGGCACCAACACCGGTCGTGGAGGTACGCTCAACCTGCGTCCTGACTGCTACGATGACTTTGCACGCTACACGGCCGACATGATAGAGACGGCAGAGAGGGAGGACGGCATACACTTCAGCTATGTATGTCCCGTGAACGAGCCCGACGGTCACTGGAACTGGCAGGGACCGAAGCAGGAGGGTACACCGGCCACCAACCGTGAGATAGCCAGACTGGCCAGGGAGTTCAGCAAGGAGTTTGTAAGTCGTGGCATCACCACCCAGATACTCGTCAACGAGTCCTCTGACTACCGTTGCATGATAGGCGAATACCAGGCCGGATGGGCCCGAGGCAACGAGATACAGTGCTTCTGGAATCCCGACTCCACCGAAACCTACGTGGGCAACCTGCCCGGCGTGGCACACATCATGGCCGGACACACCTACTGGACCAACACGCCCATCCTGCGTCCCGGTGACCGCAGGTATGAGCGCACGGGACTCTACGGATACCGCAAGACGCTCGACCAGACGTTTGGCCGTCTCAAGGATCGCCCTGCCTTCTGGCAGACGGAGATGTGCATCATGTCCAACGACGAGGAGATACATGGCGGAGGTGGATTTGACTTCACCATGGAGGAGGCGCTCTACGTGGCTCGCGTGATGCACTATGACATCACGGTGGCTCAGGCGCAGTCCTGGCAATGGTGGCGTGCCGCAGGTGGCAACTACAAGGACGGCCTACTGCGTATGTACCTGAAGGGAGAGCGCACGGGAGGAAGAAACGTGCGACGCGAGGCCGTGCGTGAGAACATGGTACGCGACTCCAAACTGATGTGGACCATGGGCAACTTCAGCCGCTTCGTTCGCCCCGGAGCCGTTCGTCTCAACATGGAGGGTGAGATGCAGATCGACGGACTCATGCTCTCGGCTTACCGCAACCAGGACGGCACGGTGGCTATCGTGGCCATCAACTATGCACAGACCGATGCCACCGTGAAGCTCAATGCTCCCGGCAAGACAGCCAAGGCCTACCGCACCTCCGACGTGGAAGGTGAGAACCTGAAATACATCGGCAACGTACGCCTCAACAGCGCTCCCCTACCCGCTCGCTCCGTCACGACGTTTGTCGTGCAACGTTGAGCGTTGAGAGTTGAGCGATGAGCGTTGAACGATGAGGGATAAATGCAGTGAGCCGAGCAGCAAATGCCCGGCTCACTGTGGTTCTGTATGGTAGGCTATTTGCCCCATTTCTCCTGCAACCAGCGACGTACGGGGACATCGTAGAGCTTGTAGGAGAGCCAGGCTACCGTGACGGTGAGGATGAAGACGAAGACCTGCACCATGATGAAGGACGGCAGGGCAATGTCGCGATTGCGGTCCCACCAGGCCAGGAAGACGTAGAGGAAGGGATAGTGGGTGATGTAGAGGGGGAAGGAGAGCTGGCCCTGCCACTTGCAGAGGGCACTGCAGCGCTTACCCGTGAGCGAACTGCGCGCTCCCAAGGCTACGATGAGGGGGAAGAGCACGAGTACGGCCAGGGCATTGAAGCATCCTTCGGGGAGGGACTGCTCCCAGCCACACATGCGCGGCATGAGCATCACGGCAGAGAGCAGCACGGCGCTGATGAGGAAGCCATGCTGGAAAATGGCGCCCTTATCCTTCATCAGACGGCTCATGAGCACGCCCATGAAGAAGGGATAGAGCAGACGGCACATCGCCACGTAGCAATGCTCGGGACTCATCACAAAACCGAAGTTGAGCGAGAGTGCCACATCGTGCTCCTCAAGCATGCCGAAGAGATTGAGCGCCAAAGAGGCGTCCAAGACAAGGACGGCAAAGAAGGCCACGAGAAGGGCGAGCATCCAAGTACGCATACGACGCACCAGGAGGGCGTAGAGAAGATTGGCTATGTACTCGTAGAAGAGCGACCACATGGGGGCGTTGGTACTGGTGACCTCGTTGTAGCTGCGCTGATTGAGACTCTCGGGCAGGGGTATGCAGAAGCAGCTTGCCAGTCCCACGAGCAGGAGTGCCCACCACTGCGTCTGGGAGACATGGGCATACATGGGGCAATCGCTGAAGTAGAAGAGGAAGATGCCGATGAGTCCACCTAGGAACACGAGGGGCTGAAGGCGGATGAGACGACGCTTGAGGAATTTGCCCAAGGTGAGCTCCTTGCCCCATCGTCCGTCGTAGGCATAGCCGATGACAAAACCGGAGAGGACGTAGAAGAAGTCGACTGCCAGATAGCCGTGGAAGAGAGGCATCGAACCGGGATTCATGTACTCTGTAAGGTGAAACCATACGACCAGGATGGCGGCAACACCGCGAAGGCCGTCGAGTATCTCATAATGAGGGCGGGTAACGTAGGGCATGATGCGTGGAGCGTGGAGCGTGGAGGGTTGAGAGTTGAACGATGAACGTTGAGCGTGGAACGATGAGGGTGGAACGATGAACGATGAGCGTGGAGCGTTATCGAAGATCAGAACTTATAGGTGAGAGTCAGGGTACCGGCATCCTTGTGGCGTGCACGGAGGTAGATTGAACCGACATAGGCACCCTGCGTGATGATGGTCTTGGGAGCATCGAAATGGCTATAGCTCAGGACACCGACGAGACGGCCCGAGGGGATGAGCTTGCGCTGCAACGAGGCACCGTAGCTGTACTGACGGCCCGCATGGGAGTAGAGGTCGATGGTGTTGCCCTCGGAGTATTCACCGTTGACCTTCAGCAAGATGTCGGCAGGGAGGGTCTGCGTGAGGTCGGCAGCCGTGGTGAAGCCCCAGTGCTCCTTGGCCATGTGGATGGCCTCAGCCTCTCGCTTGTCCCAGATGACGTTGAGACGGGCATGGAGTGCAGTGGTCTTGGCAGGTCGCCATGTCGCATCTGGCGTGAGTGACCAGGCACGGCGCTTACCCTCGTTGCCCCAGGTGTAGATGCGCGCCAGGCCACGCTCCATCCAGATGGCATTGAAACCATCGTTGGCAGAGATGTGCATGAGGGTGGTGCTGAAGTCCACCTTGTCGCGCTTGAGCTGGTAGCGAAACGAGAGGTTGTTGATGTGGGCACCGACGAGATCGGGATTGCCATAGCTGAGGGTATAGGTGGAATGTATCTCCGCGGGATCGAGCAACTCGAGGGAAGGACGGATGATGCGACGCACATAGCTGGCCTGCAGCGAATGGCCCTTGCCCATGCTCCACAGCACGCCAAGCTCGGGCACGAAGTCATTCAAGCTGCGAGACTTGCTCTGCTCCTCGACAAGGGCACGCATGCGTGTGTAGTCATACTCCAGCTTCGCATTGAACTTGAAACGCCCTGCCGACCAGTCTGCCTTCAGATAGGCACCACCCGTCTGGTAGCGATGGCGGAAATAGTCATCAAGCGTCTTCTCCTGCCCCGACCACTGCTCGTCGCGGCTGTCCATGAGCCGGTTTTCGTAGAAGGCACCGATGTGGATGGGCAGGAGGGTGATGTAGGGAGTGAGGATGTCGAGCTGGAGGCGATGCTTCTGCGTCGTAGGCCAGACCTGCAGATCAAAGTCCTCTCGGCCAGGGTAGGAAGCTCCGGGCAGGACGGTCTGCCTGCGCTCGTGCCCATCGTCGCTGAGAAGATAGCTGTAGCGAAGGTCGAGCTTGCCTCCGAGCATGAACCAGTTGGAACCCTGGAAGGTGTGGGTGTAGCCGGCTGTTGCCTCCAGGCTGTAGAGGGCGTCGGAACCGTCGTACGAAGAAGGTACGAACTGACTGAGATGACGCTGACCCGGCTGCGCCTCACTGCCTGAGTTGAGGAAGACCTGCTCGGTGCGCGAACCTACCGTATTGCTGGCATCTGACTCCAGCTTCAGACCAGCCTCTATCTGATCCGAAGCACTGGGCTTGAACTGAAAGTCGGCACCATAGCTGATGGCTCCTCCACGGGTGCGAAGGGACTCCGTGGAGAGATACTGGGCATGGGAAGTCTCGGACAATGGCATGATGCCCGTATAGGTCAGGTCGATGTCCTCCCGAGTGGCCGTATTGTGACGGTTGGTACCATTGATGGCGAAGAAAGGAGACAGACGGTACTTCGCATTGCCGAAATCGTAGCGTATGGAGGCGTCCCAGGGAGTGGCACCGCCGACACCGACAGACAGCCGAACCTCACCACGGTCCTTGCGAGTGATGGGAGGATCGGTGGCCAGGATGGGAAGCGTGGACAACGAGAAGAGACAGAGGAGAGCGATATGTAACTTTTTCATAAGCATCTCAAAATGTTTGTTAGGATGGAATGGAGTTCGTGCGTTTCAAGAGCATTTTCGTATTTCGCCAATGTCTTATGTACGGCCAGAGCGGCTCATGTGTCTCATGAGCGTCTCATGTAGCGGATGGAACCCACGTAGATGAGCAGCACGACGTTCATCATCAAGGCATAGATGATGGCGGGGATGGCCATACGTCCGTCGTTGAAGACGAAGGGACTCGAGGCTATGGCTATGGCCTGGGCGGCATTCTGCATACCCACCTCGATGTTGATGGTGCGGCGCTCCTTGACATCGAGCGAGGCACCCCATCCCAGCAGAGAGGCCAGACTGACGGCACAGAGGAGCAGGAGCGTGACTGCGGTTCCGAGCGAAAGGAAGTTGTCGGAGATGGTGTCGCGGTGCTGCACGAAGAAGATACCGGCCAGGAGCATCAGGGCGGGGAAAGCCAGACGGGAGAGCACGGAGTCTATCCTGGCCGCAGCCTTCGAGGCCCAGCGACGAACGGCCAGACCCAGGAGGATGGGAACGAGCATGGTGACGATGTTCTGCATCAGCAGGTTGGCTATGGGGAGCTGCACACCGATGGCATCGCCCTGGCTGGCAGTGACCCACTGCATGATGAGGGGCAGGGTGAAGAGGGTGACGATGCTGCTGATGGCCGTGAGAGAGACCGACAGCGCCACATCGCCCTTGGCCAGCATGGAGAAGACATTGCTGCTACTGCCTCCGGGACAGCAGGCTATGAGCATGAAGCCGATGAAGAACAGGGGTGAGAGACCGAGCACCGTGGCCAGGGCATAGGCCAGAAGGGGCAGGAGAACGAGTTGTCCGAGCATACCGGCCAGCATGGCCTTGGGACGGCGAACCACCATCACGAAGTCCTTGGCCTCAAGCGTAAGGCCGAGGTCGAACATGAGGACGGTGAGGATGGGGAGTACGATAAAAATGGAATTCATCTTTCTGTGTTGTTGTTATTCTTTTGGTGAGTATTCTTGTTGTTGGTCGGGCCGGCTCTTCCAAACCTGCGATGAGGGGCGGTGTCTGGCCGCGAGAATCAGTGTACTGGCTGCGAGGATCAATAGTCGGCCGTGAGGATCCGTGTACTGGACCTAGGATCAGTGGTGGGCCGTGAAGGTGAGCGCCACGGCGAGGATGCCGAGCACAAGGCTCAGGCCCACGTAGAGGCCGAAGGCAGTGTAGCAGCCAGAGCGCAGCAGACCGAGCGACTCATAGCTGAAGGTGGAGAAGGTGGTGAAACCTCCGCAAAGGCCGGTGGTGAGCAGGAGCCGCACCTGAGGGGACAGGCCCCATGTCTGACTGTGGCTGTAGAAGAGGCCGATGAGCAGGCAGCCCAGCACGTTGGCCACCAGTGTGGGCCAGGGGAAGAGCGTGGCGGGATGGCACATCTTCCAGCCCTCGGAGATGAGATAGCGGAGCACGGCGCCCACGCCACCACCTAGAAATACATATATGGCTCCCATACTTATTGAGATGTTTGGTAATTGACTTTCCAATGCTGCTTGCCTGCCGTCACCTCCGGCCTCGGGCGCTCACTTCTTGCGCTCCAGTTCCTGGAGGTTCTCCATCTTCTTCGTCTCGAGGAACTCATAGATGCCGCAGAGATGCTCACGGACACGCTGACCGCCGAACTCATACACCTTGCTGACCAGGCCGTCGAGGAAGTCACGGTCGTGGCTCACCACGATGAGCGTGCCGTCGAAGTCCTGCAGGGCCTGCTTCAGCACGTCCTTGGTCTTGAGCTCGAGATGGTTGGTGGGCTCGTCGAGGATGAGCAGGTTGACCGGCTCAAGGAGGAGCTTGAGGATGGCCAGACGAGTGCGCTCACCGCCGGAGAGCACCTTCACCTTCTTGGTAGACTCCTCGCCGCCAAACATGAAGGCACCGAGGAGGTCGCGTATCTTGTTGCGCACCTCCCCCTTCGCCACGTCGTCGATGGTCTGGAAGACGGTGAGCTCGCCGTCGAGCAGCGAGGCCTGATTCTGGGCGAAATAGCCTATCTGGACGTTGTGGCCCAGGGTGATGGTACCCTCATGCTCCAGCTCGCCCATGATACACTTCACCAGGGTGGACTTACCCTCGCCGTTCCTTCCTACGAAAGCGATCTTGTCGCCACGCTCCACCGTGAGGTTGGCACCGCGGAAGACGGTCTTCTCCACCACCCCGCCCTCGGCGGTCTGCACGGGGAAAGACTTCGCCACGTCGCTCATCGTCACGGGATAGCTGCCGCTGCGGGGCGAGGGAGGGAACTTCAGCCTCAAGGCACTCGTATCCTCCTCGTCGACCTCGATGATCTCCAGTTTCTCGAGCATCTTCACACGGCTCTGCACCTGAAGGGTCTTGCTGTAGGTGCCCTTGAAGCGCTCTATGAAGTCCTTGGTCTCCTGTATCATCTTCTGCTGCTCCTCGTACTGCTTCTGCTGCTGCTCGCGGCGCTCCTTGCGGAGCTCGAGGTAGTGGCTGTAAGAGGCCTTGTAGTCGTAGATGCGACCCATGGTGACCTCTATGGTACGGGTGGTGATGCTGTCCACGAACTTACGGTCGTGGCTGATGACCACGACAGCCTTCGAAGACTCCTTGATGAACTGCTCCAGCCACTGTATGCTCTCGATGTCGAGATGGTTGGTAGGCTCGTCGAGCAAGAGCACGTCGGGATCCTTCAGGAGGAGCTTGGCCAGCTCGATGCGCATACGCCATCCACCGGAGAACTCGCTCGTGGGACGCTGGAAGTCGGTTCGCTCGAAGCCCAGTCCGAGCAGGGTCTTCTCCACATCCTCCTCAAAGTGAGTCATGTCGATGGCATAGAACTTCTCACTCAGTGCCGACACCTTCTCGATGAGCGCCATGTACTCGTCGCTCTCGTAGTCGGTACGTACGGTCAGTTCCTCGTTGATACGGTTGATCTCGGCCTCCGTCTCGTGGAGGTGGGCAAAGGCCTGGCAGGTCTCCTCGAAGACGGTACGCCCGTCCTCCGTCATGAGATGCTGGGGCAGGTAGGCGACGACGCAGTCCTTCGGTGCCGTCACGCTGCCACGCGTGGCCTGACGTACACCGGCCAGTATCTTGAGCAGGGTACTCTTGCCCGCTCCGTTCTTGCCCATGAGGGCTATGCGGTCTTTCTCATTGATCTGGAAGGAGATGTCCTTGAAAAGGGTCGTTCCGCCAAACTCAACTGTTAGTCCTTCTACGGTTATCATCGATATGGTGAAGTTTACAAATTACAAATTACAAATTACAAATTATAAAAAGGCAACGTGCGAGAGCAACGCTCGCCGTCTCACTCATCGCTCCACGTTCATCGCTCAACTTTCAACGTTCATCGTTCATCGCTCATCGCTCAACGCAACAGCCACGCATAGTGCCTGCGCTCCTCGAGGTAGTGCTCGTCGGCCTCATGCTGATAGGCCTCGCGCTCGAAGCTTATCTCACGGTAGGCCCGCATGCGGTCACGGCAGAGGGCCCAGCGGAGGAGCCACTCCGCCACGTACCAGAGGAAGAACGGCAGGTAGAGCATCTCGCGCTGCTGACGGCTGTGGATGAGTTCGTGCCGCAGCTCGCGCGGCGAGAGGGCCTGACGGGTGAAGATGAATCCCAGCAGGTTGATGGCCAGGAAACGGCGTCCCAGGGGCAGATGTCTTACATAATAGATGTACCTCATACACACGCGTGAAAAGCGGATGCAAAGATACTACAAAATTTGCTCACTGGCAAGAAATCCCACCTCGTTTAGGAATTTCCCCCGTGAGATTAGGGTTTATCCTCTTGCCAACTCGATTTTTCTTCCTACCTTTGCATCAGAAACAAGAATGACAAACCCTAAAACGAATAGCGATATGAAAACGATGAAGACTTGGATGATGATGCTGGCCATGGTGATGACAGCAGGGTTGCTTACCTCTTGCGAGGAAGACAGAAGAGTGGCTTTCAAGCTCGACGGTGCCTGGTATGGAGACTTCGGCATGAACTATACCTACCTCGACCGCTACGGACGCCAGATCACGGTGGACTCGTACGACACCTACCTGAAGTTCTACAACGACGGCATCGCCGCCACACACGGCTGGGGAAAGCAGGTGGACTACTACCGCGTGGGTCCGTACGAGCGTCTGTACTACCGCTTCGAGTGGCGCATACGCGACGGTATCATACACATCACCTACCCCAGCAATCCGGAGCTGAGTGTCGACATTTATGATTACACCATGCGTTGGGGTCACTTCACGGGATGGTTTGGCAACTCGGACATCCACTTCGACCTGCGCTCCCTCAGTGAGGACTACGACTGGGATATCTACAAGGGCAACTACTACGAGTACTGCTACGACGGATGGAGATACGACGGATATGGCTGGTATGAAACGTATTACGGACCATACTGGGCACCCACGAGAGCTGCCTCAGGAGACGCTCTGCAGACGGAGAAGGCTGACAGCCTGCAGGGCAATGCTCCCCAGAAGGGCACCGGTGAGAGCCGCATCCTGAAGGTGGGAAATCGCTACATGAACTCCCTCAACGACCTCACGGAATGATGAATCGCATACAGAAAAAGTTTAACAAGGGCTGTGTGGACTACGGACTGCTGGAAGACGGCGACCGTATCCTCATAGCCCTTTCGGGTGGCAAGGACTCTCTCCTGCTCACGCAGCTCCTGGCAGAGCGCTCGAGGATATACCGTCCGAGCATCGAGGTGGAGGCCGTACACGTGGTCATGGACAACATACCCTACGAGACCGACCGAAGCTACCTGCAGCGCTTCTGCGACTCGCTGGGCATCAGGCTCACCATACTCCACAGCCGTTTCGACGAGAGCACCGACCCGCGCAAGACGCGCTGCTTCCTCTGTGCATGGCACCGCAGGAAGGCCATCTTCCAGTGGGCCGAGGAGCAGGGGTTCAACAAGATAGCCCTCGGGCACCATCAGGACGACATACTCACCACCTGGCTCATGAACATCACCTTCGAGGGCAACGCCTCAACGATGCTTCCCCGTCTCCGACTCGAGCACTACCGGCTGGAGATCATACGTCCGCTCTGCCTCGTGGAGGAGGCGTGGATACGCGAGGCGGCTCCCCTGCTGGGCTATGAGAGGCAGAAGGTGCCCTGTCCCTATGAGGAGCAGACACGCAGGCACGACATGTCACAGATATTCAGCCAGTTGGAGCGTCTCAACCCTGAGGCGCGCTACTCCATGTGGAGAGCCATGATGGAGGGGAGGGAGGAGAAGTGAGGGGGGGGAGGTCTCTATCTTCTTTTGTCGATTGTCGATTGTCGAAGTTGGAGGGTAAGCGAGAGGAATGTCAAGCTCGCTTGAATATTCCCGAAGGACGCGAGTAAGCGAGAGCATAGCCAAGTTGGCTTGAGCTTTGCCGAGCGAGAGCGTTCTCGACGAAGTCAATAGGGAACGGACTCGAGGCATAGCCTCAAGTTCGCTAAAACTCGTAGGCTACCTTGACCTTGCCGAAGATGGCGAAGAAGCGGGAGGTCATGCGGGGCAGCTCGTCGCGCCACTTCTGGGTGACGAAACTGCTGGGCGTACGTACCTTGAGCTGTGTGTCGGTGATCTCGACGGGCTGGCAGCAGGTGAAGAAGGTGTCGTACCAGGTCTGGCCCATCTCCTCGCGGACAGCCGCGCCGAAGGCCTTCCACTTACGGGTGTCGTCCTCGCCCAGAGGTGAGACGGGGTCCTCGCGAAGCTCCTCGGCCTGGTCGAAGTTGAACTCCATGGGCCGTGTCTTCATGAGCCACTGTATGAGGCACTGCGAGGCGTAGGCATGTACCGTCTCGGGCTTCTTCTTGTCGAGCATCACGTCGATGCGGTGCAGCTCCTCGCGAAGGGCCGACACCTCGATGCCCGTGACGAGAGGCTCTATCATGGCCCACTCCGTGTCGGTGACGCCGTACTTCTCTATGAGCAGGGCCTGGAGCTTGCGAACCTGCTTGACGGTCTGCATCTCCCGTCCGAGGTCGGTCTGTATGATGGTGAAGCGCACCTCGCGGGGGTTGCCTCTCTTCTTCTGACCGGGGTAGATGGGCTCGAACTCAAAGTAGAAGTCGGCCTGTCCGGCATCGGCCTTGTCCTTCAGTTCCTTGTAGGCCGGCATGAGCACGGCACGGCGGAACTCGCTCCAGGCCACATACTGGTCCACGGCGATCTGCGTGCGTGAGTCGTCCTTGTAGGAGAGCGTGCCGAGGTACTCCTTGAGGTCCTCGTAGCGGGCCACGTAGTATCCCCTCTCCCTCCAGCTCGAGAGATAGGTGTAGAGACGCAGCGCACGGGGACTCTTGAACTTGCTGATCAGGCCGAGCTGGTACTCCGTGTAGCCCTTACGCATGCCGAAGGCACTGTTGGCCGACTTGTAGCTCATGCTCACCAGCAGGTAGCCCTTGCGCCGTCCCGTACCTCCGTCCTCCTTGCTCGTGGGTATGCGTATCTCGGTGAATATGTTGCGCATCACCAGGTCGTCACCCCCCGTGGACTCGTTGTACTCGCTGTACGTCATGTCGAGCTTGAGGATGTCGCGGCAGGCCTTCTCCAGCTCGTCGTAGCCGTCGGCCCTCACGCCCAGGTCGGTGAAGGGTATGCGGAAGGTCACCTCGCCGTCGGTAGCGTCGGAGAGGGCAAAGAGGTCGTTGGTGAAACCGGCGTCGGTGCGCAACTTGATGTTCTTCTCTATGCGGTCCTGCAGCTGCATGAGTATGGCCGTCACCATCTTGCTCTGCGCAAGGGTGAAGTTGCCACGTATCTGCGTGCTGACCACGGGACTCTTTATCAGGCCGCTGTCCAGGAGCGACTTGACCATCTCATTGCTTTCGCTGATGAGATTGGGGTTCTTCTTTTTCATTCAGTAAGTTAAATTCGACATTGCAAAGATAGCACAATTTGGCTGCGATTCCAACTTTTCCCCGCCATTTCACTCCGTTTTCCGCATATTTTTTTGAGAAGTTGGGGAAGTTTACAAGAAAATATTTTCCCGTCTGCGAATTTCGGTATACTTTTGCACCAGATTTCCGTGAGGAAAGTTAAATTCGACATTTTACGGGAAGGTCTGCCCTCATCGGCGGACCTTTTCTTTTTGGCATGACGCGCCGGTCGGCACGGAGAAACCAGAAAGATAAGTATGAGGAACTAGAATGAACGGAATAAACGGAATATTTATTCTTTATTGGTTCTTGCGGTTTTCGTGTGAATTGATTTGTTTGAAACCAAAAATCAACAAAAATCAACAAGAATCCTATATTAGAGG
>JAZLII010000097.1:0-22689 GCA_045617275.1 Bacteroidaceae bacterium
ACCGTCGTGCTCTCCTCGAGAAGAACGACTGCAAGCTCGCCAAGGACATCGCTTCTTGGAAGGAGACCGTGGCAGAGCGCTGGGATGCTATCCACGTAGTAAGCGCAGAGAAGCCCGAGGACATGCGCATGGGTATGGTGACCAGTGGTCAGAAGTACAATGTAAAGATTGTTGTAGACGAGGCTGGTCTGCAGGATGCTATCGGCATGGAGCTCGTTACCCTGTCTACCGACAGCGAGGGTCAGGACCACATCTACAGCGTAGAGGAGTTCAAGGTAACCGGTCACGAAGGCAACAACTACACCTTCGAGCTGGAGCACACGCTGAAGAACGCCGGTGGCTTCAAGGTAGCTTACCGTATGTTCCCCAAGAACGAGAACCTGCCTCACCGTCAGGATTTCTGCTACGTGAAGTGGTTTAACTAATCCGCAAATACTCCAATATGATACGATGTGGGGCCACTCTCAGAGTGGTCCCGCATTTTTTTTGCGCTAATTATAGTTAATTGCTTTTTGCTTAGGAGATTTTTCCCTAACTTTGCATTATGTTACGTAAATGCTTATTCTACATACTTCTTGTCTCTGTACTTGCGAGCTATGCCGAAGATAAAAAGGCAAAGGCTCCCAAGCAGACTCCTGTGCGCACGCTGCTGAAGGAGGCGCGCACGGCCATCAAGAACAACAGAGATCAGAGGAATAAGGAGAAGAGCATACTTGAGGCACTGAAGAGAGAAGGGCTCACCAACGACCAGAAGGCAGAGATTTATCTCACGGCATCGGCTCTGGAGCATAGTCTCAACGACCAGGAGAACCTCAAAGCCTACCTCAAGCAGAAGTACGACACGGCGGCCTACTACAACACGATGCTTGAGGCTTCACGCTATGCCATCCTCTGTGACAGCATCGACACGCTGGCCAATGAATCGGGCAAGGTGAAGCCCAGATATCGTGGCAAGAACCGCGATCAGTTGCTGCTCTATCGCTACAACATCTATCAGGGAGGACGTTTCTTCCTTAGGAAGTCGGACTATAAGAATGCCTATAAGTATATGTCGCTCTACTCCGACTTGGCTAAGCACCCTTTGCTCGTGGGTCATGCCAAGATGCAGAACGACACCTTGCTTCAGTATTCCACTTACTATTCGGTGCTGAGTGCCTACAATAGCAATCTGCACAGCGATGCCTTGCGTTACATCGACTCTGCTATCTCATTTGCCGATAGCAGTAAGTGCCCAGTGCTTCAGGAGTACAAGGTGCGCTGTCTGCAGGCTCTTAAGAAGGATGATGAGTGGCTCGCGCAGTTGAAATATGGCGTCAATCATTATCCTAAGCACGACTATTTCTTTGTCAATCTCTCCAAGTACTATGAGGACAACAAGATGCAGGATGAATGTCTTGCCTTGGCCGACTCGATGCTGGAGCATGTACAAGACGCTACGATATATTGGTACACGAAGTCGCTGATGTTCCTACACAAGGAGCAGTGGCTCAAGTGTGTGGAGATGGCCGATGTGGTACTGAAACGTGAACCGGAGCATATCAATGCGCTCTACAATAAAGCGGTAAGCTATGTCAACGAGGCCGCCGACTTTGCGATGACTGCCTGCAACGACGTACGCAATCCTAAGTGCCGGCAAGACAGGGAGCATCTCCAGAGCCTCTATCGCAACGCAAAGCAACCCAGTGAGGACTTGCGAAGGTTGCGACCCGATGCCGTGAATAGTTGGGCTCCGCTCCTTTATCGCATATATCTCAACCTGAATATGGGAGATGAATTCTCTGAAATAGAGAAGGTCATCAAAGAGAATCAGAAGTAACCCCTATGGATGGCCCTTATGTGCCATCCTTTGGTGTCTTATGGTTCACCCCTTTTCATACTCTTAGATACACCTTAAACCCGCATTCCTGATAGCCTGTGAAACATCTTTATTGGATATTACTGACATTGCTCTTCACCTCGTGTTTTGAGGTGAATCAAAAGCAGCGCGCAAAAGTTGACTCGCTCAACTATGCAGCGTACAATATCCGATATACCGATGTAGACAGCACGCGTAGCCTGGCACAGAGGGCTTATCAGGAAGCGGAGGACTATAGCGACGGAAAGGCACGTGCGCTCAACTTGATGGCCTATGTGGACTATCAGCAGATGGACTTTGCCACAGCATTCCTTCGTCTGGATAGCGTGGCGCTCACCACGAGCAACCAGATCATCCTGCTGGTGAGCGATGTGATGCGCATGAAGATCAATCAGCGCACAGGTGACGGTGGTGCCTACTTCGAGGCTCGCATCAGTGCGCAGAAGCGTATGAAGCGTGCAGAGGAAGAGTTCGAACAGCTCACCGCTGTCGACAGGCACGACTATTTCTTTGCCCGCACGGAGTATCACATCATCTCTTCCACCTATTGCTATTATCAGGATCAGGAGCAGCAGGCCATCGAGGAGATGGCACAGATAGCCGGTGACTTCACCTTGGTGACGGATACCACGCAGTGGCTTTACTACAACTACATGATGGGTTCTGGCGGACTCGTTGAGGGCACTCCCTCGGAGATAGCGCTCAAGGAGTTTGACTATCTCATGGTATGCTGGGGTTTTAGTCGCAGTATGGGCATCACCTATTTTGAGGCCAATTCGCTTCAGGCTCTGGCCTCTCTCCTTACCAGAGAGGAGACGCGACAACTCCTACGAGAAGAGAAAGCGGACCTTTATCATCTCTTGCTCAATCAGCATGAAGGCTGGTTGCCACAGGATAGCTTGGATGGTGAGTCCCATCTGCCTGAGGCATTGGCCCTCCATGCAGTCTATAGCTTCCGTCAGTACAAGGACCTCTTCCAGACAGCTTGCGCTTATCGTACCCTGGGCGAGATGGCGTTCAATCATGGACACTACGAACTGGCCCTTGAGAACTACAGCATGGCGTTGGACTGTGTGAATGAGCAGTATGTCTACAACAATCATGATTATACCGCTCGTCTGCTGTCCTTGTACGAAGAGGGCGAGGAAGGCAATACAGAGGTAGAGCTGGACTGGATCAGTTCGGACAGCATCTACACTGTGCCAGAGTGGATCGCTGGTATACGCCAGAAGATAAGCATGGCTTTCAGTGCGCTGGGCATGACACGGGAGAGCGACTACAACCGCAACATCTATCTCGACATCATCGCTCGCACGAGTCAGAATGTGGAGATGGAGTCGCGCCGTGCTCACCTCCAGTCCGAGGTGGATGCGCTTCACCTGCGTTTCATGATCACAGCTTTGCTCTTTGTGGTTCTGGTGGTACTCATCTTGCTGTACTCGCATCATCTGAGGAAGAGCAACGACTCTCACCTGAAGACGGCAGACGTACGGACTGACTTCCAGAAGGATGCTGAGCATCTGCAGGCCCTTGAGGAGCAGACGGAGGAGATAGAGGAGCAAGTCGGTCTTACAGCACTTAAGATAGACACCAACAAGCGTCGCAATGCCGAGAAGCGTGCCAAGGTGTCGTTGGTGCATGCTGTGACCCCATTTCTCGATCGTATCATTCACCAGACCGACCGCATGAATCGTGAAGGTGAGGTGGATGGAGAGAAGTTGGAGTACATCACCGAACTGACAGAGCGCATTGTCACTTACAACGACATCCTGACCGACTGGATCAAGATGGAGAAGGGTGAACTGTCTCTGCAGATAGGTACCATAGCGCTGGAGAAGATTTTCCAGACTCTTCAGCGTGGTCACTATGCCTTCGACCAGAAGGGAGTGACCCTGGAGGTGCTTCCTACCGACTTGTCGGTGAAGGCAGACGAGGCATTGACCCTCTTCATGCTCAATACGTTAGCCGACAATGCACGCAAGTTCACTCCAGAAGGTGGAAAGGTGACCATACAGGCGGTGGGCCATGACGACTATGTGGAACTCAGTGTGAGCGATACCGGATGTGGTATGTCGGCAGACGACGTGGATACCCTCAACAACAGCAAGGTCTACGATTCTCGCAAGATCGGTTCGTCGCAGGGCAACAAGGGTTTTGGCTTTGGCATCATGAACTGTCGTGGCATCATCGAGAAGTACCGCAAGACTTCGTCCATCTTCCAGATGTGCTGTTTTGGTGTTGAAAGCGAGCTGGGGAAGGGTAGTCGTTTCTTCTTCCGACTCCCTCGTGTGCTGTCTGTCATCATCATGATGATCTGCATGTTGCCTATCCATGCGCAAGACCCCGTTACTGCCGAGCAATATTGCGAAGAGGCGTACTTGTGCAACCAAGCAGAGCAATATGAACAGACCATCCAATATGCTTTGCAAGGTCTTCGTACCATCTCTCCCAAGCTTACCTTGAGTCGTGAGGAGGAACTTGCCGATCCCAAGCTGGCCAATGAGGTAGACCTTTTCTTGCATGGCGACTCGCTCAATTACCAGACGGCTATACGTCTGCGCAATGAGATAGCCCGTGCCTCACTGGCGTTGCATGAGTGGGAGTGGTACAAGTACAACAATACGCTGTGTACCTCGCTCTATAAGCTCTATCATCAAGACCGATCGCTGCCCACCTATTGTGAGAAGTTGCAACAAACTCAGTCTGCTTCGCGACAACTGCTGATGGCACTGATCATCTTCAGCCTCTTGGTGATGGCCGTCGCACTCATGTTCTTGCGTCGTCGCATGTATTTGGGCAAAGGCCTGATGATGCAACGACAGCTGTGCCAGCAACTGGAGCATCTCGATGAAAATGTAGAAGCCCATGACATGCAGGACTTGCAGGCTATCTGCCAGCATCTTCTGCACGCCACGATGGAAGGTATGAGCAACTGGCAGCATCTCACAGGCATGTCGCTCCGTCTCCCCTTGGATGTGGAGAGTCAGCCGATGGATATTCACGAAGGTGCTTGCGAAGGCAATGTACATACGTACGAACTGAATGAAGAACTGGGCAAGCTACATATATACGGTGTACAAGGAAGTGGCAATGAAAGTCTGGATCGCCCTGTGATAGACATGCTCTCTCGTGTGTTGCAAGACCGTGTGGTGAGGTTGGCTCATGAGATGGCAAGGCGTGAGCAGTGCCAGGAAGAGCTCAACCATCTCCGTTATGAAGCACATCGCCTACATGTGCAGAATCAGGTGTTGGACAATTGCCTGAGCACCATCAAGCACGAGTCCATGTACTATCCCTCACGCATCCTTCAGCTGGCTCAGCGCATGAGCAGTCAGCCCTGTCAGGAAGATCTCCATCAGTTAGTGGAACTCTCTGCTTATTACAAGGAAGTCTATACGCTGCTGAGTGGGCAGGCTGAGAAGCTTACCCAGCAGAATTGCTATCGCAAAGAGGTGCTGGAGTCCGGTGCTGTGATGGAGAAGGCCGAGGTACATTTCAATAAGTTGGCCAAAAGACGACACTTGCCCGTCTGGCTCGAGATACAGACGGCCCAGGACTATCAGCTTCGTGCTGATGCGGTCTTGATGGAAGACCTTCTGGTACAGTTCAATACCACGTTTGTTTCGTGGTATGAGGCCACGCCCGAGGTCTGTTCGGAGGAGACTCCCGTCGTGCTTACGCTTCAGGAAGAGGGTAGTATGCTGCGCATGACTTATCGTCTGCCGGGTATCGTGATGGACGAGACGCAGGCCCACACATTGTTCTACCCTGAGTCGGGGCACATCCATCTCTTAGTGGCCAAGCAGATTGTCCGCGAGCTCGATGCACTCAACAATTTTCCCGGACTTCGCCTTGTCGCCCAGCCCGGTTCGGGATACACCGACATCTGGTTTACCTTAAAGTAACCATTTGACAACGAATCCGAGAAGAACTTATCGACAACGAATCAGAGATGAACTTACCATAGCATCATAAAAAATGAAAATACTATTTGATAATCATATACAATCTATCATATGGAACCATTCAAAGTAATAATCGTGGAGGATGTCAAACTTGAGTTGAAAGGTACGGAAGAAATCTTCCGCAGCGACATTCCCGAAGCCACTATCATAGGTGCAGCTCAGAATGAGAGCGAGTTGTGGAAGCTTTTCCGCCAGGAGGTGCCTGACCTGCTTCTGCTCGACTTGGGCCTTGGAGGCAGTACCACCGTAGGTGTAGAGATATGCCGACAGGTGAGAAGCCGTTATCCTCAGACGCATGTGCTCATCTTCACGGGTGAGATACTCAACGAGCGTCTCTGGGTGGAGGTGCTCAATGCCGGTGCCGACGGCATCATCTTGAAGACGGGCGAGATGCTTACCCACACCGACGTGGCCAACGTCATGGGTGGACGACGTCTGGTGTTCAACCAGCCCATCCTGGAGAAGATCATCTATCGCTTCAAGAAGTCTGTCCTCGGAGAGAGTATGCGTGGCGATGCGGCCATCGACTTCGACATCGACGAGTACGATGAGCGATTCCTTCGCCATCTGGCTTTGGGATATACCAAGGATATGATAGCACAGCTCAAAGGCATGCCTTTCAGTGTGAAGAGTCTGGAGAAGCGTCAGGCAGAACTCGTCAATCGCCTTTTCAAGGCCAACGAGCGCACGGGTGTCAATGCCACCCGCCTGGTAGTGCGTGCCTTGGAATTGCGCATCATCGACATAGACAACCTCGAGGCAGACGAAGAATAAATGTGGGTCATATAAATTACCACCGCAAGAATGTTTGATTCATAAACAGGTACGTGAGCGATGAATAAGACGATAGCATCCTTACTGTGTACGCTCCTCTTGAGCCTTCTTCTCATTGCTGTCATTGCATCTTGGGTGATGGCAGTCATGGGCATGGAGATGCACAATGTGCTCTCTCCGGAAGGCTACCGATGGATATGTCTGCATGCCTTGGAGTGCCTCACTCCTTCCTATCTGGCACCTTGCATAGCCTTGGTCATTTCGGTGGGATGCTTGCAGTATTCGGGTGTGGTGTCCATGATGCGCAGAAAGCGACGTACGGTCAACGAGAACCTCGGTCTCATCGCAGGTACGACAGCCTTCCTTGTGCTTTCATGCCCCATCATCGTACCCGTCTTCAAGGTCAGCAGTGCCCTTCGCAGTGTGACAGGTCAGATAGTTCCCTCTCCATGGTTCCATAGCTTGCCTTTCTCCATCTCACTCATTGTCTTCCTGTCTACGCTTTGCTATTGCCTGTTTGCACGCAAGGAGAGATTCTACCGTACGGTCGGTTCGCTGGTGTCCACAGGCGTCTCACGCTATGCCCTGTGGCTTGTCGACCTTTCATTGCTCAATTTTCTCATCGAAATCGTAAAATATACACTGGGATAGAAATCACCTCAAAATAAACATTAGGATAGATATCACACATAGTCCGGATGAACTTTTTAAACGACTTGAATGAATCGCAGCGTGCTGCCGTAGAGTGCATAGATGCTCCCTCGCTTGTCATAGCGGGAGCCGGCTCCGGTAAGACGCGTGTGCTGACCTATAAGATAGCCTACCTCTTGGCCCAGGGCATGAAGCCCTGGAATATCCTGGCGCTGACTTTTACCAATAAGGCGGCCAATGAGATGAAGCAACGTATTGCCCGTCAGGTAGGAGACGAACTGGCCTCCGGCCTTTGGATGGGCACCTTCCACAGCATCTTCTCTCGCATCCTCCGTATAGAGTGTCAGTCCATTGGCTTTACAAGTGATTTTACCATCTATGATGCTACCGACCAGAAGAGCCTTGTCAAAAGCATCATTCGCGAGATGGAACTGGATGACAAGACTTATAAGCCCGGCCTGGTGGCCAACTATATCTCACAGGCCAAAAACCACCTCATCACGCCGGAGCAGTATGCCAATGATGTGGAGATACGCAAGCGCGACATGAGTAGCAAGGTTCCGGCAACAGCGCAGATCTATACGGAGTATATGAAGCGTTGCCGCCTGAGCAATGCGATGGACTTCGACGATCTCCTGCTCTATACCTATTATCTCTTCTTCCATCATCCCGAGATCGCGGAGAAGTACGAGCAGCGCTTTGAGTTCGTCTTGGTGGACGAGTATCAGGACACCAATTTCGCCCAGCATCGCATCGTGTGGCTACTCACGCAGCACCGTCAGCGTGTCTGCGTGGTGGGCGATGATGCACAGAGCATCTATAGTTTCCGTGGTGCCAATATAGAAAACATACTCACGTTTCAAGAGGCCTACAATGGAGCAAAGCTCTTCAAACTGGAGCAGAACTACCGTTCGACACAAAACATCGTGGCTGCCGCCAATAGCCTCATCCATCACAACATGGGGCAGATACACAAGGACGTCTTCAGCCGTAAGGCAGAAGGACAGCTCATTCAGGTCTTCACCACGCAGAGCGACTACGAGGAGAGCTATGTGGTGAGTCGCACCATTCAGTCCTTGCATGGACGTGACCATGTGGAGTACTCCGATGTAGCCATCCTGTATCGTACCAATGCTCAGAGCCGTAGCTTGGAAGAGGCTTTGCGCAAAGATGGCTTACCTTATTGTATATATGGTGGCCTGTCGTTCTATCAACGTAAGGAGATCAAGGATGTCATCGCTTATCTTCGTCTGGCGGTCAATCCTCGGGACGAGGAAGCCTTGAAGCGTGTCATCAACTATCCTGCACGAGGCATAGGAGACACTACGCTGAGGAAGGTGCTGGAATGCGCTTCACGGCATGCAGTCTCTCCTTGGAACGTCATCTGTGATCCGGTGAAGTATGAGTTGGGTGTCAATCGTGGTACGGTGGACAAGCTCACACGTTTTGCCATGCAGATAGACAGTTTTGCCAATATGGCACGCACTACGGATGCTTCCACGCTGACCTTCCACATCGTTCGTGAGAGTGGTGTGGCCAATGATATCAATAGTGGCCATGAGCCTGATGATGTGGCTCGTCAGGAAAACCTGCAAGAGTTGGTGGATGGCATTTCCGCTTTTGTGGAGTCGAGAAGAGAGGAGGGTGCCTCATGCTTGCTTACCGACTACTTGCAGGAGGTGTCTCTCTTGAGCGACCTGGACGAAGACAAGAATACGGGCGATGAACGTAAGATCACGCTGATGACCATCCATTCTGCCAAAGGATTGGAGTTTCGTGTGGTATTCGTTGTAGGACTGGAGGACGACCTTTTCCCAAGCCAGATGGCTAAGGAAGAGGGCCAGAAGGGTCTTGAGGAGGAACGGCGTCTGATGTATGTGGCCATGACGCGTGCGGAAGAACGCCTGTTCTTGACCCACGCCAAGAGTCGCTATCGCTATGGCAAGACGGAGATGAGTAGCCCCAGTTGTTTCTTGAAGGAGATAGATCCCCGATATCTGAAGATCAACAGTTCGTCTCAACCTTCATCTTCTGCCTCGTCCCCCTTTGGCAGCAAAAGACATTCACTCTTTGGAGATGATGACGGACCGGCTATCTTCGGACGTTCGGAACGTAGGCCCAGCTCCTTCGCGGACTCGTCGTCGAGGTATTCTTCGTCCTCTTCTTCATCGTCGGGGTCTTCTTCGTCGACATCATCTTCCTCATCTGCATCGCAGTTCCCTCCATCGGTATGGGGTAAGACTTTGAGGCGTGTCAGTTCCGCCACCGGATCAAGCGCCACTTCAGGCCAGTCGTCATCCTATGGTCAGGGACCCTCTGCATCTTCTCAGACAGCGGCATCTGCCAGCTCGTCATCCTCTGGAGCATCGTCTTTGGCTAGTGCGTCGTCAGGACTCGCTGTCGGAAAGCATGTGGAGCATGCGCGCTTCGGCCGTGGAGAAGTCTTGGCACTTGAGGGTACAGGCATGGATGCCAAAGCGACGGTGCGCTTTGACAATGTGGGTACGAAGCAACTTCTTCTGCGCTTCGCCAAGGTTAAGGTACTTGATTAACCCTCTGCCGGTTTTTGCGTCTTGGGCTTTCTGTGGTGGCGCTTCTTTTTCGCTACAGGGGCAGTCGTCTTAGCGGCTGCTGGTACAGGAGCCGTTGAGGTATCGCTTGCCTGCTTTTGAGGTTCCTCCTGCTTTGTCGCGTTTTGTGGCTTGGGATTGTGGCGTCCCTTGCGGTTGTTCTTACCGCCTTGTTCCCCCTTAACATTCTTGGGATCCTGTCCTCCCACGGCACTCTTGGGATCCTGGCGTCCCTTGCCATTCTTTCGACCGTGTCCACCATGTCCGCCTTGGTGTCCCCCTTTGTTTCCATGACCGCCTCGTGAGGCCTTACCGGTGTAGGCGGGACCCTCGCCGAGCTCTTGAGGTATCTCGTTTTTCTCCACCTCTTTGCCCAGGAATTTCTCTATCTTGGCAAATGAGGGCTGATCCTTTTCACTCACTAAGGTAAAGGCCGAGCCTTCCGATCCGGCGCGTGCTGTACGGCCGATGCGATGCACATAGTCCTCTGCATCGTGTGGTACGTCGAAGTTCACTACCAACTGTATGTCGTCGATGTCGATACCGCGAGCCACGATGTCGGTGGCCACCAGTATGTCCACCTGCTGACTCTTGAAGCGATACATAGCCTCGTCGCGCTGGCTCTGCTCGAGATCGCTGTGCATGGCCTCTACGCTGTATCCTTTGCGTTTGAGTGCGATGGCGATGTCTTTCACCTTCACCTTCGAGCCGCCAAATATGATGACGCGCTTGGGAGGGTGCTGGGAGAAGTAGTGCTCCAGGATGCGAAGCTTCTGTGCCTCGTAGCATATATAGGCGCTCTGATGGATGCCGTCTGCTGGACGCGACACGGCTATCTTGATCTCTACGGGATCGTGCAGAATGTTTTGTGCGAGTTTTACGATCTCATTGGGCATGGTGGCCGAGAAGAGGATGGTCTGATGATCTCTGGGCAAGGCCTTCTCTATCTGCATGATGTCGTCGCAGAAACCCATGTCGAGCATGCGGTCGGCTTCATCCAGTATGAAGAAACTTACACGGGAGAGGTCTACGTTGCCCAGGCTCAGGTGGCTGATGAGTCGTCCCGGTGTAGCGATGAGTACATCGGCTCCGAGGTTGAATCCACGTTTTTCCTGTTCGTAGCGTATGCCGTCGTTGCCTCCGTATACTGCCACGCTGCTCAAGCCCGGTGTGTAGTAGGCAAATCCTTGCATCGCCTGGTCTATCTGCTGTGCCAGCTCACGCGTAGGCGACATGATGACGCAGTTGATGGCATCGTGAGGGTAACCGCCGTCGTCGAGCAAGCTTAGGATGGGAAGCAGGTATGCGGCAGTCTTGCCGGTTCCTGTCTGTGCTACACCTATGATGTCTCTTCCTTCCAGAATGGGAGGGATGGCATGCTCCTGGATGGGTGTACACTCCTGGAAGTTCATGTCGTCAAGCGCGTCAAGTACGTTGTCGCTAAGGTCTAAATCGTAGAAATCCATATAGTCGTCTTGGGGGTGACAAAGTTGACTTTGTCCTTAATTTTTATATAATCTAAATGTTATTCAGGTTTCGCAAGCTTTACTTGCCATCTCCGACCAACTCCCAGCAAACTCCCAGCAAACTGGAGTTTGTGAAAGTTGAATAAATGTTACTTTGGTGCTTTGTGGTAGAGGTATGCTGCGATGATGGCAAACACGATGTTGGGTAGCCATGCAGCGAGAGCCGGACTCATACCTGCATTGATACTGAAGGTGGCCGAAATGGTCTGGAAGAGGATGTAGATGGCAGATAGTGCCAGTCCGGTGCCAAGTGCCAGTCCCATGCCGTTCTTACGTTTCTTAGAGGCAAGGGCCAGGCCGATGGTCGTCAGGATGAAGCTGGCGAAGGTCTCGGCGATACGCTTGTGGTACTCTATCTCGTAGGCGGCCACGTTGCCCGTGCCACGTATACGAAGCTTCTCGATGTGATCCAGCAGTTCGGTACTCGTCATGGTCTGCTCCATCTTGGCGTTGGAGAGGAAGTCGCGTGGCTCCATGGTGACCATCGTGTCGAGTGCATGGTGGTGCGTGATGATCTCTCTGTTGCCGCTCATGTCGCGTATCGACACGTCTCTCATGAACCAGTGGTAGCGCACGTCTGACAGGGTATCGTAGGTGATGCTTCTGGCGGTGAGTGTGGAGACGAGTTTCTTGTTGCGGAACTTATCCAAGTGGAAGTGGTATCCCGTCTTGACGTTGCCGTCGTAGTGCTCCACGAGTGCGATGACACCCGTATCCACCTGCAGCTGTACATTGTCGGCAAAGGTAGGCAGGGGAACCTTTCGCTTGTAAGTGTTTTCAAACTGAAGACGCTTGGCGCTGCCCTTGGGGATGACTTCCGTGCTCAGGTAGAAGTTGATGCCTGCGATAAACGCTGCCGAGAGCATATAGGCACGCATGATGCGACTGAACTTCACACCGGCAGCCTGCATGGCTATGATCTCACTGTTGCCTGCCAGTTTCGTCGTGAAGAAGATGACGGCGATGAAGATAAACAGCGCGCTGAAAAGGTTGGCATAGTAGGGCACGAAGTTGAGGTAGTAGACATAGATGATGTCGTGCCAGGGAGCATGGTTGGTGGTGAACTTGTCGATATTCTCGTTGTAGTCAAACACCACGGCGATGCTGATGATCAGTATGATGGAGAAGAAATAGGTGCCCAGAAACTTACCGATGAGGTAGCGATCCAAGCGGGACAGGATGCGTGGGAAGTGAAAGCTTCTTCGCTTCCTCTTCTTGGCTGGCTCCTCCATGGCATCTTCCTCCTCCGCAGACTCCTCCATGGCATCTTCCTCCGCAGGTTGCTCATCGGTGCTCTCATTGGCAGACTGAGCCTCCAAGGAGTCCTCCATGGCATTCTCCTCGCCAGAGGGCACTTCTTGAACTACTTCCTCCGTGATCGGGGCTTCGTCGACGCTTGCCTTTGTGATATCTATGTTCTCGTCTTCCATTATAGTCTGTTTGCTACCTTGACTGCCATCATGCTCTTCCAGGTGGAGAAGTCGCCAGCGATGATATGCTTACGAGCCTCACCCACGAGCCAGAGATAGAAGGACAGATTGTGTATGGTGGCTATCTCCATGGCCAGCAGTTCCTGGCACTTGAAGAGATGGTGCACATATGCTTTGCTATAGAACGTATCGACCGATGCCGTGCCGCAGGGGTCAAGTGGTGAGAAGTCGTCGGCCCATTTGCGGTTGCGCATATTCATGATACCCTCTGCTGTGAAAAGCATGGCGTTGCGACCGTTGCGCGAAGGCATCACGCAGTCAAACATGTCCACTCCGCGCTCTATGCCTTCCAGCAGGTTGAGTGGCGTACCCACACCCATGAGGTAGCGTGGCTTGTCCTTGGGGAGAATGGCATTGACCACCTCTATCATCTCGTACATCACCTCGGCGGGTTCGCCTACGGCAAGACCGCCGATGGCATTGCCCTCACACTCCTTGCTAGCGATGAATTCTGCCGACTGAGCGCGCAGATCCTTGAAGGTACAACCCTGTACGATGGGGAAGAGACTCTGGTGGTAACCGTATTTGGGCTCAGTCTCGTTGAATCGCTTGATACAGCGGTCCAGCCAGCGATGGGTGAGGCCCAGGCTCTTCTTGGCATAGGCATAGTCGGAGGTGCCGGGAGGACACTCGTCGAGAGCCATCATGATGTCGGCACCGATGCTGCGCTCAATGTCCATCACACCTTCTGGCGTGAAGAAGTGCTTCGAACCGTCGATGTGGCTCCTGAACTCACATCCTTCTTCCTTCAGCTTACGAATGCCTGTGAGGGAAAACACCTGAAAACCACCGCTGTCGGTCAGGATGGGACGATCCCATCCGTTGAACTTATGCAGTCCACCGGCCTTCTCCAGTATATCTGTACCGGGGCGCAGGTAGAGATGATAGGTGTTGCCCAGGATGATCTGCGCCTTCACTTCCTCTTTGAGATCGCGCTGGAGTACGCCTTTCACCGTGCCACATGTACCCACGGGCATGAAGATGGGCGTCTCTATGGTGCCGTGGTCTGTGGTGAGCAGTCCGGCACGTGCGTTGGTCTTGTCGTCTGTATGTTGGAGTTGAAATGTCATTTCTCTTTGTTTTCCTTATCCTCTTCAATCGTTAGCTCGATGGCGTTTGCCACCTTTTCCTCAAGGAGGGCATAGTCGAGCACGTCCTTTACGTTTTCCACATAGTGGAAGGTCACGCCCTTGAGGTACATCTCGGGTATCTCCTCGATGTCCTTGCGGTTCTCCTGGCAGATGATGATGTCGGTGATGCCAGCACGCTTGGCAGCCAGTATCTTCTCCTTGATACCACCCACGGGAAGCACCTTGCCTCTCAGGGTGATCTCGCCTGTCATGGCGATGTGGTCGCGTACCTTGCGCTGAGTGAGGGCCGAGGCCAGCGAGGTCACCATGGTGACACCTGCCGAGGGTCCGTCCTTGGGTACGGCACCTTCAGGAACGTGTATGTGTATGTTCCATGCATCAAACACACGAGGGTCTATCTCGAGCATGTCGCTGTGAGCCTTGATATACTCCAGCGCGAGCACAGCGCTCTCCTTCATCACGTCGCCGAGGTTGCCCGTGAGGGTCAGCTTGCCGCCTTTGCCCTTGCTCAGGCTTGTCCCGATGAAGAGTATCTCGCCTCCCACGCTTGTCCAGGCCAGACCCGTCACCACGCCGGCCGTGTCGTTGCCTTGGTATTTGTCACGGTTGTAGGGAGGCTTGCCCAGCATCTCCTTGATCATCTCGGGAGTCACGGTAGAGCAGGGGAACTCATGTGTACGGGCATAGGTCAATGCCATCTTGCGGAATATCTTGCCTATCTGCTTTTCCAAGCCACGTACACCGCTCTCACGCGTATATTTCTCTATGAGAAACTCGATGGCCTGCTTGCTCAGTTTGAGTTCCTTATGGTCTTGCAGTCCGTTGTTCTCCTTCTCTTTGGGGATGAGATGCTTGCGTGCTATCTCCATCTTCTCCTCCGTGATGTATCCGCTCACCTCTATGAGTTCCATGCGGTCCAAGAGAGGCTGGGGGATGGTGCTGATGTTGTTGGCCGTGGCGATAAACATCACCTTAGACAGATCGTAGTCAACGTCGAGATAGTTGTCGTGGAAGGCACCGTTTTGCTCCGGATCCAGCACTTCGAGCAGCGCGCTTGAAGGGTCACCGTGCGCGGTGGTCTGCGTGATCTTGTCCACCTCGTCGAGGATGAACACGGGATTTGAACTCCCGGCTTTGATGATATTCTTCAGGATACGTCCGGGCATGGCTCCGATGTAGGTGCGTCGGTGTCCTCTGATCTCAGCCTCGTCGTGCAAGCCACCCAGCGACATACGCACATATTTGCGGTTGAGGCTCTGAGCGATGCTCTTGCCCAGAGAGGTCTTGCCAACTCCTGGAGGGCCATAAAGACAGATGATGGGACTCTTCAGGTCGCCTCTCAGCTGAAGCACGGCCAGATGCTCCAGTATGCGCTCCTTCACCTTCTCCATGCCGTAGTGGTCATGGTTGAGTATGCGCTCAGCAGAGTTGAGGTTGAGATGGTCCTTGGTGTAGTGGTTCCAGGGCAACTGCAGCATCGTCTGCAGATAGGTGAGCTGCACGTTGTAGTCGGGGCTCTGTGGGTGCAGGCGGTCCAGGCGTGAAACTTCCTTCTCGAAGGTCTCTGCCACTTCCTTAGACCACTTCTTCTCTGCGGCCTCCGCACGCAGATTCTCCGAGTCGCGCATGGCATCAGCTCCGTTGCCCAACTCGTTCTGTATGTTGCGCAACTGCTGTTGGAGGAAGTATTCGCGCTGCTGGTCGTTGATGTCCTGCTGCGTCTTCTGCTGGAGGTTGATGCGCATCTCTTCGAGCTGTATCTCGTAGTTGAGGGTACGCAGCAGCACCATCGTACGCTCTATGATGGAAGCACACTGCAGCATCTCCACCTTCTTCTGTATGCTGAGCGGGAAACTGCAGCAGATGAAGTTGACCAGGAAGCTGTCGTTTGTCAGGTTCTTTATGGCAAACTGTGCCTCTCCGGGTAGCGATTCGCTCATGTCTATGAGCTTGCGTGCACGTTTTCTCACGTCTTCCATGAGTAGGGCAAACTGCACATTCTCAGCATCTTCCGGGTAGAACTCCTTGAGTACGGTCACGTCGCCCATCAGATAGGGACGGGTCGAGACGATACTGTTGAGTGTGATGCGTCCGAGTCCTTGCAGGATGACGCTGCTGTTGCTGTCGGGCAGGTCGAGTACTCTCACCACGCGCGCTGCTACGCCGATGGGGTAGAGGTCCTCCATGGAAGGATTTTCCACCTCCGACGATTTCTGGCAGAACACGGCAATGATCGAACCGGTGCGCTCGGCACGCTCTATCACTTTCATCGAACTGCGTCTTGTCACGTTGATAGGTGTCATCACGCAGGGGAAAAGCACCATGTTGCGCAAGGGCAACACGGGTATGGGACCGCTTATCTCTATGTCCGTCAGTTTCTCTATGTCGCCACCAAAGCCTGCGACAAACGAGAAGGTCGAATTATTGTTTCTACTATTCATTTCGCTTTGTTGGTCTTGCTTGAAGCCTTGCCTCCACTGGCAGGTGTGCATCTTGTGAAGGGGCTCTGAGCCTGTTATTCTGAATCTCGCTTTCTTTATAAGCGGGCGCAAAGATACAAAAAATATTGCAATTTTCCCCCGTTTGTGCGCGCGAATTAAATAAAATTAGTAATTTTGTACACCGCTCAATGCTCATCGCTCCACGCTCATCGCTCCACGCTCAACTCTCAACGCTCCACGCACATGTCCCATTTTGATTTCAAGCAATTCCGTATCTCTCACGACCGCTGCGCTATGAAGGTGGGCACGGATGCCGTGCTCCTGGGTGCCTGGGCTGGAGTGGAGCAGTGCTGCAGGGTGCTCGACTTAGGGTGTGGCTCGGGCGTCATCGCCTTGATGGTGGCTCAGCGAGCCCCGGAGGCGCAGGTGACGGGCATCGATGTCGACGAGATGGCGGTGGGGCAGGCCAAGGAGAATGGTGCGGCATCTCCCTTCTCCCAGCGAGTGTCGTTCCTGATTTGTGATGTAAGAAACTTTCAAGATGAAATGGGCTTTGATGCCATTGTCTGCAATCCCCCTTTCTATACAGAAGACACGCTCCCTCCCGATAGTCTACGTGCTGTGGCAAGGCATAGCCACGACTTGACCTTTGCCCAGCTTCTTCACCATGCTGCGCGACTGCTGCGTGCGGATGGCACCTTGCACGTGGTACTTCCTGCGGGAGCCGAACCGCAGTTCTCTCAGCTGTGCCTGGTGGAAGGACTCTATCCGGCACGCCTCTGTAGCATAAAGACCACGCCCAGGAAGGCTCCCAAGTGTGTCTTATGTACTTATTCAAAAGTGGTGTCTCAACAAGTTGTGTTTGAGCAACTTGTACTTATGGAAAATGGTGCTCGTAGTGAAGCTTATCAGCGCCTTACAGCTGATTTTTACTTGGACTTCCCACGACCATCTTGATACCTCCCTCCACGATCTCCATCGTGACGTCCTTCGGTCCCCATGCGGGGTCTCCGTCCCATTGTATGGGTCCCTCCTGCTTGCGGTGAAGGGTCACCTTCTTGCAGCGCTTCACGCGTACATGACTGTTCTTGGTGATCTTCCTTTCGTGCAATTCGATGCCTACGAGGGGAGAGGTGAGCTTGTTGAAGGGCTCCCAGAGGTTGATGTCGAGGTATCCGTCTCTGAGCGATGCGTCGGGTGTAATGAAAAAGTCATTGCCGTACTGGGCGGCGTTGCCTGCTGTCACGAGCCAGAACTTACCGTCTTTGATCACCTCTCCGTCATCAAATTCCAGGTCCATCTCCTCGCCCTTGTACTTCATGCCCACGCTGATGGTCGTCTTGAAGTAGGTGGGCAGACCACGCTTGCCAGCCTTGGCAAAGTTGTCGCTCACCTCGGCATCGAAGCCCACTCCGGCTGTGCAGAAGAAGGGATGCCCGCATATCAGTCCGTAGTCACACTGCTCTATGTGTGCCCTCTTGAGAGCCTCCAGAGCCCCTTGGGGTTTCATGGAAAGTCCCAGGTGGCGGGCCAGTCCGTTGCCACTGCCGCAGGGTATGATGCCTAGGGCGGTCTCCGTGTGTGCCACGCCTTGCGCCACTTCGTTGACCGTACCGTCTCCACCTATGGCTACAGCCATAAGGGCGCCCTGCTGGGCAGCTTCGCGAGCTATCTCCGTGGCATGTCCGGCACGCTCTGTGCAGACCACCTCGTATTCTTCCTCGCCAAAGTATTTGGGTATGAGTTGCAGGATATGTTGTTTGTCGTGGGTACCCGAGATGGGGTTGACGATAAATACAATCTTTTTCATGGTGCAAAGTTACACAAAATATTACAATTTCTCACCTTCAAATTCAAAATACTGCAATATAGTACAAATAAACTAATGTTTAGAAATGTGTTTCACTTTTTTTTATTACCTTTGCACCACGAATTACACAAACCGGTGTCTTTTGTGCTTAAATTGGCTCTTTTCATGCCAAAGAAGGCCATAGACGAAGGTAAAAAGAGAGAGAAAACTAATTAAAATCTTATTGATATAATGGGAATTTTAGAAGAAAAACTCGTGAAGCATCCTTTCTTTGCGCTTGCAAAGCAGGCTAAGGATGGTGGATATTATCCTTATTTTCGCGAGATCGAAGGAAAGCAGGGAACTGAAGTAGAGATGGGTGGCCACAAGGTGCTCATGTTTGGTTCCAATGCCTATACTGGTCTGACCGGTGATGAGCGCATCATCGAGGCTGGTTGCAAGGCGATGAAGCAGTACGGTAGTGGTTGCGCAGGCAGTCGTTTCCTCAATGGTACGCTCGACATCCACGTTCAGTTGGAGAAGGAGCTGGCTGAGTATGTAGGTAAGGACGATGCTCTTTGCTTCTCTACCGGTTTTACTGTCAATAGTGGTGTGATCCCCCAGCTTGTAGGTAAGGACGACTATATCATCTGCGACGACCGTGACCACGCCAGTATCGTGGATGGCCGACGTCTGTCGTTTGCCACTCAGCTCCATTTCAAGCACAACGACATGGCCGACCTCGAGCGTGTGCTCCAGCGTTGCGATCCCACCAAGGTGAAGCTTATCGTGGTAGATGGCGTCTTCTCTATGGAGGGCGACCTCTGTAAGTTGCCCGAGATCATCGAGCTCAAGCATAAGTACAATGCTACCGTGATGGTGGACGAGGCTCATGGCCTGGGCGTCTTTGGCGAGCAGGGTCGTGGTGTCTGCAATCATTTCGGTCTTACCGAGGAAGTCGACCTCATCATGGGTACCTTCAGCAAGTCGCTGGCCAGCATCGGTGGTTTCATCGCTGCCAACCAGACCATCATCGACTATCTCCGCCACACGGCTCGTACCTATATCTTCAGCGCCAGCTGTACTCCCGCTGCCACTGCTGCGGCACGTGAGGCACTTCGCATCATCAAGAGCGAGCCCGAGCGTCTGGCAGCCCTCTGGGATGTGACCAACTATGCCCTGAAGCGCTTCAAGGAGGAAGGCTTTGAGATCGGCGACACCGAAAGCCCCATCATCCCCCTCTACGTTCGCGACTTGGAGAAGACCTTCGTGGTCGTAGCTCGTGCCTTTGAGGAGGGTGTGTTCATCAATCCCGTTATTCCTCCCGCATGTGCTCCCACCGACACGCTCGTGCGCTATGCCCTTATGGCCAGCCACACTCATGAGCAGGTGGATCGCTCCGTGGAGAAGCTCAAGAAGGTGTTCCGGGAGCTCGACATCATCAAGTAAGTCATTGCGCAAGCATCAAGCTGATAAGTGCGGAGCCTCATGCTTCGCACTTTTTTTGTCCAAATGCTTTGTGGGTTCGATAAAAGTTTGTACCTTTGCACAGTCAAGCAAAACGGCTATCACTTGCGATAATAGCTCAGTTGGTAGAGCATTGGCTTCCCAAGCCGAGGGTCGCGGGTTCGAGTCCCGTTTATCGCTCCGCTATAGCGAGAGTTTTCAGACAAATGGCTCGTTAGCTCAACTGAATAGAGCATTTGACTACGGATCAAAAGGTTGCAGGTTTGAATCCTGCACGAGTCACAGACCCAGAGAAAGGTTCACACAGTCGTGTGGACCTTTTTTGTGTTTTAAACAAAAATAAACAAAAATAGAAAATTTAGTAACTACTCAGGTATAATGTAAAGTGGTTCTTATTTAACCAAAAATCAACAAAAATCAACAAAAATAGGAAAATTTACCCAGTGAGTATGCTTACTCCATCTGCTTACTCTTTCTACATATATTATTTTTGTTTATTTTTGTTGATTTTTGGTTTCATACAAATATTACCCTTATCGCTCCTGTCGGCACGTATGTCATGGACAAAAGAAAAAGAGATGCATTGCTGCATCTCTCTTCTGTACGCCCTCAGGGGCTCGAACCCTGGACCCATTGATTAAGAGTCAATTGCTCTACCAACTGAGCTAAGGACGCTTGATTTGGAAGAATTTTTAGAGAGGCTCTTCCGTCCTCTTGTACGCCCTCAGGGGCTCGAACCCTGGACCCATTGATTAAGAGTCAATTGCTCTACCAACTGAGCTAAGGACGCATGATGTCAGCCTTTCGGCCGTTGCAAAACTGTTGGTTGAAGGCGTTCCTTCGTTTTTGCGAGTGCAAAGGTAGTATATTTTGGCGACTCTGCCAAATCTTTGCGTGCTTTTTTGCAATATTTTTTTCAATTCGTGGTCTTCCGCGGTCTTAATGGACTCTTATGCAAGTTCGTAGAGCTCTGAAGGCGTTTTTCTGCCGAGCACGGTCACCTTGAAGTCCACGTTGGCTATGAGGCCATAGTCGCGCAGGGTGGCGCTCATGGTCTTGCGGGCCAGTTCGGGGTGGTTGTTCTCCTCGCTGAGATGGCAGAGCCACACGTGCTTGAGCTTCTCTGTGGCGTTTTCTGCCAGCATGGTGGCAGCCTGCTTGTTGCTCAGGTGTCCTCGTCCGCTTCTGATGCGCCCTTTGAGGTAGGCGGGGTAGGGACCCATGGCGAGCATGGCTTCGTCGTGGTTGCTTTCCAGCACGAGGTAGTTGGCCTCGCTTATGCGCTCCATCAGTATGGGTGTCACAGATCCGGCATCTGTGATGAGCACGAAGGTCTGTCCGTCGGCTTCCACCTTGTAGCCCACGCAGTCGCTGCTGTCGTGGCAGACTTCGAAGGGTGTGATGCAGAAGTCGCCAAACTGTAGAGGCTCCTCTTTGTTGATGTATCGTTGGTGCTCAGCCGTCAGCTTGCTTGTCACGCAGTAGTTGCGGTTGATGCCCATGTGTACGGGTTGGGTAGCATAGATGGGTATGTCCATGTCGTTGGCCAGATTGCCCACCGACTTGATGTGGTCGGCATGGTCGTGCGTCACGAAGACAGCCTCGATATCCGAAAGGTCGAAGCCGTACGACTGCAGGGTGCGCTTCAGGTTGCGCATGGTCAGTCCCGCATCTATGAGTATGCTATGTTGCCCGGTGGTGAGGAAATAGCAGTTGCCGCTACTCCCGCTTCCCAAGGAGAAAAATTTGAGCATAGTTTATATAATTTCGCACAAAGATAGCAAAATATATGCAAAATAAAAAATAAATTTCACATAAATGCAACTTTTTCCTTGGATAATGGCTTTTATATCAATAGGTTGTCGTTTAGTCGTTTGGCAGAGTGGTCGTTTAGTTGTTTAGGGCAAAAAAAATCCCCTCTCTTTTTGGAGAGGGGTTTGGGGTGAGGCTTTTTACTTGCCATAGTTGGCTTCCATCTCCTTACCCTGCTGGATGAGCACCTTGTTGAGTGCGCTGAGGGTGGACTTGTCGAGTATCTCCTGGAGCTTGTTGAATTCGTCCAAGGTGCGGAATATCCAGGTGTAGCTGGGCTGGTTCTGGGGCTGCTGAGGAGCACCGCCCATGTTGCCGCCACGACCGCCGCCGGGGAAACCGCCGAAGCCGCCACCGAAGCCACCGCGCTGGGGACTGAACTTCAACTCCCAGGTGGCGATGCCCTGGTCGATGATGAAGTGACCGTCTGCGCTCAGGTTGCCGCTGCCGGGAGTGGGAGCATCCTTATTCTCGCGGGCCTGCATCTTGATGGATCCGCGCAGGCTGGGCTTGCCTATGTCTATGCGCTGGCGTGAGTCCTCGTCGGTAGCCGACTTCAGCATCTTCTCGCTGTTCTTGGCCACCTTCTTCACCCACTTGGCGAAGGCACTATAGTCATCGGCGAAGTCCATGGTAAATCTCAGTTCGATGTCCTGCTGTATGTCGTAGCAGAGCAGGGTTAGCTTGCAGGTCTCGCTGTTGAAGTCGTAGGTGAGAGAGGTAGACACTTGGCGAAACTTGTTGCTGTAGTTGGCCACCTCTGCCTTGGGGGCACGTACGTTGGGGTCCGTGCTGATAGGCTTCTTAGGCTGCTGGGGAGCACCCCAGCCACCGGGGAACTGAGCACTGGCTGTGCTGGCGAAGAGCACGAGCATCAATCCGATGACAGATAAAATCTTTCTCATGGTACTATGTGTTTTTTAGGTTAATAGTTGTTGCTACTTTGGTAATGATATGCGATTGGGCTTATGCGATTTTATCGAAACAAAAATGAACGTGAATTAACAAAAATATCTAATTATTCACAGCAGAAAGAAATAATATCATTTTCGTTTATTTTTGTTTGTTTTTGTTTCTTCACTCTTGAGGCTTTGCCTCGAGCTCGCTCCCGCGGCCTTATAATTTATAATTTATAATTTATAATTATCTTCGTAGTATCCCAGCTTATATATATTATATAAGGTAAGGCAGGGGTGCTTGCCCGTGAGGTTTTTCCTTTCCCAGGGGCCTGCCAGCGAGTGCCAGAGACGTAGGAGGG
>JAZLII010000098.1:0-4075 GCA_045617275.1 Bacteroidaceae bacterium
TGGGGGATGGAGGACCGGCGATAAATCGCAGGGAACGGGGGCAAGGGTGGGGAGAGGAACTTTAGCGAACGCAAAGGCACTGTGGCAAGGGTGGGGGCAAGGACCTTTAGCGAAAGCAAAAGGCACGGTGGCCAGGGAGAGGAGAGGGGGTGGCAGAGCTTAGGAATCGAGAAGGGCAGTGGAGAGGTAGCGCTCACCTGTGTCGGGGAGTAGAACTACGATACGCTTGCCTTTGTTCTCGGGGCGCTGTGCCAGCAGGGTGGCGGCGTGGAGCGCGGCTCCCGAAGAGATGCCTACGAAGATACCCTCTTCCTTGGCGATGGCCTGTGCGGTCTGGATGGCCTCTTCATTGCCTACGGGTAGGATCTCATCGATGACAGCCGAGTTGAAGTTTTTGGGGATGAAACCTGCACCGATGCCCTGGATCTTGTGAGGACCTGATGGTTGCCCAGAGAGGACGGCACTTGTGGAAGGCTCTACTGCTACGACCTTGATAGCAGACAGGTGAGCCTTGAGGGCTGAGGCAGTACCGCTGACCGTTCCACCTGTACCTACACCGGCTACGAAGATGTCTATCTTGCCTTCGGTCTGCTTCCATATCTCTTCGCCCGTGGTCTGCTGATGGATGGCAGGGTTGGCGGGATTTTCGAACTGCTGGAGGATGACTGCTCCGCTGATGCTGTCGCGCAGCTCCTCAGCCTTGCGTATAGCTCCCTTCATACCTTCGTTACCAGGGGTGAGGACGATCTCCGTGCCATAGGCCTGAGCCAGTTTGCGACGCTCGATGCTCATCGTCTCAGGCATACAGAGAATGACCTTATAGCCCTTGTATGCACCTACAAGGCTGAGTCCTACACCTGTGTTGCCGCTGGTGGGCTCGATGATGGTGCCCCCAGGAGCGAGAATGCCTTTCGCCTCAGCCTCTTGGATCATGTTGAGAGCTACGCGGTCTTTCACGCTTCCATCAGGGTTGAAAAACTCGACTTTGGCTATGATCTCTGCTTCGAGACTGCGACTTGACGCGTACTTGCCCAATCGTACAAGTGGCGTCTGGCCAATGAGCTGAAGAATGTTGTCGTGTACCATATTATTAGTGGGTATTATAGTTGATCGATATGATGCTGTGTCTCGTTACGTTTTTTGTTGTCTTTTGTTTTGTTTGACGATGCAAAGTTAGAAATAATGGATTTTTCTACCAAGATATTTTTGAAATAAAGAAAATAATTGTACTTTTGTGGCGTAATAGTAGAAGAATATTCTAAAAGACGTGTAAAATGGCAGTGGAAACAGAATCATATAAGTTGGATGAGAAGGACATAGACATCCTCCGTACCCTCCAAGAGAATGCGAGACTGACGAATAAAGAGTTGGCCTCAAAAGTTCATCTCTCTACCACCCCTACCTACGAGCGTGTGAAGAGACTGGAACGTTGCGGATTTATACGCCAGTATGCCACGATCATTGATGCCGATAAGGTAAATAGAGGCTTTACGGTCTTTTGCAGCGTGAAACTGAGACAGCTGAACTCAGAACGTGCCAATGCCTTTACGGATATGGTGAAGGGCTTGACGGAAGTGACAGAGTGCTACAATATATCCGGAAGCTTCGACTATATGCTGAAAATTCAGGCCCACGACATGAGAGCCTACCAGCAGTTTCTGCTCAATGTGCTCGGCAAGCACGACAACATCTTCTCCCTGGAGAGCACCTTCGTGATGGAAGAGGTGAAACACCTGTATAGTGTATGCGTGTAGAGTTGAGCGATGAGCGATGAGTGTGTAGAGTTATATAATTTTTACGATTTGTTGTGATATGTAATGGTAAAAAATAAATTCCAAGAGCTCTTTGCTTACTGTGACCTACAGCTTTGGCTGTCTTTTTGGCTATTTTTGCACTGCTCATCTACTTTTGGACGTTTCCTAAAGTCATATAGTCCACTATGTGCCTTCTGAATAGCACAGAAATATCTCAAAAATACATGCCAAATCCTTCGGAAGTTATTATTTCACCATTACAAAAAAGGCTTCCAACCTGTGATAGGTTGGAGGCCTTGCTTTATGCGTTGGAGGTTTGAGGTTGTAACCTCAAACACAGAACGGAGAGCTGAAGTATATCAAAAGATGGCTTAGCGAGCCTGTGTGTACTTGTGGAGTGTAGCACGCACGGCGCCCTTGCCGGCATAGAGCTCCTTGACCATACCCTCGATCTGCTCGCCCAGACCAGCCTCGTAGAGGTCGGTGCCGAAGATGTCGGCGCGAGAGAAGAGCTGCTTCAAGGGACTCCAGTCCTGATCGGGCTTGCCAATCTCGAGAGGAGCCACAATGGCCATCAGTTCGTCGAGTTTGGGGTCGGAAGAGGGACTGAAGGGCTCCAGGTTGTCATCGAGAGCTTTGAGGAAGCGAGCATAGCCTGCCAAGGTAAGAGGGATGAGGACGAGGTTTTTCATATCGAGACCGCGTGCCACATACTTCTTGATGGTCTCGCCGAAACGGATGGGCAGCTTCTGACTGGTATCGGTAGAGATACGCTGAGGAGCATCGGGCATGAAGGGGTTGGGCAAACGCTTGTTGAGCACATCGCCGATGAACTCGTAGGGGTTGAGCACACCGGGGTCGGTAACCACGGGCATAGCCTCCATGTAGCCAATCTTCTGGATGAAGGGACGCAGGTCTTCGTCGGCCATCTCGGCAGAGATGAGTGTGTAGCCCAGCATCACACCATAGATAGACATGGCGGTGTGGAGAGGATTGAGACAGGTGGTGACCTTCATAGTCTCTACCTGGTCCACGATCTCACGAGTGGTGTAGAGAGCACCCCCGAGGTGGAGGGGAGGACGCTGGTTGGTGTAGTTGTCCTCGATGACGAGGTACTGCACCTCCTCGGCATTGACAAAAGGAGCGGTGAAGGTGTGCTTCTCGGTCTCGATGTAGTTGTTGTCTTCGAAGCCATCTTCTGCCAGCATCTCCTTCACCTTCTCGTGGGGTCGGGGAGTGATCTTGTCGATCATAGACCAGGGGAAGGTGATCTTCTGCTCGTCCTTCAGATAGGTGAGGAACTCAGCAGGAACCAGTCCGTCCTGTACCCAACGCTCAGCATATGCCATCACGCCAGCCTTTACCTTGTCGCCGTTGTGGGAGCAGTTGTCCATAGACTGTACGGTGAGAGGCAGCTGTCCTGCCTTGAAGCGCTCCAGCAAGAGTGCGCAGACCTTACCCATAGCGAAGACGGGAGAGAGTCCGCGAGCGAGGTCGGCCTCGTTAAAGGTATAGCCCTTCTCGGTGATGGTGAAGGAGATCATCTGCAGACTTGGAGCCTTGAAGACCTCGACCAGGCGCTGCCAGTCGGGGAACTGAGGATCGGCCTTCAAGGATTCGGTAACGCTGGCGATGACCTTCTTCTCGATGGTACCGTTGGAGCAGAGTGAAACGGCCAGTGAGAGGTTCTGGTAGGGTGCGTATGCCTTGTCGATGACCTCGTAGTCGAAAGTCTCTGCCACGATGACGCCACGGTCGTACTTGCCTGTGTTGAGCGCATCGTTGAGGATGGATGCGGGGAAGGCACGGAAAATGTTGCCACCACCGAAGTGTACCCAGGTGGGCTCATCGTGCGTCTTCTTGGCTACTGCCTGAATGTCGAACTTGGGAAGCTCGTAGCCTTTGGCTTCCCATTCTGAGGGATTGAACCCCTCTTTCAGTATGTCTGTAAGTTTCATAAGCCTCTCCCCCGACCCCTCCCCCAAAGAGGGAGGGGAGACTGCGGGGGGCAGTTAAATGTTTTTCTATTTTATTTGTCCAAGCCTCATTTAGCCACCCCTCCCTTTTGGGGGAGGGGCTGGGGGGAGAGGCTTATTCATGCTCGTTACTGCCACCGCCGCCGCTCTCGCCGTTAGGCTTCCACGTGCCGTCGGCCAGCGCCTCCTAAGTCGGATCGTAGCCATGTCGTTCTGTGAGCCAAGGAGTTGAGCTCTTACATTGTCTTCCTAAGACCGCTTGGCCTCCGACTTATTCATGCTCGTTACTGCCACCGCCGCCGCTCTCGCCGTTAGGCTTCCACGTGCCGTCGGCCAGCGCCTCCT
>JAZLII010000099.1:0-6361 GCA_045617275.1 Bacteroidaceae bacterium
AACAAGGTGAAAGTCTTGAAGAGAAAAGCATATGGCTATAGAGATGATGAATACTTCAAACTACTATTGCTTGGAATGAAGGACGAGACCGTCAAGACAGAATAACGCATATCCGACCAACGGGAAAAGCGGAAGAACCTAAATTATTATCTTTGCATCTTGAAAAGAAAAACGGCCTCAAACGATATGGCAAATAAGAATTTACAAACTGCAAAGACTGCCAAGAAAGATGAGTTCTACACTCAGCTCACGGACATAGAGAAGGAGCTTCGCCACTACAAAGAGCATTTCAACGGAAAGACTGTGCTCTGCAACTGTGACGATCCTCGTGTGAGCAATTTCTACAAGTATTTCTCTATGAACTTTGAGCACCTGGGCTTAAAGCGACTCATCTGTACTTGCTACAAGCATCAGGATGTAGATCTCTTTGGTGACCATGGTAGTGAGCAAGCCGTTTACATCGACTATACAGGAGGCGATGAGAACATCTTGCCTCTCAAAGGTGACGGAGACTTCCGTAGCCAGGAATGCGTTGATCTGCTCAAACAAGCTGACATTGTGGTTACCAATCCTCCCTTCTCGCTGTTCAGGGAGTATGTAGCGCAGCTGATGAAGTATGAGAAGAAGTTCTTGATAATAGGAAATATTGGCGCTGCTAGTTATAAAGAAATATTTCCATTGATAATGAACAATAAAGTATGGCTAGGTTTTCACAGTGGTCATACGCTTTTTGCTGTTCCCGATGACTACGAAATACCTGAATTTTACAATTTAAACGATAAGCAGAAACTGTCATCAAACGGATATAAAATAGATTCTAATGGTAAGCTTTGGAGAAATCTAGGTAATATCTGTTGGTTCACCAATTTAGATCATCAAAAACGTCACGATCCCATCATCATTTACAAAGCATACAACGATACAGACTATCCAGCATACGAGAATCTAGATGCAATAGATGTTAGTTCTGTTCCCGAAATACCAGAAGACTACTTTGGGAAAATGGGTGTTCCTATAACGTTTATTGACAAGTATTGCCCAGATCAATTTGAGATTTTAGGCTTGTGTCATGGGAATCTAGGTGTTGAAGCTGGAATAAAGCCTTATGATAGAGAACTGAAGAAATTGAATAAAGGTTTAAGGGATGGAGATCCATATTATTTAAGAGATGGGAAACCTATTATTCCATATTCAAGAGTCCTCATCCGTCGCAAACAACAAGAATAATATATGGATATAAAACCTCATCAAATAAAAGTCCGCGACCTTTTTGCTGGCTATAAGGACAGCCAAGAGGAAGGAGTGGTGGCATACGGTGGTAAGCTGGATGTGCGCCCTAAATATCAGCGAGAGTTTGTCTACAAAGACAAGCAGCGCAATGCCGTGATAGAGACCTTGCTGCAGGGATTCCCTCTCAACGTGATGTACTGGGTGGTAAAGGACGATGGTACCTACGAGGTGCTCGATGGTCAGCAGCGCACCATCTCCATCTGTCAGTATCTCGAAGGTGACTTCAGTATTACTGATCAGGATGGAACTATAAGGTACTTCCACAATTGGGAGGACGATGTAAAAGATCTCATTCTCGACTACGAACTGACGGTATACTTCTGCGAAGGCTCAGACACTGAGAAGTTGGCATGGTTTCGTACCATCAATATCGCGGGAGAGAAGCTTACCGACCAGGAGCTTCTCAACGCAGTCTATGCAGGACCTTGGCTCACGAATGCAAAGAAATACTTCTCAAAGACAGGTTGCGTAGCAGCAAAGATTGGTGATAAGCTCGTATCCGGAAGCCCTATCCGCCAAGATTTGTTGGAGAAAGCACTTATATGGATTGGTATGGCCAAAAACTGCGACATCAAGACCTACATGGCAATGCACCAGAACGACCTCGAGGCCACAGAACTCTGGGACTATTACCACAAAGTCATCGACTGGGTGAACGCCACCTTCACTCACTACCGCAAGGAGATGAAGGGTCTCGATTGGGGCAGTCTCTACCACGACTTCCACGACCAGCACTTCGACACGATAAAGCTGGAGGAGGAAGTAGACAGACTGATGAAGGATGACGATGTGACCAACAAGAAAGGCATCTACTCCTACGTCTTGACAAGACAGGAGCGATTCCTCAACATCCGTGCGTTTGACTCCAAGACAAAGCGCACCGTCTACGAGAAGCAGCAAGGTCGTTGCCCTATCTGTGGCATGACCTTCAAGATAGAAGAGATGGAGGCCGACCATATCTTGCCATGGAGCAAGGGCGGCCATACGGATATAGACAACTGCCAGATGCTGTGCAAAAACTGTAATAGAGGCAAAGGAAATAGCTAAGACATAAACACATATAGGCCGCAGTTCCTATAAACTGCATGAATGGAAGGCGTCTGCCAGTCATCATCGAGAAAACTATAGGTCTGGTAAACTTCAAAGTCAATAAGATGGTGCATGTACGCCCTACTGTGATAATCAGAAATCATGGTATGGGGTGTTCGTGCTTTGTCTTGACCAGAAGTTTACCAGACCTATGTTTTCGGCATGGCCGGACACTTCCATACTTCCCTTATACATCATGAACAGAACAATGTTGGCTCTTCTCAGGGAGCAATATGAAAGAAAGAAGATGGAGGAAGAAATAGAAAAAAGCCAAGAGTTTGTGAACACCAAGTTTCAGGACAACCATGGCATCGTGGTCTCCGGAGGCAAGAACACCATCAACATCACCTTTGCAAGCGATGGTTCGATGAAAGCCCGCATGGACAATGAAAGCCACGAAGACAAGGTGGCCAAGCTTGCACTTATAGTCCAGTCTTTGGAAAGCGGTGCACAGATGTTCTGCGTGCTGAAGGGTATAGTGCTCGCCAAGAAGGCTGGCAATCTGCAGGATGCAGATGCAGTACTCCGGAACTTCTTCCCGGAGGGGGTGCCCATGGCAAAGCCCTATGACGTGAACCGCATAGAGACCGATCTGCACGTTCAGTCGTTCACGAAAGACGTGGAAAAGTGGGATTTGGACGATTGTCCGCTTAAGTCAAAGGGTATGTTTTCCAAATATCAGTTCATCACTACGCAGGTAAAAAATCTTATTGAAGCTTTTTAGGCATCGTATTTTTATCGTAGTTCTATCGTAGAAATACCGTAGCTTTATCGTGCTCGTCTAATTTTTGTTAGGCGAGCATTTTTTTTGCCCTTATCTTTGCATCGTCAACAGGAACACAGGTGGCCACCGGTTCTTAGCAAATTACGAATTACGAATTATCAATTACGAATTATCAATTAGAAAAGTTATGATTCAGAAAGTAACGATCGCAGTAGTGCAGCCTGCACAGGCAGGCAGGGCGCAGACCACGGGAGAGGCGTGGGAGAGACAAAACATCATAGTGAAATGGGATGAGACGGGGGCCACCGGACTGCCTCACACGCAGTACCTCCTCGGAGCGCTCAAGGGCGAGAGCCTGGAACTCTTCCGCCACTGCGGATACAAGGAGGGCGACGAGGTGGAGGTGGACATCGAGTTCACCACCGGCAGCTACAACGAGAGAGTGAGCAACAAGGTTTTCTTCAAACTTTACAAATAACAGCAACAGACCATGGCAAATATTGATTTTACTGAGGACCTGAAACAGATTGAGGAGAAGCTCCTCGAAAAGGCTACGACGCAGAAGAAGCGTCAAGAGGCAGAAAAGATCGTGAGCGACATCCGCACGTGCCTGAACTTCATGAGTGAGAGCTACTACGGTGTAGTGTTCGTGCGCAACCTGAAGATTTCCGTAGGAGCGCACAAGGGCCCCTACACCTCGGTGGACAACACCCCCGTGCGCAATACGCAGCATGAGCTGGATCTTCGCATCAAAGCTTATCTTACCGGAGCTTCTCTGGAGGACATCGACTGCGTAGACCACGACAACACGCTCTTCCCCGGTGCCACCTGGGTCTACATGAGCGACGACGGCTACATACGCAAGTGCCAGCGTGATCTCACCGTACACTTCAAGGTGGGTCTGCATGGAGGTATGCCTGACTTTGAGGCACAGTGCAAGAAGTTCGGCCAGAAGATCTTCGAAAGAGAGAAGCTGGCGTAGCAGCCCTTCGGGCGTCGAGAGTCGAGCGAAAATAACCTAATAAACTGATAAACAAATAAACTTACAAAACCATGGCAAAGATTTATAAGAATGTGACCGTAGAGGTCAGTGATCCCAGTGGCCGTCTGAAGGACGGAGAGAAGATCAACGTGACGCTGATGTACAGCGCAGAGAAGAAGAAGTTCTTCGTAGAGATCGCAGAGGTAAAGCCTGCAGAGGCTAAGGAGGACAAGCCCAAGAAGGAGCCTGTATACGAGGGATTCTTCTCCGGCGTCAAGGGCACCATCGCCGCCAACGGCAACATGATGGTATCGATGAACATGAGTGCCAAGAAGATGGTGACCATCGGAGTGGACGTGGCCCGCAACGAGCTCAACGAGGCCTTCGACGGAGTCATCAAGAAGACGAGGCTGGCGAAGTAAGGCCTCACCCAGGGAGGCGTTGAAAGTGGAGCGATGAGCGTTGAGCGAATGACACTACACGCCTGCCTTGGGTGGAGCTACATAGCAAATAGAAAAGAGGTGATGTGATATTCATAGTTAAGGTTTGAAGTATGCTTCGCTGTGAAGCGCGGCATACTTTTTTAATTTTAAATTTTCCATTTTCAATTCGTATGTCCGATTTCATTACAAAAGATATAGAGGCTCTGCAGGAGCAGAAAGAAGAGAGAGCGAGGACGGTGGTCGGCAGAAGGCTGGCGAGCTTCGTGGACATGGTGCCCGACAAGAGCGAGTTCATAGATGCCATCATCGAAGGGGCGAAAAGTAGGAAAGCTGCATGGCCGGTGCTGTGCGAGCTGCTTAGTCCTCTCGTAGTGGAGGCTGCTGATGGCAATATCACAGCCGTGGAGTATTCACAGAGGGCGATGTCGAAGCAGGCATTGCACGTCTTCATAGGTACACACTGGGTGCAGATACGCACGCAGATCTACTACGACTTCGTGAATGACTGTTGTGAGAGGGCAGGTCTGACCGACACCTATCTACAAGATCCCGACTTCATGAACAAGGTCTACGAGCGTGTAGGATTCATGGTGGCAAGAGACCGCCAGATGTACGTGCCTCATGGCGAGGTGTGGATAAATATGCAGAATGGTACCTTGGTGGTAAACAGCCGAGGTGATGTGCAATTGAGAGTACACGACCGCGAGGATTTCTTTACATACGTACTGCCTTACCACTACCTTCCCGCAGCTACTTGTCCCAAGTGGCATAAGTTCTTGGACCAAGTATTGCCCGAAGAGCAAGCGCAGATGCTATTAGCTGAGTACATGGGCTACTGCTTCACCACCGACCTCAAGATGGAGAAGATGCTGGTGCTCTATGGTGGTGGTTCCAATGGCAAGTCTGTGACTACCGACATCTTGCGCGAGCTTCTGGGCCGTGAGAATGTGAGCAGCGTGGACTTGGAGAAGCTGACCACCGATGACAATCACCGTTCCTTGATCGAGGGCAAGCTCGCCAATATCGCCCAGGAGAACGGTCAGAACATCTCCTATTCCATCTTGAAGAACATCGTGTCGGGCGAGCCTGTAATGGTAAAGACACTTTACAAAGACCCTAAGCTTATCACGCAGTATGGCAAGCTCATCTCGAGCTACAATCAGTTGCCTCGCTCGGAGGCGACCCTCGGCTTTTTCCGTCGCTGGATCGTGATGCCCTTCGACGTCACCATCAAGGAAGATGAGCGCGATGTACACCTGAAGGACAAGCTCTGCGAGGAATTGCCCGGCATCCTCAATTGGGTACTTGAAGGACTAAAGCGACTGGTGATGAACCATGCCTTTACAGAGAGCGAGTCATGCAACACCACGCTTCAAAAGTACAAGCTGAGCACCAACAGTGCACTACGCTTCTGCGAAGAGAGACTTGTAATAAATCAAGATGGGAAGTTGAGTATAAAGACCATCTACGAAGAGTACAACAAGTATTGCCACGAGGATGGCGTAACTATCCGATACGGTCGAAACAAATTTATAGAGCAGCTGGAAAAATGGGGTGTAACATACATAGTAAATGGAAATCAGAAATTATATAAGGTGATGTTCAAAAGCGAGATATAGGCAGCAAAGCTGCAATTATGAATTACTAATTATTAATTATACATATAAGGTCGTGCAGTATTCTCAAGCACAAATAGACAAGGCCAACGGCATAGATATCCAAGAAGTCGCAGAAAGATTGGAGATCAAGATGGTGAGCAGGGGCAGATATAAGTTTTGCCTCTGCCCTGACCATGACGACAACAAACCAAGCATGCAGGTGGGCGGCAGGAAG
>JAZLII010000100.1:0-5567 GCA_045617275.1 Bacteroidaceae bacterium
CTGGCGATGAAGGTTTTCACATCCGACTATGCTTCTACTAATTGGCAACTCAAACCGTACGGCATGATATTCAGAATGTTACATCTAGACAGAATTTTTTATACATGATATGACCAAAACATTTAGATATATGAAAAGGACAATATCTATTATCGCATTTTTCGTGTGCTGCATGCTTGCTTCTGCACAGCCCAAGTTGTTTGTTCCGCCCCACACTCCGCTGGGTGAGGGCAAAGGTATCCATCCTGCCCGTGTAGCTTGGATTCACGCGCCGGGAGTGGCCAAGTGGGATGGTGAGACTGGCCTCTGGGTGGAAGACCGCTGGAACGACCAGCAGAAGGCCGACCAGATGGTTCGCGCCATGCTGACTACCGTCACGGGAGAAACGTCTCCCAAGCAGGCTTGGAAGGCACTCTTCAAGCACTTCAATCAGCAGCATGGAAAAGGCAATCGAGGCTATAAGAAGGGCGAAAAGATAGCCATCAAGCTCAATATGAACAATGTGGTGACACACCACGACACCATCGACCTCAACTCCTCTCCCTTTGTCACACTGGCGCTTGTACGTTCGATCGTGCGTGATGGAGGTGTCCGTGAGCAGGACCTCTGGGTGTGTGAGCCCAGTCGTGCCATCACCGACAGCATCTACGACAAGTGCCATCGAGAGTTTCCCGGTGTAGTCTTTTATGACAATATCGGAGGCGACGGTCGCATCAAGTGCGAGTATTACCCCGACCAGATCAAGTATTCCGTTGACAACGGCAAGTTGGCCAAAGGCCTGGCCAAGTGCATCGTCGATGCCGACTACCTCATCAACAGTGCTTTGCTCAAGACCCACAAGGGACCGGGTGTGACCCTCACCTCCAAGAATTGGTATGGCTGCACCGACATCAACATCGACTGGCATAAAAACTCACACAGCAACTTCTCCGCCGACAAGAAGAATGGCAAGCCCGGCTACAAGACATTTGTGGACTTCATCGCCCATAAGGACCTGGGGCAGAAGTGTATGCTCTTCCTCATCGACGGTACCTATGGTAGTCGTGACGTCAACGGAAAGCCCGATCCCAAGTGGATGAAGGCCCCCTTCAACAACGACTGGTGCTGCAGCCTCATTGCCTCTCAGGACCCCCTGGCCTGTGACGTTGTGGGCATGGATATGCTCATCCACGAGTGGCCTGAGTTCGGCAGCTTCAACTATTGCGACGAGTATCTGCGCGAGGCAGCCACCATACCCAATCCTGTCAGTGGTACTGTCTTCGACCCCGAGCAGGATGGCACCGCCATCAAGGCCCCTCTGGGACTGATGGAGCATGCCGACCAGAATTGCAAGTATACCAAGCTCGACCTTCAGTACGTACAGATTCCTTAACCTACACACCTCAGTTTTATTGATTATGAAGAAGCTTTTTCTAACCTGTTTGTGTAGTCTCATTGCGTCTACTCTTTGGGCACAGTCACAACCCATCCTCCATTATGACCTCAAGGGATCTGAAGGAACACTGTTGAAGGATGCCTCTGGCAATAACCTGAATGCCAAACTCTGTGGCTCCGCCAAACTCTCCACACAGGATCATGTCAAGGTGGTTGACCTGGGTGCTGATGGTGGATACATAGATATGGGCGAGGAGGTAGGCTCACTCCTGAGCAAGGCCATGAGCTTTACCGTTTCAGTCAAATATCTGGTTCGCGAGGAGGCCTCGCTGCAAGGCAATGGCTATTTTCTCTGGGCTTTCTCCACACTGGAGCAGAACACCAGCGACAAAGGCCGTTACCATGCCTACAAACTCAATATACAGCGTAGTGAAAACTCTGTGGGCGGATGGTCGCATGAATCACTCATGGACGTCGGCAAGCCATCTGCAAAGGGTGAATGGCAGCATGCGGTCTACACCCAGGATGGCACCTTCGGACGCCTCTATGTGGGTGGCCGACTGGTGGCCTTCAACAACGACATGTACTCCATGCCTCGCACCTTCCCTGACGGAGCACCACGTTTCAACTGGATCGGACGTGCCCCTTTCAAAGGTGATGCCTTCTTGGCCAACACACTCATCGGAGATGTGAGGGTATATACTCAAGCACTTACTGATCGCGAAGTGCGATTACTCTCCAACCAGCTCCTTCGTGAGGACCTTTCTGCCCATAATTTCATGTTTTGTGGCGAGGCTAAGTCGCGCAAGATATGGAAGATAAGAGATGGGGAGATCGTATGGCGCTACGACAATCCCAAGGGACGTGGCGAACTGAGCGATGCCATCTTGCTGGACGACGATCATATCCTCATAGCTGATCAGTTCGGCTGTGCAGAGCTGGATGCTGCAGGCAAAGAAATGTGGCGCATTGATGCACCGGAAGGCACAGAGATCCACACCCTCCAGCCGCTGGGCACCAAGTACATTCTTTATCTTTTGCAAGAGTTGCCTTCGGCCAAGGTCATCGTACGTCGCTTGTCAGATATGAAGGTCATGACGCAGTTTGACGTGCCGGTAGATCCGAAGGGAAAGATTCATTTCCAGTTCCGCTGTGCTCGCCTTACTCGTAGGGGCACCTTGCTGATAGCCCACATGGGTGATGGAGGCATCACGGAGTGGGATAGCCGAGGCAGGATGTTGGCTCGCTGGGAAGTGCCAGGACCGTGGGGAGTATGTGAATTGGAGAATGGCGACATCCTGACCGTCAGCAACCAGAATTTTGTGCGTCAGTTCAGCAGAGACGGCAAGGTGGTATGGGAAAAGAAGCTGGCGAGATATGGTTGCTCCATTCCCCAAAAAGCCTATAGACTAGACAATGGCAATACCGTCATCTCCAACTGGACCAGCGAGTGGGACAAAGTGGGTGTGGCCGCTTTTGACATTACCGCCCCTCCTGTCCAACTGTTTGAGATCACACCCGAGGGCCGCTTGGTCTGGCAGATGGCCTCTTGGCATGAGATGGGACCTGCCACCACTTTCCAACCTCTCGAGAAACCCGTCCGCCGTTCGGATTGCTTCTTCGGAAAGTTCAAATAGCTATCTTCCCTAGGTTGATTATAAACTTATCCACTATAACTTATTATGAATATTAAAGCCCTGTTTGTTGGTACCTTGACCCTTTGCTCTGCCAGTGCAGTGCAAGCTCAAGAAATCAACGATGTGAACACTCCGCTTCACCTGATGAAGCCTCAGTACGACACCCCCTATGGCCAACCCTCTACTCAAGAGGTGAAGGCTGTCACCGATCGCGTGCTTGCCTATCTGGAGACGGCCATGCCCGACCAGATGGATGGTGAGAAGTTGAAGACCGGCACCCTGCGCCTCACCAGCTACGAGATAGGCGTCCTCTACTGCGCCATGCAGGAGGTAGGCCGCGCCACAGGCGATGCGCGCTATGCGGATTTTGCCGCCAGGCGTCTCAACCTGATAGCCAAGGCTGAGCCTACCAGCCTGAAGCGCCTGAAGGAAAATTCGAAGTTTGACGATCAGATGCGCAAGGTATGCTTCCCCACCGCCCTCGACGATGCCGGAGCCATGTGTACCGGCTTCATCCGCTATGCCCTGGGCGAGAAGAAGGGTAAGCTCAACGATCGCGTGATACCCATCATCGAGCGCTATATCGAGCATGTCTACAGCAAGCAGTATCGCCTGCATGACGGCACCTTGGCGCGCATACGCCCACACTATAATACGGTATGGCTCGATGACATGTACATGGGCATTCCCTGCCTGGCCTGGTACGGCAAGCTGACGGGTAAAACAGAGTTCTACGATGAAGCCGTGCGCCAGATACGCCTCTTCCGCGAGAAGATGTGGGTACCCGAGAAGCAGTTCTTCCGTCACGGATGGGTGGAGGAGATGCAGACACATCCCGTCTTCCCCTGGGGACGTGCCAATGGCTGGGCCCTTCTCACCCTCAGCGAGGTACTCGACGTGCTGCCCGCCGACCATCCCGGCCGCCCCGAGGTCCTCACACTCTTCCGCCAGCACATCGATGGCCTCTGCCGTCTGCAGGACAAGACCGGCTTCTGGCACCAGCTCATCGACGACCCCACAACCTATCTCGAGACCTCAGCCACTGCCATCTACACCTACTGCCTGGCTCACGGCATCTGCGAGGGTTGGCTGGATGCCCTGGCTTATGGTGCACAGACGGTCCTTGGCTGGAACGCCGTTGCCACCAAGGTCAATGCCAAGGGCCAGGTGGAGGGCACTTGCGTGGGTTCCGGCATGGGCTTTGATCCTGCCTTCTATGCCTATCGTCCCGTTCATGTGATGGCCGCCCATGGCTATGGTCCCGTGGTATGGGCCGGTGGCGAAGTCTTCCGCATGCTCGGCAAGACTCATCCCAAGATGAACGACTCCGCCCTCCACTTCTATCCCGAGGAACAGAAGACCGACGAACCTATCTTCTCTGAGAAGCGCAAGGGCGTGGAGGATGAGAAGGTGTTGTGGTAAGAAGATGATAGACAACAAGATAACCCAAACCAATCAAAACATACAATGAAAAAGACACTCACCACCCTTCTTGCACTCTGCTTAGCTGCCCTGCCAGCTATGGCACAGTATGGCGTGTGGAAGAAGGCAGAGTCACGCAAGGTCAAGGACCCCGTGACTGGCATGCAGCTTACCCTGCTCACCGACACTTTGGCCAACGACCGTTTCCTCTACCAGACCGACCCCATGTGGACGCCAGACGGCAAGTATCTCCTCTTCCGCTCCTCCAACCGCGATGCCGGTGAGGAGGTCGTAGACAAGGACGGCAAGAAGCAACTCAAGAAGTCCACTCAGCTCTTCTTCATCGAGGTAGCCACCGGACGTATCATCCAGGCCACCAAGGGTACCAATACCGGTAGTGGCTTCCTGGCCAACCGTAGCAACCGGATGTTCCTCAACCGTCGTGTGGATGGTAAGTGGAACATGTATGTCATTGATCTCAACCGCTTCTTTGCCGATGCCAAAGCAGGCAAGGTGGGTGATCCCAGCGACTATGAGCAGTACCTCGGCACCTTCCCTCAGGAGATGGGACGTCCGGGTGGATATTGCATCAATAGCGAGGACGACTGGGCCTACATCACCGTGGAGCGCGACGGTACCCAGGAGGAGATAGACCGCATGAATGCTGCCGCCTTCCTGCCCGAGAGCAATCAGCCTGTGAAGATCAAGCCTGTGCTGAGCGGCATCCGCAAGATGAATCTCAAGACGGGCGAGGTAAGCAAGGTGTGCGACGTGGAGTTCAAGGTGGGTCACATCCAGGCCAGCCGTTTCCGCGGCGACGAGATCGTGTTCTGCAACGAGACCGGTGGCGATGCCTTCCAGCGTATGTGGTACGTGAAGGCAGACGGTACATCGCTCAAGCCTCTCTACAAGGAGACACCGCTCGACTGGGTCACTCATGAGACCTTTGCCACCGAGGACTATGTCTACTTCAATGTCCTGGGCTATCAGGATCGTCTTCGCAAGCAGGCCCACGGCATCTTCCGCATCAACCTCCGCAATGACGATATTGACGTCCTAGGACAAGTGGAGACCAGCAGCCCTGCCGTTATTGACAACGAGATGCTAGGTGGCAAAGGATTCTGGCATAGCAAT
>JAZLII010000101.1:0-32986 GCA_045617275.1 Bacteroidaceae bacterium
TTCGGAACCTTGCGCTTGACCATCGAGGCCAACGGCAAGATAGAAGATGCACAACGACGCGACATGTCCTCAGTCAGAGTGAAAGGTGTCGCGTTTAGTCCAGAGGAGGCGTTCTTAGGCTCGCTCGGGCAACTTGATTTCCGTTGGTCTCCCTCTGGATCGTACCATCGCGTCTGTGATTTGGACAGTCTAAAGTCCAGCCTCACAGATTACTTCACTGGCCATTCGGCCATCACTTGTGCGGAGTTTGCCAACCTCTTCCACCTTGGACGTAGCACGGCCAACAAGTATCTGAGGCAGCTGCTGGATGAAGGTTTTCTCACCCGAACAGGCACTGGCAAGCACACATGCTATTCACTTCATGCCTGACCACCATAGCATCTTCTTGGCCTGATGCTTTGCCGGTTTAGGGCCGAAAATGGTGCTTGAATGGTGGTAAAATGGCGGATTTATGGTGGACAAATGGTGGATTAGTGGTGGAAAATAGAGAAAATAATACTTATAGATAAATGGATTACAATAAGTTAGCGCAGCTTTATGGTAGATTTACCATTGGCAACTGCCATCACAGGGGGATTTCTGCCGACGAGCAAGACGCTATCCATCAAAAATGCCAGACATAAGAGATTGCTTTCTCTCGTCTGGCATTTCTGATGGTAGCCCGCTTGGGGTTCGAACCCAAGACCCCAACATTAAAAGTGTTGTGCTCTACCAACTGAGCTAGCGGACCTTACCGAATAAGCTAACAAGTCGTTAGCGGATGCAAAGGTACGCACTTTTATTGAATCTGCAAATTTTTTGGACGCTTTTTTATGATTCTCCCGTCTTTTCAGCATCAGGGACGGCACTGACAACGGTGTCCTTGAGGACATAGCGACGATAGTAGGAACTGAGCAGGGTGGTGAGGGGAAGGGCGATGATAAGCCCAATGAACCCCAAGAGACTGCCCCAGACAGACAGGGAGAGGAGGATGACAGCAGGCCGCAGCCCCATGACCTTGCCCATGATACGGGGGGTAAGGACGATGTCCTGGATGCCCTGCACCACGAGGAATACCACAAAGCAATAGAGCAGGAGCAGCCAGAAGCTCTCGCCCGTCTGCGTGGTGCGCAGGATGACCAGCAGGACAGCGGGAAGGATGCCCACCGTCTGGAGATAGGGTACCAGATTGAGCACACCGATAAACATGCCCAGACCTACTGCCATAGGCAAGCCGATGATGCTGAACCCGATGCTGAAGAGCACTCCTACGATGAAGGCGATGAGGGCCTGTCCGCGGAAGTAGTTGTTCATACCGTTTTTCACATCCTCCAGGACATTGCTTGCCATACCTCGCTGCTGATGAGGGACCAGCTTGACAAAGCCCTCAGACACCACCTCATAGTCCATCAGGATAAAGAAGAGGTAGAGAAGCATGAGGAGAAAGGTGACAAGGCCTTGAAGGAAGTTGAAGGCATTGGTCACCACAGCCCAAGTCTGGGTGAAGCCCAACTGGATAACGTCGACGACACTCTTGTTTTGCAGGAGCTGGGTGATGGTGCGCTCATCCAGATTTTCATGAAGATAGCGCTCCACCTCTGCCGCTAAAGGCGACTGTCCCCACTCGCGGATGAGTCCCACTAAGATGCCTTGCAGATGAGAAAGCTCGCGGATGGTGGGTGGCACCACAAGGGCAAGCAGGCCTACCACGGCAGAGAAGACCAGCAGCAAGGCCACGATGATGCTGGGCAAGCGATAGCGCAAGCGACACCGGTACTGGAAGAAGGTGACTACTGGATAGATGAGGTAGGCCAGAAGCCATGCCACAAAGAAGGGAAGCAGTACGCTCTCCAGACGGCGGATAAGCAAGACGGCCAGCACGAAGCCTGCCAGTATCATCAGTCCACGAACGGCTGTGTCGAAGGTGATTTCCTTTTTCATTTACGAAGTTAAGTTATTCAAGTTTTTCACTTTCAACGAAAGTTGAGTTGAGTTGAGTTAGTTTTCTTGTGTAGCCTGACGGTAGCACTCACGGCAAAGAGGCTCATATTCAGCCTTTTCGCCAAGCAGCACCTGCTTCTCTCCAGCCACAATACGATGCGACACATAGGCCAGGGCACCACAACGCATACAGATGGCATGCACCTTAGTGACATCATCGGCAATGGCGCAGAGACTTGGCATGGGGCCAAAGGGTATGCCACGGAAGTCGAGATCGAGGCCTGCCACGATGACACGCACACCTCGCTGCGCCAACTGATTGCAGACATCGACGATACCCATATCGAAAAACTGAGCCTCATCGATGCCCACCACGTCGGCATCGTCTCCCATCAGGAGGATGCTGGCTGAGGAATCGACAGGCTGACTGGTGACGGTGTTGCCCTGATGGCTCACCACATCGGCCTCACTATAGCGGGTATCGAGGGCCGGCTTGAAGATCATCACACGCTGGTGAGCAAACTGAGCACGCTTGATACGGCGGATGAGTTCCTCCGTCTTACCGCTGAACATCGATCCACACACGACCTCTACCCTGCCTCGGCGGGCCATCTCTCCGCTCATCTCTTGTAGTCCTGACATCTATCTGATTTGCTTCTTTGCGAGAGGGGTACAGCTGTACCAAGGCATAGCACCATGTGCACGGATGGCCCCTCATGGATTTTTGCACAAAAGTAACACTTCTTGGCGAGATAACAATTAAAAAAAGTCAAAAAACGACTGCTCGTCAAAATATTTTGGATTTCCTTGTGCGCGTGTGCAATCTTTTTCTTACTTTTGCCACCTAAAGAAAAACTGTAGAGGTGGAGACTGACATTCCCACCGGCACAGAGAGCATGTAAAAGCAAAGAAAGAGACATGGGAACACTATACCTGGTACCCACCCCCGTCGGCAACCTGGAAGACATCACCTACCGAGCCCTTCGCATCCTAAAGGAGGCCGACCTGGTGCTAGCTGAGGACACACGCACGTCGGGCAACTTGATGAAGCACTTCGACCTGCATGTGCCCATGCAGTCGTACCATAAGTTCAATGAGCACCAGACGGTGGAGCACGTGGTGAACCGCCTGAAAGCCGGCGACACCGTGGCCGTGGTGAGCGATGCTGGTACACCGGGCATCAGCGACCCGGGATTCCTGGTGGCTCGAGAGGCCATCAAGGCTGGCATCGAGGTGATCACACTCCCTGGCGCCACAGCCTTTGTACCTGCCCTTGTAAGCAGCGGCCTGCCCTGCGACAAGTTCTGCTTCGAAGGCTTTCTCCCCCAGAAGAAAGGTCGCGCCTCTCGCCTGGAGGCCTTGAAGGACGAGACACGCACCATCATCTTCTACGAGTCGCCTTACCGCATCGTGAAGACCTTGAGCCAGTTCATCGAGGTGTACGGACCGGAGCGCCCCGTATCGGTATGCCGCGAGATATCAAAAGTGCATGAGGAAAGCGTGAGAGGCACCTTGGAAGAGGTACTGGCTCACTTCCAAGAACATGAGCCCCGTGGAGAGTTTGTCATCGTACTGGGCGGATGTCCCACGGAGAAGCCGAAAAGGGAGGAATAAACCTTTTGACCGTACCTTATATCTAAATTGATAGAGACATTTCCGCAAAATAGCATAGAAAACCATACCCACCATAAGAGAGAGGAAAAACAACTACGTTTAACCCACAAAGAAGAAAATGATGAAGAAAATGATGATCATGGCCTTTGGCGCTATCCTGCTAACGGCCTGCTTAGGCAACAGCAATAAGACTGAGAAGGTCAACCCTCTGCAGCATGAGTTGGACTCGCTGAAGAACGTCAACGTGGAGCAAGCTCAGGAACTGGAGGAGTGCATGTCGCTCATCGACCAGGTGAACGAGGGCTTCCGCATGATCAAAGAGGCAGAGGGACAGTTTGATGTGCGTGACGGCAACCTCGAGACCGGTGCACGCGACCAGATGATCGGCAATATGCAGTTTGTGCAGAGCAAGCTGCAGGAAAACCGCGAACTCATCGACATGCTGAAGAAGAAAGTCAACAGTTCCAACAGCAAGATGGCAGCCCTCATCAAGCAAGTAGAGAAGCTGGAGACAGACTACAAGGAGCAAGTGGCACGCATAGCACAGATGGAAGAAGAGCTCGCCGCTCGCGATGTCATCATAGAGCAGCAGAGTGAGCAGATAAGCACTCTCAACGACAACGTGAACAGCCTCACCGAGGAGAATGAGCAGCGTACCGCCGAAATCGCAGCACAGGACAAGGAACTGCACAAGGCATGGTTTGTCTTTGGTACCAAGAAGGAACTGAAGGAGAACAAGATCCTGGATAGTGGCGAAGTGCTGCAGAATAGCCATTTCAACAAGAACTACTTCACCGAGATAGACATCCGCTACGTGAAGGAGATCCAACTGCAGTCGAAGAGTGCCACCCTGCTGACCAACCATCCCGAAGGCAGCTATCAGCTGGCCAAGAACAGCGAGGGACTCTACGAGCTGCACATCACCTCGCCTGCACAGTTCTGGAGTGTGAGCAAGTATCTGGTAGTGCAGGTGAAGTAATTCACAATTCATAATTCACAATTCATAATTTTGACTGATTGAAGACAAGTAGAAGCAAGCACTATAATTCGAGCCGCTCGTCACTGCCTTTTGAAGAAGGCATGTCGGAGGTGAAGTTTCACAACGTATTGGATGACAGTCCTGAGACTGCCATCCTCGTTGGTCTTATTACCCCACAACAGAACGAGCGAAAGACAAAGGAATATCTCGACGAACTGGAGTTTCTGGCCGAGACGGCCGGAGCTGTCACTGTGAAGCGTTTCACGCAGAAAGTCAACGGCCCGAGCAGCGTGACTTATCTGGGCAAGGGTAAGCTGGAGGAGATACGCAGCTACATCCAGGCCGAAGAGGATGCCGAGAGGGAGATCAGCATGGTCATCTTTGATGACGAACTGAGTGCCAAGCAGTTGCGCAACATCGAGGCAGAGCTCAAGGTGAAGATACTCGATCGTACTAACCTCATCCTCGACATCTTTGCCATGCGCGCTCAGACGGCTAATGCCAAGACGCAAGTCGAACTGGCCCAATACCGCTACATGCTCCCCCGTCTGCAGAGACTCTGGACGCACCTTGAGCGCCAAGGCGGCGGCTCCGGCGGCGGCGGAGGCAAGGGCTCTGTAGGCCTTCGTGGACCGGGTGAGACACAGCTCGAGATGGACCGCCGTATCATCCTCAACCGCATGGCTCTGCTCAAGCAGCGCCTTGCCGACATTGACCGGCAGAAGAGCACTCAGCGCAGCAATCGTGGCCGCATGATACGTGTGGCCCTTGTGGGCTATACCAATGTGGGCAAGAGTACGCTCCTCAACCTCCTCGCCAAGAGCGAAGTATTTGCAGAGAACAAGCTCTTTGCCACCCTCGACACCACTGTGCGCAAGGTGATCATCGACAACCTCCCCTTCCTGCTCTCCGACACAGTAGGATTCATTCGCAAGTTGCCACACGATCTGGTGGACAGCTTCAAGTCGACCCTCGACGAGGTTCGAGAGGCTGACCTCCTCATACACGTCGTGGATATCTCGCATCCCGACTTTGAGGACCAGATCAAAGTGGTGGAGAAGACGCTTGCCGACCTCGGCTGTGCAGAAAAACCTTGCATGATCTTCTTCAACAAGATAGATGCCTACACCTGGGTGGAGAAGGACGCCGACGATCTCACACCGGCCACCAAGGAGAACATCTCCCTTGACGAACTGAAAGCCACGTGGATGGCAAGGCTCAATGGCGACTGCATGTTCATCTCCGCCCTGGAGAAGACCAACTACGACGAACTGAAGACCACGCTCTACAACAAGGTGCGCGAACTGCATGTGCAGAAGTACCCTTACAACGACTTCCTCTTCCAGCACTACGACGATGACGTTGAGCGATGAGCGGAAGTTACTTTATAACCTCATAACCTTATAACCTCAAAGCCACCGTGCCCAACGGTTTTCCGTTGGGTCCCTTCAAAAACTTCAAAAAACAAACAACCGAACAACCCCATCAATATGAAAACACTACTCAAAGTCTCTGCCTTGGCATTCGCCCTGGCTCTGACCAGTCAGTCGGCCCATGCCACAAGCCTGTCGGGCTCACTTCCCATCGAGGCGGCCAAGGCTACCAATGTATTTAGCGTGAAGAACCCCGACATGCAGAAGAGTCCCTTCACCGGCATGACTCGCAAGCATTGGATAGAGGCTGGTGAATACTTGCTCAGCGGTGCCTTCAGCTACATACACTGCTTGGACGATCCCATGTACTTCCCCAAGCAGCTGGACAAGACCTATCCCGAGAACATGGGCAAGGCCAAGACGGCAAAGCTCGAAGGACTGGCACGCACCATGTTTGTGGCAGCCCCCCTGCTGAAGAACAACCCCGACCTGACCATAGGCGGCATCAAGGTGGCCGAATATTACCGCCACCAGCTGGTGTCTCTGTCCAATCCCGCCAGCAAGCACTATGTGCCCCATCTTCGTGGAGGTGCTGGACAGACGCTGCTTGAGTTGGCTTCGCTCTGTATCTCCATGAAGGCTTCGCCCGAGACACTCTGGGCTCCCCTGAGCAAGCAGGAGAAGGACGACTTGGCTGCGCTCATCTTAAGCTATGGAGAAGGTCCTTCCATCGATAGCAACTGGATGTTTTTCAATGTCTTTGCCATGAGTTTCTTCAAGGACCAGGGCTACAAGGTCAACGAGAAGAAGATGGTGGACTACCTTCAGAAATTGCTCACTCGCTATCGTGGTGAGGGCTGGTACAATGATGCCCCTGCCTACGACTACTACTCGATGTGGGCCTACCAGAGCTACGGACCACTGTGGGTAGAGTTCTTCGGCAAGCACTTCAAGCCTGCACAAGGCAGTGGTCTTGAGGCTGACGTCTACCAGAAGATCGCCGCTCAGTTCCTCAAGAACGAGAGCGACATGATAGACAACTATCCCTATATGTTTGCACGCGACGGTCGCATGAACATGTGGGGACGCAGTATCTGCTACCGTTTTGCAGCCGTCACTCCCCTGCCCTTGCTGGAGTATGGCCAGTTTGAGAATGTGAACTACGGCTGGCTGCGCCACATCGCTTCGGCATCGCTCCTTCAGTTTATGACCCATCCCGACTTCCTGGAGAACGGTGTCCCCACGATGGGATTCTATGGCCCCTTCGACCCCTGTGTACAGATATACAGCTGCCGTGGCAGCGTGTACTGGATAGGCAAGGCTTTCCTCGGACTTCTGCTTCCCGAGACAAGCAAGTACTGGAGTGCCGTGGAGAACGAGGGTCCCTGGGAGAAGGACATCCTGCCCGGCAAGGTGTACAACAAGTTCCAGCCTGCCACAGGTCTGCTCATCACCAACTATCCCAACTGCGGCGGTTCGGAGATGCGCTCATGGTGCCACGAGACCGTGGCTGGAGACTGGCAGAAGTTCCGCTCCAGCGAGAACTACAACAAGCTGGCCTACAACACCGAGTTCCCCTGGATGGCTGATGGCAAGAACGGCGAGATATCCATGAACTATGGCACGAAGAACAAGAAGGGCGAATGGGAGGTGCTGCGCCTCTACGACTTCAAAAAGTTTGAGAACGAGGTCTACACCCGCCATGCCGTGCTGGAGACTGACAAGGAGGTGAAGTATCAGCTCAACGACATCATGCTGCCCGACGGCATCCTGCGTGTGGACAAGGTCAGCCTGCCCGATAGTACAGAGATCACCCTGGGTCACTACACCCTGCCCGAGGGTTCGTCCGAGTTCAAGAAGACACTGGAACCTGGCAAGAGCTTCAGCAACCATGGCATCACCCTGCCCGCATCCAAGCTTTTAGGTCGTACATCCGACGAAGTGCGCATCTACACCAACGGTGCCTACGAATTGGCCATGATCCCCATCTATGGCTGGACAGCCCAGGAGAAGGCTATCTATCCCGACGGCCTGCATCCCGTCAGCCACCGTTGCGTCCTGCCTCAGCTGCGTGAGAAGATGGCTGGCGAGCGCATCCTCGTCACCCTGCAGCTCTGGAAGAAGGTAGGCCAGGACGGCACAGGCTTCACCGCCAAAGAGCTCAGCCCTGTCAAGAGCGTAGCCCTGAGCAAGGACAGCAAGACGGTGACCATCAAGTTGGCCAACGGTCAGACCAAGACCGTGATGTTCGAATAAGCACATCCTCACATCAATACTTAAGCGGAGCCTCCAAGCTCCGCTTTTTTTATGGCAAAAAGGCCTGTACACAAAAGAAAAATGCCAACCTCGATTGAGATTGGCACCTTCAGAACGGTCGGGCAGACAAGATTCGAACTTGCGACAACACGCCCCCCAGACGTGGACTCTACCGGGCTGAGCTACTGCCCGTTCCTTGCTCAAAACATCAAGACGTTGCCGTCCCTTTGTTTTTGCGAGTGCAAAGGTATATGTTTTTTTTGGAACGACCAAATATTTTTCGTACTTTTGCAAAAAATAAATCAAAAAAAGGGTTTCTTCTATGCAATATACCGTCCTGGCCCAGCCATTCAAGAGCAAAACTGTCACATTGCCCGCCAGCAAGAGTATCAGCAACAGAGCGCTTGTCATCAACGCGCTGAGCGGAAAGGGAGTGATGCCAGAGAACCTTTCAGACTGCGACGACACCTTCGTGATGGTGAGAGGACTTGAAGAATTGAATATCAAGGATTCTTCTGCTACAAGCGACCTTCCCGTCATCGACATCATGGCAGCCGGTACTGCGATGCGCTTTTTGAGTGCCTACCTCAGTGTAACTCCCGGCACACGCATCATCACGGGCACTGAGCGCATGAGACACCGCCCCATCAGCGTACTCGTGGACGCCTTGCGTACCTTGGGCGCAGAGATAGACTATGTGGAAGAAGAGGGCTACCCTCCCCTACGCATCACGGGCCATCCTCTCGAGGGTGGCAGCATCTGTCTGCCAGGCAACGTCAGCAGTCAGTACGTTAGTGCCTTGCTTATGGCGGGTCCCCAACTACAGAAAGGACTGACCCTTACGCTTACAGGCGAGATCGTAAGCCGCCCTTACATCGACATGACGCTGGGCATCATGAAGCAGTTTGGCGCACAGGCGTCCTGGAGTGGAGCCAACGAGATCAGTGTATCTCCCTCACCCTATACCCCCATCCCCTACTACATAGAAAATGACTGGAGTGCATCCAGCTACTGGTATGAGATGGTGGCCCTCACTCCCGAAAGCGAAGTGATCCTGCCAGGGCTCTTCGCAGAGAGTCTGCAAGGCGACCAAGCGGTGAAGGACATCTTTGCCCCTCTGGGGGTGGAGACCACCTTCTTGCCCGACAACGGGGGCGTACGGCTCACGCACGCGGGTCAGCACGCTCAGCGGCTCGACATCGACATGCTACGCCAGCCCGACCTGGCCCAGACGGTGGTGGTGACCTGCTGCATGCTTCAGATGCCATTTCGCATCACAGGTCTGCAGAGCTTGAAGATCAAAGAGACCGACCGCATCAAGGCTTTGCGATGCGAGTTGGCCAAACTGGGCTACGCCGTCCAAGAGGCGGACGACAGCATACTCTACTGGGACGGAGAGCGATGCCAGGAAGAGGCTGCCCCTGCCATCGACACATATGAGGACCACCGCATGGCGATGTCCTTTGCTCCCTGCGCACAGGTGCTGGGAGAGATACGCATCAACAATCCTCAAGTGGTAAGCAAGTCATACCCCTCGTTCTGGAAGGAGTTTTCGGTGAAGGAGGCATAGATGTAGAACGATTTTCCATTTTGAGGCTATGCCTCGAGCCCGCTCCCGATCGGCAGAGCTTAAGCAAGTTTATCTCTGCTCTCGCTTACTCGCGGCCTTCAATTCTAAATTTTCAATTCTCAACTTTCAATTCTCAATTCGTCCATCCCATGCTACTATTCATATTCATCTTGTCACTCCTTGTACTGGGGTGCATCGCAGGCTTTGCCGGATGGCTTCGCAACCGCAACCTGGAAAAAAAGCTGGAGGCTGGCGAGATAGACGAGCTGCCCACCATCAACCCTGTCGACATGGAGTGCTGCGGACAGCATGAGACGTGTGAGAAGGACAGCTTGCTGGCCGCCATCAGCAAGCAAGTGGAATACTACAACGACGAGGAGCTGGACCGCTTCCGAGGCAAGGAGGGAGATGAATACTCGGAGGAGGAATGTGAGGAATTCAGGGACATACTCTACACCATGCGTACCGATGAAGTGGCAGGCTGGGTGAGGAGCCTTCAGCTACGCTACATCAACCTTCCCGATGAACTCAAGGATGAAATTTTCCTCATCGTAGGCGAAAACCGTGCCGCCAAAGACAATAAATCAAGCCATAATCCGTTATAAGACTATGGTTAATCGTGCGCAGGCGTGAAAAACAAGGTATCACATACGGCAAAAAGGCACCATGCTCTCTCCCTGTGGGGCATGGGCATCGTGCTGTGTCTCCTGTGTGGTCTGCTCACCGCTTGCTCCAATAAGAACAACACTTCCGGCACACGTATGTGGCATAGTTTCCTGGCTCGCTACAACACGTTGCACAATGGCAAACTGGCTTTCAACGAAGGAATGGAAGCCCAAGCCAGAGGACATCAGGACAACTACTCGGAACTGCTGCCCATGTACATCAGTACCCGTAAGCAGACGGCAAGCATGGGCCGATCCAACTTCGACACTGCCATAGAGAAGTGCGAGAAGGCCATCAAGCTACACACCATCAAGAAGAAACCCACCGTAAGCGGTGGACACAAACTTACTCCCAAGGAGAAGGAATACCGTAGCAGGAAGGAGTTCAACCCCGTACTGAGGAATGCCTGGCTAATGATGGGAAAGGCCCAGTTTCAGCAAGGCGAATTCATAGAGGCGGCCAGCACGTTCAACTACACCGCACACATGTATAGCACACAGCCAGAAGTGTACAGCGTAGCCAAGGCATGGCTGGCACGATGCTATGTGGCACTGGAATGGCCCTATGACGCCGAGGATATGCTCAACAAGATGGCACGCGACAGCATGAGCATCACAGGAGCCCGTGAGCGAGAAAACACCTTGGCGGCCTTCCTCATCCTCTCCGAGCGCTATGAAGAGGCGTTGCCACACCTGTTGCAGACCATCAAGCATACGAAAGGGAAAGTGCAGCGTGCCCGACTCAACTTCCTGGCCGGACAGCTCTACAACGAGCTCGGCAACACCAAGATGGCCTACAAGTACCTGGGAAAGGTGGCACGAAGCAACCCTCCCTATGAGATGGAGTTCAACGCTCGCATCTTGCAGACGGAAGTGATGTCGAAAGGACAGAGCAAGAAGATGATCAAGAAGCTCCAGCGCATGGCCCGCAACGAGCGCAACAAAGACTATCTCGACCGCGTGTACTACGCCATCGGCAACATACACATGAGCACGCAAGATACTGCCAAGTGCATAGGTGCTTGGGAGAAGGGTGTAGAAAAAAGTACGAAGGGTGGTCCGGCCAAGGCCATGCTGCTCCTGCGTCTGGGCCAGCTCTACTGGGAACAGGAGAACTATATCGAGACTCAGCGATGCTACAAGGATTGTATGTCCATACTCGACAAGGAGCATGAGGAATACAAGGAGAGTGAGCGTCGCAGCAAGATACTCGACGAACTGCAACCTCCTCTCTCCGACATCAAGTTGCAAGACTCTCTGCAAGCCCTGGCCAAGATGCCTGAGGCTGAGTACATGGCTGCTATCGACCGTGTGATAGAGGCGCTGAAGAAGAAGGAGAAGGAGGAGGCCAAGAAGGCACAGGCCAACGGGCTGACTCCAGGTGCCACTGGCACCAACATGCCCCAGGCTGGCAACAAGCCTGCCAACAACACCCCACCGACAGGTCCTACCTCGATGAGTGGACAGCGTGGCGCATGGTATTTCTACAACCCCAACACGGTGCAGAATGGCAAGCAGGAGTTCCAGCGCCGCTGGGGACAGCGTGCCAACGAGGACAACTGGCGAAGAAGCAACAAGCGCGTAGAGCGTAGCGACGACTTCGAAGAATACAACTATGACGAAGAGGATACCGACTCACTGGGCAACCTGGGAGAAGGTGGCTCCGACGCAGAAGGTGGAGTGGACCAAGAGGAACAGGCTCGCCTGGACTCGCTGGCCAACGACCCACACCATCGCGAGTTCTACCTCAGACAGATACCCTTCACAGAGGAGCAGTTGCAGAGCTCCAACGCCATCCTGAGCGAGGGACTCTACAAGGCCGGCATTCTGGAGGTGGAGAAGCTGGAGAATTTCCCCCTTGCCCTGAAGACGCTCCTGCGCCTACTTGGCGACTTCCCCGAATATGAGAAGAAGGAGGACATCTACTACCACCTCTTCCTGCTCACCGGACGTATGGGCAACAGCGAGGAGGCTGAACGCTACAAGCAGCTCATCACCGACGAATACGGAGAAGGCAAGATAGCAGCTCTGCTCAACAATCCCAACTATGTGATGATAGCCACCCAAGGCACACACGTAGAAGACTCCATCTACACCGCCACCTACAAGGCTTACATGGAGGATCGCTATGAGGAGGTGGATCGCAACTATCAGTTCTGCACCGACAATTTCCCTGAGGGAAAGAACCGTGCCAAACTGCTCTTCGTACATGCCATGTCCCAACTCTACACTGGACACCGTCCTGAGTTTATGACCGAACTGAAAGACCTCATCTCCACCTACCCCAAAGACGAGGTGACAGAGATGGCACAAAGCATCGTAAAGGGACTGGACGAGGGTCGTCTGCTCTCTGGAGAGAAGTATGATGCCAAAGGTATCTGGGGCAGACGTACAGGAGGCGCTGCCGGCGACTCCACCCAGGTGGCCGACACACTCAAGGCAGATCGCATCGCTCCCTTCAACTTTATCCTGGCTTATCCTACCGACTCGCTCGATCAGGATCAGTTGCTCTTTGAGATGGCACGCTACAACTTCACCAGTTTCATGGTGCGCAACGTTGAGATGGAACTGATGGACCTCGACGGCATATCCATGATGCGCATACACGGCTTCCTGAGCTACGATGAGGTACATGCCTATGCTCAGCGCCTCTTTGCCGACCATCGCATGGCCAAGTTGCTCAGCGGGCTACGCGTGGTTCTCATCAGCGACGACAACCTCCAGATGCTGGGACGACAGTATAGCTTCGACGACTATGCCGACTTCTTCGACCGTACCTTCGCACCACTTGCCATACCCGACGACGTGCGCATCGACGAACCGGAAGACATCCCCTTCATCGACCCCGACGACTACGTGCCCGAGGAAGAAGTAGAGGAAGAGGTGCTCGACGGCTCCAGTGACTACGACTGGCTCTTCTGACACCCCCCCCCACCTTGAGGCCTTGCCTCGACTGCATCTTGCACGACAGCAAAAGCGCTCACGCCCAGGCATATTGATGCAAGCATCATATCCCACCCACTATTCACTTTTCAATTCTCACTTTTCAATTTTCAATTCGCCCCGTGGACTACAAACTACTTTGGATTGACGACGAGATAGAACTACTCAAGGCACATACTCTTTTTCTCGAGAAAAAGGGCTATGAGGTAGTGACGGTCAGCAACGGCTACGATGCCTTGGATCTCTGTCACGAGCAAGACTTTGACCTTATCCTTCTGGATGAGAATATGCCTGGTATGAGCGGCCTGGAGACGCTGGCCCGTATCAAGGAAGTGTCGCCCACTACCCCTGTCGTGATGGTGACGAAAAGTGAAGAGGAGAACATCATGGAGCAGGCCATCGGTTCGCAGATAGCCGACTATCTCATCAAGCCCGTCAACCCGCTGCAGATCCTGTCTACGCTGAAGAAGAACATCCACCAAAGGGAGATTGTCACCGAGGTGGCCCAAAACGCATACCAGCAGGACTTCGGCCGACTGGGCATGCAGATCAACGACTCCCTCACCATAGAGGACTGGATGGAGGTGTACAAGAAACTCGTGTACTGGGAACTTCAGCTCAGCGAGACCAACTCGTCCATGAAGGAGATGCTGCTTATGCAGAAGCAGGAAGCCAACAACATGTTTGCCCGCTTCATCAAGAAGCGCTACCTCTCTTGGATAGAGCAACCCGAGACACGCCCCACCATGAGTCTCGACATCTTCAAGAAGTGCATCTTCCCCGCACTCAACGAGGGAGAGAAGGTGTTCCTCGTTGTCATCGACAATTTCCGCTACGACCAGTGGTGCGTGCTGCGCGACGAGATAGCCGACGCATTTACCATTGAGGAGAATCTCTACACCAGCATCCTGCCCACAGCCACCCAGTATGCCCGCAACGCCATCTTCAGCGGACTGATGCCACAGCAGATAGCGCGTATGTTTCCCGACCTCTGGGTGGACGAGGACTCCGAAGAGGGCAAGAACCTCAACGAAGCTCCGCTCATACAAACCCAGCTTGAACGCTACCGCCGCAAGAATACTTTCTCCTACCACAAGATCAACGACTCGCAGGCGGCAGAGAAGTTCCTACACGAATTCCCCAATCTCAAGCGTTTCGATCTCAACGTATTGGTACTCAACTTTATAGACATGCTCAGCCATGCACGTACGGAAAGTCGCATGGTACGCGAGCTGGCCAACAACGAAGCGGCCTACCGTAGCATCACCCAGAGCTGGTTTCGCCACTCTGCAGTGAAGGACATCTTCCGCGCTCTGGCTCAAAGCGACTATCGTATCATCCTCACCACCGACCATGGTAGCATACGTGCCACCAATGCCATCAAAGTGGTGGGCGACAAGAACACCAATACCAACTTGCGCTACAAGCTGGGTAAGAACCTCAGTTACAATCCCAAAGAGGTGATGGAGATCAAGGATCCAGCCAAGGCCATGCTTCCCTCGCCCAACCTCTCCACCACCTATGTCTTTGCCACCGGGGCAGACTTCTTTGCCTACCCCAACAACTACAACTACTACGTATCTTACTTCAAGGACACCTTCCAGCACGGAGGCGTATCCCTCGAAGAGATGCTCATTCCACTCATCACGCTGCAAGGCAAAAGACGATAAGCCACGCACCTGTCCTTAGTGAGTCTTCTTGGCGCATCGCCCGGCAAAAGGCGCTTTCAACATCCCCAAAAAGCAGACACCCTTCTACAAAAAGCCCCTCGATCTTGTTCATTTTCTCTCACATTTCTTATTATGAACTCACGTTGAGAAAAAATGAACAATCGACGTGGCGCATTTTTTCGTAACTTTGCACTCGATTTTCCCAAAGCCTCTAAGAGGTAGCAAGGCAAAGGTTTGTGCAAGCCGGCAAAGCCCCTATGGGGCAGTCTACGCAGGAGGATGGCAGTGAGCCGTTAATTATTATTAATAATGTATGGCACACCAACATCATTCCACTTAAAATCAGTAACTTTGCACAAAAGTCCATTTTTTACAAGGACCGCAATAGGATTGCACCTAACTTTGCACCTGCAAAAAGGTACCCCCAAGGGGCAGTGAAAGGTCGTTTTTAAGAAAATAAAGATTGAAAATATGAACAGTTTCTTTTTGAAAAGAGCAAGTAAGCTTATCCTTGCCGGCTTGTTGCTGACTGCGTTTGGCAACACTGCAGTCATGGCACAAGGCAAGGCCAAGATGGAGCTTACCCTAAGCAAGGCCATCGAGATAGCTCTGGCCGAAAACCCCACCATGAAGGTGGCAGACAAAGACATCCAGCTCAAGATGGTAGCGCAGCAAGAAGCCTGGCAGGCATTGCTCCCCAGCCTTGACGGTAGCATCGGCCTCTCACACAGCATCAAGGTGGCAGAGATCCGCACCAGCATGGGTTCCTTCAAGATGGGTATGGATGGTTCTACCACCGCACAGGCTGGCATCACCCTCACCCTGCCCCTCTTCGCTCCCGCAGTGTACCAGAACATGAAGCTCACCAAGGAGGACATCCTGGTGGCTCAGGAGAAGGCTCGTTCCTCTAAGCTCGACCTTGTCAATCAGGTGACCAAGGCCTACTACGGCGCATTGCTCTCCAAGGACAGCTACGAGGTGATACAGAAGGCCTACAAGACCTCAAAGGAGTATTTCGACCTCATCGACAACATGTACAAGGTGGGTCGCGTAAGTGAGTACGACAAGATATCTGCCGAGGTACAGATGCGCAACATGGCATCTTCTGTGGTAAGCGCAGAGACCGGTGTCAATCTCTCTCTGCTCCAGCTCAAGGTGCTGATGGGTGTCACTGCCGATGTCGACATCGACATCAAGGATGCACTCAAGGCTTATGAGAACCAGCTTGTAGTGCCTGAGCAGATCTATGCCGACCAGGTGGAGAACAACACCAACCTCAAGCAGATCGACCTCAACATGTCACTGATCAACCGTGCATACAAGATCCTGAAGACCAACTTCATGCCTACCGTGGCCATGCAGTTCACCGGCCAGGAGCAGTCTATGTCCAACCCCAATTGGAACATCTTCAAGTACCACTTCTCACCCAGCCTTTCCATGGCTTTTGCAGTAAGTGTACCCATCTACAAGGCAAGCAACTTCACCAAGCTGAAGTCCAACCGCATCCAGGCCGCACAGCTTCTCGACACTCGCGACAATGCCAAGCGTCAGCTCTCCATGGCTGCCACCAGCTACCGTGAGAACATGATCTCCACCGTAGCCAAGCTTGAGTCCAACCGTCAGGCCGTAGCCCAAGCCGACAAGGCCGTGGCCATCTCTGCCAAGCGATACGACGTGGGTAAAGGTACCGTCTTGGAGCTCAACCAGAGCGAGACTGCACTGACACAGGCCGAGCTGACCTATAGCCAAAGCATCTACGAGTACCTCACCAACCGTGCCGACCTCGACTATACTCTTGGTAAGGAATAAGCGCTGGGATACAGACTAAATAGAAAGATCATCATAATTCAGAACAAAATATAAAAGACAATGAATACAAAACTTTTTGTAATGGCACTCGGATTGGCCATGATGGCATCTTGCAGTGATAAGAAGGAAGAAGGGGCTGATGCTAAGATGGCAGGACCCGGCAAGCCTGAAGTGAAACTGGCAGTAGTGCAGAGTGAGAGCATTCCTCAGACAGATACCTACACCGCTACCGTAGAGAGCGACGTGAAGAACAACATCGCTCCCAATGCACCTCTCCGTATCGAGAACATCCTGGTAGAGGTAGGCGACCGTGTAAGCAAGGGACAGTGCGTAGTAAAGCTGGATGCATCCAACCTCCAGCAGTTGCAGCTCCAGATCAGCAACCAGAATGCCGTACTCAAGAACACACAGACCGACTTCAAGCGCATCGAAGAGCTCTTCAAGATAGGCGGTGTAAGCCAGGCTGAATACGACATGGCACAGGTACAGCTCGAGAGTCAGCAGACTCAGCTCAATGTGCTCAAGACCCAGCTCGCACAGCTTTCGCAGAACACACAGCTCTTCTCTCCCATCAGTGGTGTAGTCACCGCACGCAACTATGACAATGGCGACATGTACAGCGGTGCCATGCCCGTGCTCACCATCGAGCAGACCAATCCTGTCAAGCTGATGGTCAAGATCAGCGAGAAGCACTACAAGGATGTACAGAAGGGCCAGCCCGTCGACATCACCCTGGATGCTTACCCCGGTGAGGCCTTCACCGGCAAGGTGACCATCATCACTCCCAATGTTGACCCTGTCACCCATACCTTCCCCGTAGAAGTGACTATCAACAACAGCGACCAGAAGGTTCGTCCCGGTATGTTTGCCCGCGCCACCATCAACTTCGGTTCGCTGGATCATGTGCTCATCCCCGACGAGGCTCTCGTGAAGCAGATCGGTGCCGGCGACCGCTATGTATATGTATACGACAAGGCAAAGGGTACCGTAAGCTACAACAAGGTAGAACTGGGCAGACACATCGGCACCAACTATGAGATCTTCTCAGGTGTCAACCCCGGCGATCAGGTAGTCGTAGCAGGACAGGCTCGCCTCAACAATGGCAAAGAGGTAGAAGTTGTCAAGTAACTCCAGGAAACTCGAACATTCCGAATAACCCGGACCATGATATCTTTCCGGACATTCCGGAAGAGTGACAGCGGTCCGGAACTCCCGGAAAAAACACTAAATTGTAAATCGTCAAAATGTAAATCACGAATATGACATTATACGAAGGAGCGGTCAAAAGACCGATTATGACAAGCCTCTGCTTTGCGGCTATCATAGTGTTTGGTATCTTCTCCCTGATAAAACTTCCCGTCGATCTTTATCCAGATATCGATACCCACCCCATCATGGTCATGGCGTACTACAACGGTGCGTCGGCCAATGATAGCGAGAACAACGTGACCCGTCCGCTTGAGAATACCCTCAACTCTGTGGAGCACCTCAAGCACATCACCAGCAACTCTCGTGAGAATGTCAGCGTCATCACGCTGCAGTTTGAGTTTGGCTACGACATCGATGCACTGACCAACGATGTGCGCGACAAACTGGACATGGTAAGCAACGCCTTGCCAGACCAGGCCAATACGCCTATCCTGTTCAAGTTCTCTACGGACATGGTGCCCATCCTCTTGCTCTCCGTTCAGGCAGAGGAGTCACAGCAGGCACTGTATAAGATCCTGGACGATGGCGTGGCCAACCCGCTGGCACGTATCGACGGTGTGGGTACCGTGTCTATTGCCGGTGCCCCCGAGCGTGAGATCAACATCTACATGGATCCCCAGAAGATGGAGGCCTACAACGTCTCTCCCCAGCAGATCAGCGCTGCCATCTCAGCCGAGAACATGAACATCACCAACGGTACCGTGGACATCGGTACCCAGACCTACACCGTACGTGTGGAGGGTGAGTTCAAGGATCCCAAGCAGATGGAGAACGTCATCGTCTCCAGCTACAACGGAGCCAACGTCTACCTGAAGGACGTGGCACGCATCGTCGACAACCTGCAGGAGCGCTCACAGCGTACCTTCACCAACGGTAAGCAGGGTGCGATGATCGTCATCCAGAAGCAGTCGGGAGCCAACTCCGTGGCCATCTCCAAAACCGTCATGGCCAAGCTGCCCGAGTTGCAGAAGAACCTGCCCTCGGATGTCAAGCTGGGTATCATCGTCAACACTTCAGAGAATATCGAGGATACCGTCGGCTCACTGGAGGATACCATCCTCTACGCCATGATCTTCGTAGCCCTCGTGGTATTCATCTTCCTGGGCCGCTGGCGTGCTACGGTGATCATCGTCATCACCATCCCCATGTCACTGATCGCCTCGTTCATCTACCTCTATGCTTCGGGGTCTTCGTTCAACATGATCTCACTGGCCTGTCTCTCCATCGCTATCGGTAATGTGGTAGATGATGCCATCGTAGTCTTGGAGAATGTCACCACACACATCGAGCGCGGATCATCCCCCAAGCAAGCGGCAGTACATGCCACGCAGGAGGTGGCCATCTCCGTTGTAGCTTCTACCCTGACCATGATCGCCGTGTTCTTCCCTCTGACCATGGTGACCGGTATGGCCGGTATCCTGTTCAAGGAGCTGGGTTGGATGATGTGTATCATCATGACCGTCTCTACCATCTCTGCCCTTACCTTCACCCCCATGCTCTGTTCGCAGATGCTGAAGTTGAAGAAGAAGCAGTCGTGGTTCATCAAGAAGTTCTACACTCCCATCTCCAAGGCGCTGGATAAGCTGGATGGCTGGTACGAGCGTCGCATCAGCTGGGCCGTACGCCATCGCTGGACCGTCCTCGCTGGCTGTCTCTCCTTCTTGATATTCACCATCGTCGTGGTTTCCACCAAGGGATTGGAGTCTGGCTTCTTCCCCACCAACGACTCCGGCCGTGTGGGTGTCAGCATCCAGTTGCCCATCGGTACTCGCGTAGAGAAGTCCGAGGCCTTGGCCAAGTCGCTCGTAGCCAAGTGGCAGGAGCGCTACGGCAAGGACATGAAGAACTGCAACTTCACCGTAGGTCAGGCTGGCGACAACAACACCTTCGCCTCGCTCCAGGACAACGGTTCACACATCATTTCATTCAACATCCTTATGGTGCGCAGCAACGAGCGTGAGAAGGGCCTGGCAGCCATCTGTGACGAGATGCGTGCCGACCTGAAGGCCATCCCTGAGATAGCCAAGTCTCGCGTCAACCTCGGTGGAGGTGGCGGTGGCGGCGGCATGGGCGGACAGACCACTGCTACCTTCGAGATCTACGGCTACGACCTCGATGCCACACGTATGCTAGCCGAGGAGCTCTCCGACTCACTGCGTCACCACGACATGATCACCGAGTGCTTCATCTCCCGTTCCGACTATCAGCCTGAGCTGGTGGTCAACTTCGACCGCGAGAAGCTGGCCAACTACGGCATCGGACTCAGCACTGCCGCCACCTATGTGCGCAACATGATCACCGGTTCGCAGATGACCTACTTCCGCGAGGATGGTGAGGAGTACGACGTGAAGGTACGCTTCGAGCCCACCGCCCGTATCAGCATCGAGGACATGGAGAACATGCTCATCCCCAACGGCCGTGGCCAGAACGTGCGCATCAAGGACCTCGGCGAGGTTGTCGAGAGCGCCATTCCTCCCACCATCGAGCGTAAGGACCGCCAGCGCTATGTCACCGTCAGCGCCGTATTGGCCGACGGTACCTCCCTCTCCGAGGGTGTCGAGCTGGGTGAGAAGATCTACGGCCAGATGGCCATCCCCCAGGGCTGTAGCATCCAGGTAGCCGGTACCTACGAGGATCAGCAGGAGTCCAACCGCGACCTCGGCACACTGGCCATCATCATCATCATCCTGGTGTTCATCGTGATGGCAGCCCAGTTCGAGTCCATGACCTACCCCTTCATCATCATCCTCTCCGTGCCCTTCGCCTTCTGCGGTATCTTGCTTGCACTTGTGGGCATGGGTCTTGAGATGAACATCATGTCTATGCTCGGTGGTATCATGCTGATTGGTATCGTAGTGAAGAACGGTATCGTGCTCATCGACTACACCATTCTGCTCCGCGAGCGTGGCTACTCACTGCTCCGTGCAGCTTCATCTGCTGCCCGCAGCCGTCTGCGTCCCATCCTGATGACCACCATGACCACCATCCTCGGTATGACGCCTATGGCACTGAGCCAGGGTGTAGGTAGCGAGATGTGGCGCCCCATGGGTATCGCCATCATCGGTGGTCTGCTCATCTCTACCATCCTCACCTTGATCTACGTACCCTCTATGTACTGCATCTTTGGTGGTATCGGTATCCGCAGAGAACGTCGCAAGATGCGCAAGCAGCGCCAGCTCGATGCCTACTGGGCAGAGCACAAGAGCGAAGAACAACTTGTCCACAAGAATAAGTAACACTAATGGTTGGGCGGTTTTTCGGTTGGGCGATTTGATGGCTTAAACCGAACAACCGAATAACCGAATAACAGAACAACCGAATAAACAATGAAAAGCGTATTCATATCCTTCGACCAAGCCCATCAGGAGGCCGTCATCGAAGTCCTCGATGCATCCCTCTGCCGTGGCTATACCTTGCTCCCCAATGCCGCTGGACGCGGCAGCAAGACGGGCGAGCCCCATCTGGGCACCCATGCATGGCCCGCTATGAACTGTGCTATCCTCACCGTCTGCGAGGATGAGAAAGTACAGCCCCTGCTGGATCGTCTGCACAAGCTCGATGTGGACAATCCTCTCCTGGGTCTCCGCGCCTTCGTCTGGAGCATTGAGCAGAGCATCTAAGCTCGCTCTCGCAGCTCACACTATACAAAGCGAAAGGACACTGTAGTTTTTACAGTGTCCTTTCCTTATTATTTACTCAAGATTCGCAAAGCTCCGCTCGGCTTGCCGCTTCGCAGCGCGCCTGCAGAAGAACTTGATGAGATATAAGGTTCTTGCTCCGGCAAGCATCACTCTTCGAGATGCCGAGTGGAAATTACACCTTCACTTCCTCTTTCCCTTGAAGAAGTCCTTCATGAGCTGGGCACACTCTTCCTCCATCACTCCTTGCACCACGACAGTCTTAGGGTGCAGGGCTTGGGGAGCGAAGCGCTGATAGCCACGCTTCTCATCAGAGGCTCCGAAGACCAGCCTTCCCAGCTGTGACCATCCCAGGGCTCCGGCACACATGATGCAGGGTTCCACGGTGACATAGAGCGTGCAGTCATTGAGGTACTTGCCTCCCAGATACTCTGCCGCAGCCGTGATGGCCTGCATCTCCGCATGGGCAGTGACGTCGGTAAGACGCTCCGTGAGGTTGTGTGCCTTGGCGATGACGGTATCCCTGCACACCACTACAGCCCCCACCGGTATCTCACCTTCCTCACCTGCTCTTCGGGCTTCTTCCAGCGCCTTGCGCATATAGAAATTGTCGTCTGCCATACTTTTTCCTTTTTTCGTTCGCAAAGTTAGCATTTTTTCCTTAATTTTGCAATGCATAGCACACACGTGGGCACACATACATCATCTATCTCCCTTGAATATGATCTTCATCCATCTCGACGAGACCCATTCCACCAACGACTTTCTCCGCCAATTCGAGGCAGAGAACCCCGCCGACATCACCTGTGTCACGGCAGAGTTTCAGTCGTCCGGACGAGGCCAGCGTGGCAACTCTTGGGAGTCGGAGCGTGGGAAAAACCTGCTTTTCAGCCTGCTGGTTCACCCCTCTCTGTCGGTCAGCCACATCTTCTCGCTCTCTGAGATCTGTGCCCTCTCCATCCACGATGCCCTCTCGGCTTATACCGACGACATCGAGGTGAAGTGGCCCAACGACATCTACTGGCACGACAAGAAGATAGCCGGCATCCTCATTGAGACCAGCCTCAGCGGCAAGCAGATAGCCGACGGCATCATCGGAGTGGGCATCAACATCAATCAGACGGAGTTTCTCTCCGATGCGCCCAATCCCGTCTCGCTTCAACTCATCACGGGCGTACCTGCCGACCGAGACGCCGTATTGCAGAGCGTAGCCCAGCACTTTGAGGACTATATGGCCCAGCTCCACGCGGGCGACTTCACGGCCATCCACGAGCGCTACATGACCATCCTCTATCGCCGCGAGGGTTTCCATCCCTATCGCGATGAGCAGGGTTGCTTCTCGGCAGAGATAGCCGATGTGCAGCCGTCGGGCCATCTCATCCTGCGGGATACGGAAGGACACGACCGACGCTATGCATTCAAAGAAGTGGAATTTCTAATTCGATAACATTATATTATGGCAAAGTTTAAGAGAATACTGCTGAAACTCAGCGGTGAGAGCCTGATGGGCGAACAAGGTTATGGCATCGACGTGAAGCGTCTGAATGAGTATGCACAGCAAATCAAGGAGGTGCAGGATATGGGCGTACAGATAGGTATCGTCATCGGTGGAGGCAACATCTTCCGCGGACTGACTGGAGCCGGCAAGGGCTTCGACCGCGTGAAGGGCGACCAGATGGGTATGTGTGCCACCGTCATCAACTCACTCGCGCTGAGCAGCGCCCTGGGTGCCATCGGCGCCAAGAACCGTGTGCTCACGGCCATTCGCATGGAACCCATTGGCGAGTTCTACAACAAGTGGAAGGCCATCGAGGCCATGGAAGCTGGCGAGGTAGTCATCATGAGCGCAGGTACCGGTTCGCCCTACTTCACCACCGATACCGGTAGTAGCCTCCGCGGCATCGAGATTGAGGCCGACGTGATGCTCAAGGGTACCCGTGTGGACGGCATCTACACCGCCGATCCCGAGAAGGACCCCACCGCTACCAAGTTCCACGACATCAGCTACGATGAGGTCATCTCACGCGGACTCAAGGTCATGGACATCACCGCTACCGCCATGTGTATGCAAAACAATCTCCCCATCTATGTCTTCAACATGGACATCGTAGGCAACCTCAAGAAGGTGATGGACGGCGAGGAGATCGGTACACTCGTACACAACTGATCCGCTCCACCTTATTATATATAATATATCGAACGCATGGCCGTGCCAACCAAGGGCGCAGTCATGCGTTCGACATTTCTATGGCTCTAAAGGCCTACTGGGCTCACGGCCGCATGGCCGGGCTCGACCAGAGCACTGGTCTTCGTCGTTCGGCACGCCATGACATCTAGTCATGGCTCTAAAGGCCTCACTCTCCCCAGCTGCTTCTGTCCAAATTGCGGTAGCCCACGGCCTCTGCTATATGAGACAGCTCTATGTTCGCCTTGCCGTCCAGGTCGGCTATGGTGCGGGCCACCTTGAGTATGCGGGAGTAGGCACGGGCAGAGAGGTTGAGCCTTACCATGGCCTGGCGGAGCACTTCCTTGGTCGGTTCGTCCAGCACACAGTACTGTGCAAGCATCTTCTCTGTCATCTGCGCATTGCAATGGATGTCGGGATGCTCCTTGTAGCGCTCCATCTGCATCTGACGGGCACGCATCACACGCTCACGTATCTGAGCAGAGGTTTCGCCCGGGGCTGCCTTGGAAAGTTCCTCAAAACTGAGGGGCGCTATCTCTATCTGGAGATCGATGCGATCGAGGAGCGGACCGGATATCTTGTTCAAGTAGCGCGTGATCTGCCCTGGCGTACACACACAGGCCTTCGTGGGATGGTTGTAGTAGCCACAGGGGCAAGGGTTCATGGCGGCCACGAACATGAAGTTGCAGGGATAGTTGATGCTATACTTGGCACGGGAGACGTTGGTGGTACGGTCTTCAAGAGGCTGACGGAGCACCTCGAGCACGTTGCGGGAAAACTCGGGCAGCTCGTCCAAGAAGAGTACCCCATTGTGAGCCAAGCTTATCTCGCCAGGCTGCGGATTGATACCTCCACCCACGAGTGCCACTTGCGATATCGTGTGGTGAGGGCTGCGGAAGGGGCGCTGTGCGATGAGCGAGGTACCGCTCTTCAGGCTGCCCGCCACGGAATGTATCTGTGTGGTCTCCAGCGACTCGCGCAGTGAGAGAGGGGGAAGGATGCTCGGGAGACGCTTCGCTATCATGCTCTTGCCACTGCCCGGGGGGCCTACCATGATCACGTTGTGCCCGCCCGCGGCGGCTACCTCCATGGCACGCTTCACATATTCCTGTCCCTTGATGTCGACAAAGTCGTGCTCAAAGGCATCCTGATGCTCATAAAACTCCTTGCGGGTATCCATCACGGTAGGCTCGATCACCTGCATGCCATTGAGGAGGCATATTACTTCCGTGATGTTGCGGGCTCCATAGACCTCTATATTGTTGACCACGGCCGCTTCACGTATGTTCTGCAAGGGCACGATGAGTCGCTCGAAGCCCAGTTCGCGAGCCTTGACTGCTATGGGAAGGGCACCGCGCACAGGTTGCAAGGTACCGTCCAGACTCAGTTCGCCCACCAGCATCGACGAGTGTAGCAGGTCCTGCTTCACCACACCCTCTGTAGCCAGTACGCCGATGGCTATGGGGAGGTCGAAGCCCGACCCTTCCTTCTTGACATCGGCAGGGGCCATGTTGATGGTGAACTGCTTGTTGGGAAACTTAAACCCACTGTTGTGTATGGCAGCCACCACACGCTCATGGCTCTCCTTCACGGCATTGTCGGGCAAGCCTACCAGAAAAAACTTCATACCCGGAGAGGCATTGACCTCCACGGTCACCGGTATGGCTTCCAGTCCTTGCAGCGAAGCACCATTGACTTTGACGAGCATAACTAAGGATAATAGAATTGAGGTGAGAGATTAGTCTTTTTTCAGGGTCTTCAGGACATTGCCCAGCTCCGGATCGGCCATGATGATCTTGCCTCTCCTGTCCACGAGTACGGCCATGGGTATCTGTGTGATGCCCAACTGCTTCACCAGCGCACCTTGGAAGCCCTGGTAGTCACAGCAGGTGGGTATGCCCAGATAGTCCGCGCCCTTGGTAGCTTCGAAGGTGACACTGTCCACATCGAGGCTATAGCTGAGTGCCTCCACGTCGTCCACCTCGTCGAGTGTCTCCGAGATGGAGCGGTGCGATGCCTGCGTGCTGCTCACCCATCCGGCCCAGAAGTACACCAGGAGCTTCTTGCCCCGGTAGTCCCGGAGTGTGTGGGTGACGGAGTCGGTAGATAGCAGGGAGAAGTCGGGCATGGCCTGTCCCTTCTGCAGGGCGTAGCGCTGATGGATGCGTCCTCCCAGGAGTGCCACCTCATTGTTGCGTGGCTGGGCCTTGCTGATCACCTGATAGAGGCTCTGCACCGTGTCGGCAGGGAGCAGACGCTGGCTCTGGAGGAAATGTCGCTCCAGCAGGTAGATCGAGACGGGACTCTCGGGGTGCTGCCGGATGAAGGCAGAGGCACAGCGGCGGGCCGTGACGGTGTCGCTGGGCTCAAACTGCTGGCGAAACTCCGTGTAGAGCTCGTTCTCCACATTGCCTGTCACCTCCACCTTCGAGAGGTTCAGTGCATCGCCCTCGATGCGCACATCGTCGCCCGTACTGGCCCACACCATCAGTTCGTCGTTGTTGGGATAGAGGATGTGATAGGTGGCTGTGCGTCGGAGGTCGGTGAGAAACTCAAACTCGCCCTGTCGGATGTGCAGTGTGTCGACCCTGTCGAGTCCTCCATCCATGCTGTAGATGAGGAAGTCGGCCTGGTCGAGATTGGTATATTCACCGCGAATGCGGAGCTGCCCATGAGGCACTCCGCATCCGGTTATCACAAAGAGGAGTAGCACTCCCCATATCGCTGTGCATTTGTTCATCATTGACTGAGCAATGAGAGGTAAAGAAAATCTGATTACTTACCCAGGAGAGCCTTGACAGCACTGCCGTACTGAGCAAACTCGAGGTCGTTGGCAGCACGGGTAGCCAGGCTGGCATCCTTCTGGATAGCCTCGCGGAGGTTGCTGGTCAGTGCAGAGGTGTCGTTGGTACGAGCAGCCAGGACAGCCTTCAGATAGCTGGTGATGGCGTCTGCATTCTTCACAGCAGCGAGAGTCTGCTTGGCAGCGCTATAGTCCTTGTTGAGGATCTGAGCCAAGGCAGCGGTGTTGTTCTTCACCTTGCCCAGGTTCTGAGCAGCCTGAGGATAGTTACCCTTGGCCAGGTTGAGCGCGCCCATCACCTCGTCGAAGGCATCGGCACCGGTACCCTGAGCCAGGTAGGTCTCAGCCTGCTTGGCGTTGCCCTGTACGAGAGCGAGCAGAGCGAGGTTGGTGTTGACGGGAGCAGCGCTGCGGTTGACGCCCTGAGCCTTGGTGAGCAACTGCTGTGCGGTAGCAGCATCACCCTGCTGGTAAGCCAGCTGAGCCAGGTTGTTGAATGCGCGGTAGTCAGAGGGATAGAGCTGAGCGGTCTTCTCATACCATGCCTTCTTCTCGGCATTGTTGCTTGCCAGGGCAGCACCATAGAGCATCTCCTCTACGCTGAGCTTGCTGGCGTCGCTCTTGTACTGAGCCACGATCTGCTCGTCGCTGCGGCCGATGATGTCATAGTTGACGATGAGGCGAGCACGACGGAGCTCGGGCAGGATGCCCTCCTTGATGTCGGTGTAGATCTCGCTCATGTTGCGTATCTGAGTCTCACGCTCCTCGGGATCCTGGTACATGCTCAGCACGCGGAGGATGACAGCCTTGTCCTGGAGGTTGCTCTGAGAGATGAGCTGCTGGAAGCCTTCCCAGTCCTCAGCGGTAAACTTGGTATCGATGCTGGCATCCATCTTGATCTTCTTGAGCTCCTTTCTCAGGTAGTCGGCGCTGACGTTCTGACGCTTCTCAGCCAACTTCTCATTGAAGGCAAAGCCACCATCGGGGCTGGCGTAGGCACTTACCTCGATGTTGTCGAGTGCACGGGTCTCAGCATTGTCGTTGATCTCCTTGAGTATCTTCACCAGGTCGGTGATGCTCACGCTCTTGAGCTCGCTGGCACGGAGGTTGGCCTGAGCGATGAGGAACTTGATGTTGGCCTCCTGCTTCTGCTTGATGATGCGCTGATAGGCATCGGGAGCGAGGGCACCGTTGGAAGAAGCCAGACAGCGACCCAGCAGTGCGCTGGTACCCAGTACGCCGTAGCCCACCTTCACCTCAGGTACGGTCACGGTCTTCTTGCCCACCTTGGCGTCGAAGCGGAGGTAGAGGTCGCTCTGCAGCATCTCGTCGGTGTAGGCCCAGCTGTTCTTCATCGTGTAGTTGCCACCCACCTTGTACTGGATGGTAGTAGCATTGCCCTGTACCTTCTCACCCTGGAAGGAAGCGCTCTGGCCTACAGCCTCGCCACCCTGATACTTCAGCACGGGAGTCACGGTCACCTGAGCCTTCTTCTTCATGTACTTCACGGGGAAGTTGCCGTTGATGGTAGCATCTACCTGTCCGGCTACAGCCTCCAGAGGAGTGGGAGTGACGGTGAAATTGTCGGCCGAGAGAGGGCCGAGCTTCTTACAACCGGTAAGCAGCACTACGCTACCAGCCATCAAGAGAATAATGTTTTTCTTCATTTCAGTTTGTATGTTTTGATTGCTTTATTGATTCCGTTTTTATTTCCAGCGTGCAAAGATACAAAAAAAAGACGATTTCTCGCACGCACGACCACATTATTAAGTAAAGATTAACAAATACCCCCGGCTTATCTGGCCTAAGGCCTAATTTTCAAGGCAATGATATACCCGTTGGCATAAAGGAAACTAGAATGAACGGCGCTCAGCGAGCTTGCGAGATGCTTCGCAGTACTTTTGTCCCGTAGGCAAAAGTAGCCTGCAGAAGAATTTTTATTATTTATTCTCGCAGCAAGCATAGAAAAAATCTAGTCCGTTCATTCTAGTTTTTAATTCCTCATCCTGCGTGACTAATTCCCTTTCTCCTGCGCGGCCCAACTTATGTTGCGGGGATGGTGCTCCAGTATCTGCTCTCGCAGGTGACTGCGGTCTATGTGGGTGTATATCTCCGTGGTGGCTATGCTCTCATGCCCGAGCATGGCTTGTATGGCACGGAGGTTGGCTCCCCCTTCGAGCAGATGTGTGGCAAAGGAGTGGCGGAAGGTGTGGGGCGAGATGCTCTTCTGTATGCCTGCCAGCGAGGCCAGTTGCTTGATGCGCACGAAGAGGGTGATGCGGCTCAGGCGGGTACCTCTTCGCATGGAGATGAAGACATAGTCTTCATGACCGGGCTTGATGCGCAGTTCGGCTCGCTCCTCCAGCCACTCTCGCAGGCAGTCTATGGCCACCTGGGAGATGGGCACGAGTCGCTCCTTGTTGCCCTTGCCATGCACGCGGATATAGCCCTCGTCGAGATAGAGATTACTGATGAGCAGCTCGCAGAGTTCGCTCACGCGCAGTCCGCAGCTGTAGAGCGTCTCGATGATGGCATGGTCGCGCCGGGCCTCTCTCATACCGGGGTCTATGGCAGCGATGATGCTGTCCACCTCCTCCGTGGTGAGCACGTCGGGCAGATGCTTGCCGATGTTGGGCGAAGCGAGGAGTTCGGTGGGGTCGGTGTCGATCTCCCGCTCCAGCACGAGGAAACGGTAGAAGCTGCGCACGCCGCTCAGTATGCGAGCCAGGGACCGTGGAGCCACGCCGAGGTCGGATATCTGTGCGGCAAACTGATCGAGCTGTTCCAGCGTGATGGTGCGGAAGTCTATGCCCTCGTCGCCCAGATAGTTGATGAGCTTCTGCAAGTCACGCACATAGGCATCGAGCGTATTGCCCGTGTAGGAGCGCTCCAGACGCAGGTACTGGATGTAGCGCAACACGATGGGACGTGGCACGGCTCTTCCGGTGATCTGCTCCTGCAAGGGAGCTGCTTTGTGTGGGTTGCTCATGGCTTCAACAGCAATTAATACATCATTTATTTGGGTTTTCCCGAATTTCTTCGTACTTTTGGCGACGCAAAAGTAACAAAAAGAGATGAAAATACAAATTATTAACGGTCCCAATCTGAACCTGCTGGGCAAAAGAGAACCCGGCATCTACGGCCATCAAGGTTTTGAGAGCTTCCTCAAGCAGCTTCAGGAGCGCTATCCCGACATCGAGATAAGCTACTACCAGAGCAATCACGAGGGAGGCCTCATCGACAAGATACACGAGGTAGGTTTTGACTTTGACGGCATCGTGCTCAACGCCGGAGCCTACACCCACACCAGCGTGGCCCTGCTCGATGCACTGAAGGCTGTGATGACACCTGCCATCGAGGTACATATCAGCAACGTACACCAGCGCGAGGAGTTCCGCAACAAGAGCCTCATCAGCGCAGGCTGCAAGGGCGTCATCTGCGGCTTCGGTCTCGACAGCTACCGCCTGGCCATTGAAGCGCTGAAGGCGATGAACGATGTGCGGTGAGCGGTGAACGTTGAGCGGTGAGCGTTCTTTTGCACGTCTGCAAAAACCTCAATTTTCAATTTGTAAACAACTCGCAACTTTGGATCTCGACGAATACATACTCCACCACATCGACCCGGAAGGAGACTATCTCCACGCCCTGTGGAGAGACACCCAGCTACGCCTGGCCTACGGACAGATGGCCAGCGGTCACCTGCAGGGCCGTCTTCTCAAGATGCTCGTGTCGATGGTACGCCCTCAGCGGGTATTGGAGCTGGGCACCTTCTCGGGCTATTCGGCCCTGAGCATGGCGGAGGCCTTGGAAGAGGGAGCAGAGCTCCACACCTTCGAGATATTCGACGAGCAGGAGGATTTCCTCCGTCCATGGTTTGAGGGTAGCCCCCACGGCAGCAAGATACACCTCCACATCGGCGATGCGCTCGAGCTGCTGCCACAGATGGACACCGTGTGGGACCTTGCCTTCATCGATGCCGACAAGCGTGAGTACGTGGAGTACTACGAGATGGTACTTCCCCGCCTGCGCCAGGGTGGCTTCATCATAGCCGACAACACGCTCTGGTATGGCCACGTGGTGGAGGAGCACACCCGCGAGAGCGACCGACAGACCCTGGGCGTCAAGGCCTTCAACGACCTCGTGGCCAAGGACCCTCGCGTGGAGAAGGTCATCGTGCCCATCCGCGACGGACTGACCCTCATCCGCAAGTTATAGGCACCCTGGCACGGCTCTGCCATCCACCCCTGGCTTTGCCCTCTTGCCCGAGCCACCGAGCCACCGTTACTTTTGCGCTCGCAAAAGTCATAAATACTTAAAAACCAAGCAAAAGAAATGGAAACAACAAGACAAAACAAGATAGCCCGACTGCTACAGAAGGAACTGAGTGAGATCTTCGTAGCACAGACCCGCCAGATGCACGGCGTACTGGTGAGCGTGAGCAAGTGTCGCATCAGCCCCGACCTGAGCGTGTGCCGTGCCTACCTCAGCGTATTCCCCAGCGAGAAGGCGGAGGAGATCGTGGGCAACATCAACGACAACCAGAAGCAGCTTCGCTTCGAACTGGGTCAGCGCGTACGCTTCCAGCTGCGCATCATCCCCGAACTGAAATTCTTTGTCGACGACTCGCTCGACTATGTAGAGCACATTGACGAATTGCTGAAGAAGTAATGAATTTCAATTTCTTCATAGCCCGCCGCTATCTCTTCTCCAAGAAGAGCCACCATGCCATCAACATCATCTCGGCCATCTCGGCCTGTGGTGTGGCTGTGGCCACCGTAGCCATGGTGTGCATCCTGAGCGTGTTCAACGGTTTCCAGGAGTTCGTGGCCGACCTCTTCACGTCCTTCGACCCCCAGCTGGAGATCACCGCGGTGCAGGGTACTGCCTTCTCTTCTCAAGACAAGGCCTTGCAAGCCTTGCGTCGCAACGACAAGGTAAAGGTCATCTCGCAGTGTGTGGAGGGCAAGGCGCTTGTGGTACAGGGTGGACAGCAGACGGTGGTGAGCGTACGTGGTGTAGAGGACAACTTCCTGGAGCAGGTGAGCGGAGAGGAACTCTTCTTCGGCACCGGCCAGCTCACCTTGGGCGGTCCCGGCAAGTACTACGGCATCCTGGGCATACAGCTGGCCGTGAAGATGGGACTGCAGGCCGACTTCGACCAGCCTCTCACCATCTATGCCCCCAAGAAGGGTGAGCGCGTCAATCCGCAAAATCCCCTGAGCAGCTTCAATGCCTGCGAACTCTATTCCCCCGGAGTGGTATTCCAGGTGAAGCAGAACAAGTACGACAGCAACTACATCCTCACCAGCATCGACTTCGCCCGCGACCTGCTCGACCGCAAGGGAGAGACCACGGCCATCCACCTGCGCCTCAAGGACGGGGTCAACCTCGGCCGTGCCAAGACGGAGATAGAGACACTGCTGGGTCCGCGCTTCAAGGTGCGCGACCGCTACGAGCAGCAGGAGGAGGTGTTCCACATCATGAATGTGGAGAAGTTCATCGCCTACGTCTTCCTCTCCTTCATCCTTCTGGTGGCTTGCTTCAACATCGTCGGTTCGCTGTCCATGCTCATGATCGACAAGAAGAAAGACGTGGAGACACTGCGCAACCTCGGTGCCAACAACCAGCAGATATGCAAGATCTTCATGCTCGAAGGTCGCATGATCAGCATCTTCGGTGCCCTGGCCGGCATACTCATCGGCGTGGGGCTCTGCCTCTTGCAGCAGGAGCTGGGACTCATCACCATGGGCGATGCCGAGGGTAGCTTCATCCGCGAGAGCTATCCCGTGAGCGTGCATCTCACCGACCTCGTCATCGTCTTCTTCACCGTTCTCTTCGTAGGATGGCTGGCCGTGTGGTACCCCGTGCGCTACCTCAGCAAGAGCCTCCTGTAAGCAGAGGGTCCGTGGCTTCATCATTGCTTCGTTATTACTGTATAATGGTCTCACACATGAAAAGACTCCTACTGCTACTTTGCAGCGTGGCATTTTGCCTGACCGGCATGGCACAGACGGAGGTGAACATCACCCCGCGCCCCCTCTCCCTCACACCCGGGCAGGGGCAGCTGACGCTCACCCATGGCTTTAAGGTAAGCTTCGGCACGCTGCCCGACAGCATCAGTCGGGAGGCGGCACGCTTCGTGAGCGACATCAATGCCTCCACCCCCCTGCAGGCCCTGGCCACCAGCAGCACCGACGGACTCATCCGCATGCAGGTCGACGAGAGCCTCGCTCCGGAGGGCTACATGCTCGACATCACACCCGACCATGCACTCCTCACGGCTCGCACCACGGCGGGGTTCTACTATGGCATGCAGACGCTCAAAAAACTGCTTCCCCCCTGTGTCATGGCC
>JAZLII010000102.1:0-6939 GCA_045617275.1 Bacteroidaceae bacterium
GTGATGGCGTTGGCTTCTGCATGAAGTACGTAAGGCTTGCTGACGTTGTTTTCATCCTCGCAGATGTTCTCAAAGCCGGTAGGCGTACCGTTGAAACCATCGCTGATGATCATCTTGTCCTTCACGATGAGTGCACCTACCTTGCGACGCTCGCAGTAGCTGTTCTCGCTCCAGATGGAGGCCATACGCAGGTACCTCATGTCCAGGTCGTGTTGCTTCTTGTCAATTTTCAGTTCCATATATTTTTTCGTATCTATCTTGATTGTGCTTTCTTCTTTGGGGAAACAATATTCAGGATGGCATTGTTCTGCTCATGTACCCTTAGCTTTCTCGATGCCGTTTCTCTTGAGCAATGCATCGATGGTGGGCTCTTGTCCGCGGAACCGCTTGTAGAGCTTCATGGGGTCGTCGGTACCACCCTTGGAGAGTACCTCGTCGCGGAATCGCTGTGCCGTCTCCGTGTTGAAGATGCCCGTCTGCTGGAAGAGGCAGAATGCATCGGCATCGAGCACCTCGGCCCACTTATAGCTATAGTATCCAGCAGAGTAGCCTCCGCTCATGATGTGCCCAAACTGTACCGACATGCATGTGCCTTCTACGTGGGGTAGGAGTTGGGTCGGTCTCCATGCCTCCTCTTCGTATGCCTCAATGCTCTCTTCCAAGGGAGTCTGGCGTGTATAGTAGGCCATGTCGAGCATGCCGAAGCTCACCTGGCGAATACAAGCATAAGCCACGTTGAAATTGCGTGCCTTTCTCACTCTCTCGATGAGTTCGTCGGGCATGTCCTCGCCCGTCTGGTAGTGCTTGGCAAAAGTATGCAAAAACTCCGGTTTGATGGCAAAGTTCTCCATAAACTGTGAAGGCAGTTCCACGAAGTCCCAATATACGTTGATGCAACTCAGAGACTCGTAGTTCACCTTGCTGAAGATGCCGTGGAGCGCATGTCCAAATTCGTGCAAGAAAGTCTCCACCTCGCCCAACGTAAGCAGAGAAGGCTTCTCGTCGGTAGCTTTGGTGAAGTTCATCGTCACGCTGACGTGTGGACGACTGTCAGTACCGTCCTTCTCCTTCCATTGCTCCTTGTAGCTGGTCATCCAGGCTCCGCTTTGCTTGGAAGCTCTGGGATGGAAGTCTGTGTACAGGATAGCCAGATAGGTGCCGTCCTTGTCGCGTACTTCCCAAGCCTCCGTATCCTCGTGGTAGGTGCTGATGTCGTCGCGCTTATGGAAGGTGATGCCATAGAGGCGAGTGGCCAGTCCGAATACGCCCTCCTTCACGCGGGAGAGGGGCAGATAAGGTCTGAGCATCTCTGCATCCACGTTGTATCGCTCCATCTTCAGCAGGTAGGCATAGTGGTCAAAGTCCCAGGGCATGAGTGTGAAGTCGTCTCCTTCCTCTCTTTTGGCCAGTGCCTCTATCTCTGCCACCTCCTGCTTGGCGGTGGGGAGGTATGCCTCGAGCAGTTGCTGTAGCAGTCCGTTTACGTTGGCCACATTCTCGGCCATACGGCGCTTCAGCACATAGTCGGCCCAGGTCTTATAGCCCAAAAGCTGAGCTATCTGCAGTCTCAGGTTGACTATCTCGCGTACGATCTCTTCGTTGTTCCATTCCGGTTGGCTGGCCGTACAGATGGTATTGCGAGCCATGTACATCTGCTTGCGCAGTTCGCGCTTCTTGCTGTAGGTGAGAAACGGTGTGAAAGACGGTGCATGCAAGGTGAATATCCAGCCCTCCTTGCCTTTGTCTTTGGCCGTCTGGCGCGCGATGTCTATGGCGCTGGTGGGTAGACCGTCGAGGTCGTTTTCGTCGGCCAGGTGCAGTTCGTAGGCATTCATGGCCTTCAGCTCGTTCTGGCTGAACTGCAATGTGGCGAGCGACAGTTTCTGGTTGAGCTCGCGGAAGGTCTTCTTGTCCTCCTCGCAGAGCGTGATACCGTTTCTCTCAAATCCTTCGTAGAAGTTGTCCAGCAGTTTCTGCTCCTCTGGAGTGAGATGCCCAGGATTCTCGTAGACCGCCTTCACGCGTGCAAAGAGGCGCTCGTTGAGCATGATGTCGTTGCTGTGCTGGGTGAGTAGGGGCGACATCTTCTGAGCCAGTTCGTCCATCTCGTCGTTGGTGTGTGCCGACAGAAGATTGAAGAAGACCGACGTGACGCGTGAGAGAGTGCGGTCGTCCTCTCTGGCTATGGTATTTTGGAAGGTGGGAGGTTCGGGATTGTTGATGCAGTCCTCCACGTCCTGGTCTTCCCGCTTCATGCCCTCCAGCATAGCCTCCTCGTAGTCGTGGAAGTCTATTTGGTCGAAAGGAACGGTCTGGCAAGGCGTGCTGTACTCTTGCAGGAAAGGATTGATATGTGTAGGCTTGACGTTTTCCATCATTCTTGTTCGTTGTCTTAATAATAGTTGTCTCTCTTGTGCTCCGTCTATGAGATGGCTCTGAGTGCCTCTATGGACGGTACGAGAAATCTCTGTTTGTGCTTCTCTATCAGCCCCTGCTCTTGCAAGTCGTCGAGCAGGCCGGCCAGCGTGCGACGGTTCACTCCCAGGCAGTAGCCCAGTTGCTCTATGGTGATGTCGAGCGAAAGGGTGTCTCCCCGATGGGAGCAATGCTTGAGCAGAAACTCCGTGACCAGGCGCTTGTGGTCGGGTGTCACTCTGGACTGTCGTTCGCTGATGCTACGCTGGAGGTCGGTGCAGAGCAGGTTGATGAAGTTGATGCGCCAGATGGGCACGTACATCAGCGTCTGCCTGATGTCCTCCTTGCTGATGAGCGTGAGGTGGCATGTGGTACTGGCTGTCCATGTGTTCTTGTGCCTAAGGTCCAGCCCGAAGAGCACCTCTGGCTCCAGGATGACCGGTGGCATGAGTGTCTCAGTGACCTGGTAGGAGATGGGGCACTCCTGCTTGCGCGAGTTGATGAAGAGCCCGGCATGGCGGGTCTGTGTGCGTGCTATCTTTCCGTCCTTGACTATGGCCATGCACTGACAGATATCGCCCTCTCTGACGAAAGTCTCGCCAGACAGCAATTCCACGTCGAGCAGTTCCACCCGGTCCATGATGATGGCCAGGTCTTCTCCGCTGATGCCGGTGAAGAGGGGTATGGATGTCAGTTGGGTGTAGTTCAAGGGCGCTGAGTATTGAGGGGTGGACGTCTCGTTAACGAGACTCACGGTGTTTTTTTATTACAAAGGCGAAGCCTTCGTTTAGGGGCGGATGGTGCTGTATGTCTGGTATTCGCCCTTCTCGTTGGTGTAGATGAAGTACACCTCCAGAGAGGGTTGCTTGGCCAGCACCTCCTTAGCCTTGTCGAGCCCCATGACCATGAAGGCTGTGGCAAAGGCGTCTGCCGTGGCGCAGTCGGGTGCAAAGACTGTGCTGGAGAGTATGCTGTGCTGTATGGGATAACCGCTATGAGGGTCGATGGTGTGAGCCAGTTTGCGACCATCCTCGGTGACATAGTAGTTGCGGTAGTTGCCACTCGTGGCCATGGCCTTGTCCTTCAGTTCGAGTATGTCCTGGAACTCCCCGTTGCCGGCTTCCTCCTCGGTGGGTTTGGCTATGCCTACACGCCATGCCTTACCCTTTGGACTCAGGCCCTTCACGATGACCTCTCCGCCTATCTCCACCATGTAGTTCTTCACTCCTTTCTGTCGGAGGAGCGAGGCCACCTGGTCTACGCCAAATCCTTTGGCGATGGCGCTGAAGTCCATGATCATCAACGAGTCCTCCTTCACGATCTTACCGCTCTGTAGGGCCACGCGGTCAAAGCCGATGAGAGCCTTGAGGCTGTCCACCTTTGTGCTGTCGGGCAGGGCGCCGTTTTTGAAGCCAAATCCCCATGCATTGACGAGTGGGGCAACCGTGGGGTCGAAACATCCGCCTGTGGCCTTGTGCACGTTTTTAGCCAGTAAGAACACCTTTTCGAAGAGAGAGTCCGTATCGGTGCTTTCTCCGCTGTTGATGCGGGCTACCGTGCTCTGAGGGTTGAACATGGAGAGCGACTGGTCCACCTCCTGCATGGCTTTCTCGATGTCCAGCTTCAGGTCGGTCTTGGATTGGTAGGTGATGTGGTAGAAGGTGCCGAAGATGGAACCCTCGTTCATCAGATAGCCTCGGTCCATGATCTTCGTGCCGGGTTGCAGTTGGCGACTCTCGGTCACCTGCTCCTTGTTGCTCTTGACGATCCATATGGAGGCTATCACCAGGAAGGCCAGGAAAAGGCTTTGTCCTATGATTTTCTTATTCTTCATCTATGTGGGTATGTTGAATTGCTTTTGGTGCTATTGCTTGATTGTCAGTGTCTTCTGCTTGGCAAAGTTGATGGCCTTCTTCGACTGGAACTCAAAGACCAGATTGACTGTACCGCCAAAGGTGGTTCCGCCATTCTTACCATAGCCTGGCACGTACCATGCCTCACCGTGTGGACAGTCACTCTGGGCCAGACGGCTCTTGTAGCGGAATGACCATCCCATGCGGATGTACTTCCACAGCTTGGTCTCTATGCCCAGACATATCTCCATCCAGTGCGTGTGTGCCTTGATGTCCTCGATGTTGGTACCTTGCACGCCACCCCAGTAAGGGTCTTTGAAGTCGGGATTGGAGTAGTCATAGTTGTATTGGCTAAATCCGTATCTGAGACCCAGAAACAGGCGGTTGCCGTTTCTCTTTTTCGTGAGGCAGTAGTCCATACCGGCGCGATAGTAGGGGGCGCGAGTCTGGAAGACGGTGCTCTGCTCCTCGCCTGTACGGCTACATTCTCCTATGCCCAGTTCGACGATGGGGAAATATTTCTCCAGCAGGTTGATGCGTCCCAGTACCTCCATGTTGGCATAGCGACCGCCGGCCAGTTTCATGCCGAAGCCCACGCCATCGACTCCCACGGCGATACCGTTGAGGAACTTGGCAGGTGGTGCGGGCACCTCCAAGCGGTACTTGCTCTGCGCTCCAGCCGTAGAGGCCATGCTCAGGAAGAGGATGAGAAGTCCTGCCATGCGTTTCCACCATCCTGTGGTACGCGTATAGACTGCAGGATTAGTGAAGGTAGATCTTGATATTTTCATCCCTTTGGTAGTTGACAGAGGGTTTGACTATGACGACCGAATCAATGAATCGTCCTCCAAACACGTAGGCAAAGTTGAGGTTGTGAAACATGTTGACGGGGCAGTCCGGACTCTCGAAGTATTCCGTGTTGGTCTTGCCCAGTACAATCTCGGCTTCCAAGGTCTGCTCATCGTTCCACACGCGGAAGGTCAGGGTGTCCTCCTCGTTGTAGTAGCTCAAGGGTATGGCCACCTGCGACTTTCCCACACCTCGGTTGTAGAGAGGTTGCTCTGCTCCGTAGGCCAACACGCTGAGCGTGTCCGTCAGGGCCACCTTGTCACCGTTGCTGTTGTAGAAACCCACATAGCAGAATACGGTGTTGTTGAGTGAGCAGTCCACGGAGTCACATCCCCCCAACAGGAGTGCCAGGAGCAGGGTAGTGATGATAGCGATCTGTTTCATTTTTATAGTTTCAGCTTTCACGCTTTCACGCTTCCACGCTTAGAACTCCTCGGCTATCTGGTACTGGTTGCGATACTGTGAGTTGCGGTTCACCAGGTCTCCGATAAATCCTGCAAGGAAGAGCTGGGTACCCAGCAACATCATCGTCAGGGCGATGTAGAAGTAGGGCGAACTGGTCACGAGGGGGTGGGGCATACCGTTCATCACATAGTAGAGTTTGGTGCCACCCACTACCAGACAGGCTACGAAGCCCAGGAAGAACATGATGCTGCCCAGGAATCCGAACACGTGCATGGGCTTCTTGCCAAAGGTGCTGAGGAACCACAGAGTGAGCAGATCCAGATAACCATTGACAAAGCGGTTCCAGCCCATGAACTTGCTGACGCCGTGCTGACGCTTCTGGTGGTGAACGGGCTTCTCGCCGATGCGGTTGAAGCCGGCCTCCTTGGCCAGGTAGGGGATATAGCGATGCATCTCACCATATACCTCGATGTTCTTCACCACCTCTTTGCGATAAGCCTTCAGGCCGCAGTTGAAGTCGTGCAGATTCTTGATACCGCTCACCTTGCGGGCAGTGGCGTTGAAGAGCTTGGTGGGAATGGTCTTGGAGAGGGGGTCGCCTTTCTTGCGGTTCATCTTATAGCCCGATACGAGATCGTAGCCGTCCTCCACGATCATGCGGCGCAGTTCGGGTATCTCGTCGGGTGAGTCTTGCAGGTCGGCATCCATAGTGATCACCACGTCGCCCTCAGCGCGGGCAAATCCGCAGAAGAGTGCAGGGCTCTTGCCATAGTTGCGACGGAAGCGGATGGCGTGTACCTCGGGGAACTGCTTCTGGAGATCCAGGAGCACCTTCCAGCTGTTGTCGGTACTACCGTCGTTGATGAAAATCACTTCGTAGGTGAAATTGTTCTCGTCCATCACACGCTTGATCCATGCGTGCAATTCGGCAATCGATTCGTCCTCATTGTAGAGAGGTACCAATACACTGATGTCCATGTTCTTATGTTGTTTTGATTCTTATTTCTTGTTGTTTCTGACCCCACGGAAGAGGGAGCAGATGAAGGAGAAGATGATGGCGAAGGTCACGTTGGTCGTGAAGAGGTTGAGCGTGAAGGCTCGGGGCGACATCTCTGCCATCTGCTTCACCATCTCTGTCATCTGGCTGTACATGGGGCCGTTGCCTGCCTCACGCATGAGCTTTTCCATCTCGGGGTTTTCCAGGTTCTCCTGCATGGCGCTCAGGAAGAGGCCATGGTCGAAGTAGGCGAAGTAGACGTACTGCCCGAGCGTCAGGATGAGCGTGCCGCCCATGAAGGCCAGCAAGGCTACGGTGAGGCCTTGCCACCAGGTGAGTGGCATCACATGGGTGCGGAAGAGGCGTATATTTTTGCCTATGATCAGGATGGCCATGAGACCCATCAGGTAACCCAGTTCG
>JAZLII010000103.1:0-12814 GCA_045617275.1 Bacteroidaceae bacterium
CACGGAGTTTCTCCTTCATTCTGTCCATGAATTCATCTTCGTATGCCCTTACATCCTCGATGATCTCTGGACTTCCCTTGGATGGCTTGATGACCAGTGAGGCATCGTAGTCCTTGGCATTGGAGGCATGATGAACGTAGAATAAGGTTGGCTTTACTCCACATCCATACTTGTGACTGACAGCCAGTGAGTAGAGCATGGTCTGGAAATAGTAACCCGCATTCTTGGCCTCATGCTTGAAAATATCCTCGATGCTTGGGATGCTCTCGGGCGAACTTCCTGTCTTATAGTCCACCACCTTGAGTCCCTGATCTGTACTGTCCAGACGGTCCACGCGTCCTCCTATTTTCAGCATGAGCGGCTGTTCGCCCTCTTCTGCTATGTTGACGTCAATGTAATAGTCCTGCTCCACCTCCTTGATGGTTGTGGGAGCATGCAGTTTGTCGTACTTGACAAGGTTGGCGAGATATTCGAGTATCACGTTTTTGATGATAAGGGGAAGTCCGCATGAAGCTTCATATTCCTTCATGTCTATGTAGGGCTCCATCTGCGACTTGTCCTTGTCGAGAGAGGGAAACATCTCTGCCGAAAACGTGTGAGTGCCATAGCGGCTCCACATCTCCTTGGCAAACTTCTCAGCAGCATTGTGGAAGATGTCGCCCATGATGGCAGGTGTGATGCCGTCTTCTGGGTTCTCATTGATTCTCATGCCAGCCACATATTTATAATAGAAGCTCAGAGGGCAGTTGAGATACGTATTGATGGCAGTAGGGGAGAGAACGGAAGTGCTGTACTTCTGGCGCAAAGCCTCCATCATCTCCGGTGTCTTCTCAGCACTTGCCTCGCTGGTCTTCTCCACAGGATGATTGGTCGGTGTGAGGCGGATGTGTCGGATGGGGAGGTTGGTTTCTGCCATGAGTTGACGCATGAAACGGCTCATCTCATTGTTCTTCACACCACTACTGTTCTCATTGTACATCAAGGTGACGTGCTCGGTGCGTTGCAAAAGGCGGAAGAAATAGTAGGCGAAGACACTGATACGATGGCGGAATGTGGTGAGGCCGAAAGCCTCACGAAGCGGGAAGGGAATGAGACTGTTGTCGTCCGACTTCTTAGGCATGGTGCCCTCGCCCACATTGAGCATAAGAAGGTGAGAGAAGTCCAGGTTGCGCGTCTCCATCAGACCCATCACCTGCATACCGATAGCGGGTTCGCCATGGAACGGGATGCTTGTGGCACCCAACACATTGCGCATGAGTCGGCGAAGCGTCAATGCCTCTACGGTCAGTGTGCCATCCTCGATGATGGTGATGAATCGGTTGATCACCTTGTTGGCTTGGAACAAAGCCTCTCCGTACAGCTGATCGTACACGTCGACCTCCATAGCCTTCAAAGGGGCGTCTCCTTGACTGCTATCAGTTGATTTGTCCTCGTTCTGGGCTTCGTCGGCTTGCTTGCGAAGTTTCATCTTCATGGCATAGTATTCGCCCAGTATCTGGATGACACTTTGCAGATATTGCAGTAGTCCGGTATTGGAGGATTGATGATCAAAGAGCCATTCCAGAGGCATGCGTTCACCCGTGATAGGATTGTTGTTCATGTCCTCCTCCTTGGTAGAGCATTCCGTTATTATTTTATAATAAGGATGATGCTTCACCTTCTCCATGAAGCTATGGCGGAAACGACGAGCCGATGCGTCCCAACCGTCTATCTGCATGGACATCAGGACGGAAAGGAAACTATAGATGGGCGTATCGGTAAGAGGAAAGCCCATGGTGACGTTGATCTGCTTGGGCTCCTCCTCGGGGAGGCTGTGCAACACGGGCTGCAACATATGTTCATCACAGAGCACGATGGCCGTCTCATTCTCGGGCGTGGTCAACTGCTGGCTGATCCACTGGGGGATGTAGCGAGCCTGAGCGTTGTCCGTGCTTGTGGCGATGAAAGTGATATCCTTCAAGTGTCGGAGGTTGTCGAAATATTCACGAGGCAAACGGTTGGGGAATGCCTTGAGGTTCTGACGCAGGAACAGACCGGCTTCCCAAGTGGTACCCAGATAGTTGGCGGGCTTGTTGCTATTCTTGTCTAGCTGAGCCTTGAAGTGAACATCGTTGATGTACATCTCGTCATAGTCCCAGTAGAATCGTGTATGCTCTTCACCCAACAGACGGAAGAGTGCCTCTTCACACTCATCCACCACGTTGAATCCCACAAAGGCATAGGTGCGCTTCTGCATCTCGGCCAGTTTCTGCATCTCAGCCTCACCGGCTTTTTGGTAGCGCTCCACCACCTCGCGATACAAGGCACCTGAATAGAGATAGCCACGCTCCATGAGACTTTCACGCAGTCCTTCATAGAGTTTGGGCATGATCTCCCACAACTGCAGGAAACGTCTTTTCAGTTCGGTGATCTTGTCGATGCTGAAGTTGTCGAAAAACTCCTTCAAAGCGGTCTCCTGCTCAGGTGTCAGGTAGTTGCTCTCGATAGCATGCAGATCATAGACGTTGGCAAATATCTTATCTGCTGGAGCCATGTGCTTGTCGATGTCGTCGAAGTCGGACAAGATAATCTCGCCCCATGAGTAGAACTCATCGAGAGGCTGAGGACTGTCCGTGAGTTGACTGTATATCTTATAGAGCAGGCATACGGTCTCTATCTGTTCGGCCTTCTTGTAGTTCGACAGTTCCAGGAAGAGTTCGTCGATGGTCTGATAGCGAGGTGCCCACACGGGTTTGTCGCTCTGCTGAGCCAGGTACTGGTTCATGAAGAGTCGAGCACGCTTACCTGGTATGACGACGGTCACCTGTGAGAGGTTGTTGCCGAAGGTGTCCAAGAGGTTTTGTGAAACTTTTGCTAAAAACTTGTCTGCCATATGTTGTCTGCTGTATGCTTCGGGTTGATTTTGTTGGGTTTTGGATGATGTGGTTTTGCTTGTTGCGGTGTGGTTTCTTCCTTTTGCCAGCTTACTGTATCTCTGGTTCCACCTTCTCTATCTGGTTGCGATAGATGTACCAAAGGTAACCTTTCACCTGATGTGAAGGATACATCTGCTCCATGAGATGCATATACTCCTCCACTTGAGCATGGTACTCGGCAGGATGTGGCTTTCCAAACTTGAAGTCCACCACGATGATCTCCTTGTCGTTCATCATCACGCGGTCTGGACGGAGCACTTTGGATTTGCCATCAGCATCTACGAAGGTGATCTCACACTCGTTTTGTATGCAGAATGAACCATCAAACCATGCCTTAGCATCCTTGTGATGGAGAGCATTGCTGATGAGCTGGGTGATGCGAGTCACTTGCTTGCCATTGGTCAGTACGCCCTTGTCCACATAGCTTTGAATGACATCGTCGAGCTGTTCGGCCTGTTCTATCTGGCTGAAAATCTCGTGGAGCAAGGAGCCTTGCTGAGCATAGGTGAGACCATCTGCGGTCTGCAGGAGTGAGCGGTCCACCTCCTCGTCAAACTCCTCAATGAAGAGCATACCCTCAGTACTCTGCTTGAAGTCGTGGCGACGATGGTGCGAGCACATGGCTATCTCTGCCTGCTCATAGGAAGGATTGAGACGGTTGGAGTTGTCTGTCTCCTGCTGTTTGAGCTCATAGACGGGTTCGCCTTGCGTATAGATGGTACAAGCCTTGTCGTCTTCCGTCAGTATAGGCTCGTGCGCTTCACCGTCGATCAAGGCAACTTTCTCCAGTGTGCGACTGATGACGTTGCCGGCAGTCAGGCTCTTATCCTGATTGCACCAAACGAGCAGATTCTTCTCCGGACGTGTGAAGGCAACGTAGAGCGCATTGAGTTCCTCGATGTTCTTTTGCATGGTCTCTATCTCCATCTCGCTGGAGAAGAGAGAATTTCTCATCTTCTTGCCGGGCTGAATGGGGAGCACCTCCATGCCGTCGAAGGGTTTCTGCGTGTCGCACCACAACAATTCGTCGGTCTTGAATTTCTCAAAACTGAAGTTGCAATAGGGCATGAGTACGGTATGGTACTGCAGACCCTTCGACTTGTGTATCGTGATGATACTTATACCGTTGACCTTGCAGGCTGGGATAGACTTACCCGACATGTCTTTCTCCCAAAACTCTAAGAATGAGGCAATGTCGCCAGGAGCGTTCTGCAGATAGTTGTCCAGTTCGTCGTAGAAGCTCAGCAGATAGCTGTCCTCTCCCTGGATGTGGCTAATGTGGAGTATGCGATAAAGTTCCTCGAAAAGTTCGTGGATAGGGTAGGTCTTGAGTTCGTCTATGCGTTGGGTGAACTCGTCTGGCAACACGTCCTTAGGCTCTTTCATGGCAAAGTCTGCGGGTGAAACCTCCTTGTCCAGGATGTCGACCAGATATTGTTGCATGAGCAGGTGTATGCTGATGGTGTCTCGCTTGCCGTTCTGAAGCACCTTGAGTGCACAGATCATCATGTTGATGGCACGACTACTCTCCAACTTGAACGCCTCGTCGCTTACCAGAGCCACTTCGGGCAGATGCTCCTTGAAGTATTCGATGAGGTGATCCACCTTGTTGCGATCTCTCTGCAAGATACACATCTCGCTATAGGGTACGCCATTGTCGTGGAGCATCTCCACTTGCTGGCAGAGATCTTCCAGCATGAGTTCCTCTGAGTTCTTGCTGTCCTTATATACCACCTGTCTTACCCAGCCCTTTCTGGACTTCTTCTTGCAACGTTGCTCCACGTCGCCATACAGGTCGTCGCAGATGTTGATGCCCGTGTCTTCCTTGTCCAGCAAAGCTGAGGCTGCGGGGAAGAACTTGTTGTTGAAGTCGATGATGTTGAACTCCGAACGATAGTTGGTATCAAGATTGCGTATGTCGGGCTTGTGTGATGCCATTTCGTCGCCGATATTAGCCAGGATACGCCAGTCACCGTTTCTCCAGCGGTATATGCTCTGCTTGATGTCACCCACGAGCAGGTCGCTACCTCCCTGGGCCTGATTTTCCAGCATCAGCACCTTGAAGTTCTGCCATTGCAGACGGCTGGTGTCCTGGAACTCATCTATCATGACGTGATGAAACAAGGTGCCCATCTTCTCAAACACGAAGGGCGCATCGCTACCTTCGATGAGACGTGACAGCAGGATGGGTGTCTTGGCCAGGATGAAACGGTTGGACTCGCTTGTGATCTCTGTCACCTCCTCGTCGATATGGTTGAGCAGTCTCAAGGGATTGAGATGCTTCAGGGCCAGCTTGACCGTGAGGTAAGGCTTCATGGCCTTGTGAGCCTCCTCGTTGAGTTTCACCAAGGCTTCCATTACTTTGAGAGCCGGAGCGGTCAGTTCACCCTTACGAGGATTCTTGGCCCCCAGGAACTTATCCACATCGTGGGTCATCGTCTCCAACGATTTGGTCCAGAAGTAGTCGTCTGACTTACTGCTGACTTCCAGCGTGTCTTCAAAGTTCTCTACGCGCTGGATGAATGCTTCCACGTAGCGACCGTTGCTGATGTCGCTTATGGTCATGCCCGAACTGCTGAGTACCTCACGCATCAGCTTGGCCTCTGCCTGTATGGCCTCGACGATCTCTTTCGCCATCTTGTGCATCTCAGCCTTGAAAGCCTTGAGGTTCTGGTCGCTGGTCAGTTTCTTGCGCATCTCCTCATCTCTGCGCATGAAGTCCTCGCTGAAGATGCATTTGGCAAAGTCCTTGATGCTGTCGCGTACGTCCCAGCGATCACCATTCTCTATGCGCTCCTTGATGTAGTTGTTGATCCAAGGCAACACATCGCCATCCTTCGTGCCGAGGTCGTCTATCATGTTGTCTACAGCCTGGCTGAGAACCTCCTTGTCATTGAGGTCCACCTGCATCTTGGCGCTGAGACCCAGTTCGCGTGCCAGATTGCGAAGCACGCTCTGGAAGAAACTGTCGATCGTCTCCACGCGGAAACGACTATAGTCATGCAGTATCTCATGTAGTGCCCAGCGGCAACGGTTGCGTATCTCCTCCACGGGAAGTTCCTCGCCGCTCTCCTTGAGTTCCTTCTGCAACGCCTCCACATAGCCTTCGCTGCTCTTGAGACTCAGGCTTATGCCATAGAGTTGCTCCAGGATACGCTCCTTCATCTCCGCCGTTGCCTTATTGGTAAAGGTTACGGCCAAGGTGTGCTGGTACTCCTGGGGCTTGTTGGTGATGAGCAGCTTGATGTACTGCACAGCCAGCGTGAAGGTCTTTCCGCTACCGGCAGAGGCTTTGTAGACTACAAGGTTTGATGACATATATCGAACTAAATAATGTATGAGAGTATACGCTAGCGTATAAATCTTTTGATTTCTGTGCAAATTTAGTGAAATTTTGCCATATTCTCAAATCTTTTATATGTATAAATTAATTTTTTTAAGCTTTTGTGTAAAATCGGTTATGTAAAGAATTTTTAACGTACTATTGCATTGCCGCGAGAAAGGCCTCAGGTGACTCGCCTTAGTCATGCGCATGATTGGGCCTTGTCATGCGCATGACTTGGCCTCTTCACGCGCATGCATTATGCGTATGATATGGTATTCGGGTGTTTTTCGGACGAGTGAAGTGAGTTTGGTCGCTTCCACTCTCTTTTTCATCTAAATGAAATGTCAAATGCAAAAAATCGATGAGTCATGCCCTTTCGTATCAAAAAAAGCACTACCTTTGCAGAAATATTTCAAAACTACAGACTAATTATGGCAGGTTATTTGGTAGAAGACACCCGAAAGGTGACTACTCACAGACTGATTGAGATGAAGCAGCAAGGCAAGAAGATTGCCATGCTTACAGCATACGACTATACGATGGCCAAACTGGTGGATTGTGCCGGTGTGGACATCATCTTGGTAGGTGATAGTGCAAGTAACGTGATGGCTGGAAATTTCACGACACTTCCCATTACCGTCGATCAGATGATCTATCACGCCAAGAGTGTGGTAAGGGCCGTCAATAGAGCCTTGGTGGTATGTGATATGCCCTTTGGTAGTTATCAGGTAAGTTCTACGGAGGCGGTCACCAATGCCATCCGTATCATGAAGGAGAGCCATTGCGATGCCCTCAAACTGGAAGGCGGTGTGGAGATCATCGATGCCGTGAAGAAAATTCTTAACGCAGGTATACCCGTTTGCGGTCATCTCGGACTGACTCCTCAGAGCATCAATAAGTTTGGTACTTATGCTGTCAGAGCAAAAGAAGAAGCCGAGGCAGAGAAGCTCGTGAGCGATGCAAAACTGCTCGAAGAAGCCGGTTGTTTTGCCATCGTGTTGGAGAAGATCCCCGCTGTACTTACGGAAAGAGTGGTCAGCGAACTCCGCATCCCTGTGATCGGCATTGGAGCCGGTTCGGCTGATGGCCAGGTGCTCGTAGGTCAGGACATGCTCGGTCTCAACGATGGCTTCAAGCCCAAATTCCTGCGTCATTATGCACACTTGGCCGAGGTAGTCACCGATGCAGTCGGTCAGTATGTGGCAGATGTAAAGAATTGTGATTTCCCCAACGAAAACGAACGCTACTAATTTGTGAAAGCGTGAAACTGTGAAACTACAAAATCAAAACTTTTTTTCTGGTTCTCAATCCGTAGTTTCTCGCTCTTAATTCGTCTATTTATCATTTTCTAATACGTAACGTCTTTGCACAGTTCACTTCGCTCACTCAATTTTTGGAGAGTCATCGTCATCAATTTGATGGTGAGCTCTTTTGTGTACATGCTCATGCCCCTCTGGCCTTTGATGCTGGAAAGGACGGAAGGGGTGCCCATGCTCACTTCTGGGTGGATGATGTTGCTGTTTAGCTTGGGTATGGTGGTGCCAGGGCCCTTTAGTGCTTATTTGGTGGACAAATACCGGCGAAAAGACGTATGCCTCTGGAGCATATCCATACTGGTTGCTGTGAGCTTGCTTTCGACGCTGGTTCTGCCTCTATGGCTGGTAGGCGTGTTGAGGTTTGTGCAAGGTATCTCTTTCTCGCTCTTTCACATCTCCCTGGGCAGTACCATACTGATAGACATTACGGTCAGCGAGAGGCGCAATCTGGCCTCTTTCATTTACTTCTGGACGAGTCGCTTTTCCTTGGCTCTTGGTCCTGCCTTTGGTATCTTGGCATTGCAGCCCGAACTGTGGCGCTATTTGAAGTATTTCCCGGCCGTCTGTGCCCTTGTCTCGGTCTACTTGGTATGGAGAATAGACCTGCCCTTCCGCTCGCCTTTGGAGCCTAAAATACTCTCCTTTGACCGTTTCTGGCTTCATCGGGGTTGGCCCCTTGTGTTGTTGCTTTTCCCAGTAACATTTGTCCTGGGCGTAGAGATGACGGCCAATCTACACCCGATGTTTTTTGTGTATCTTTTGGTCGGACTCGTCCTGTCTTTCGTCTTGCATTTTGTGGTATATTATAGGGCTGATGTGCGTGCAGAAATATTTACAGGCTACCTTGCCATCATCATAGCCTTTATCTTACTTCTGTTGCAAGACGATGAACAAATGGTGAGGGTAGGGGCAGGCCTTACGGGATATGGTGTAGGCTGTGTAAGTGGAAGGATTCAGTCGTTTTTGACCGTGGTGAGTAAGCATACGGAGAGGGGAAGTGCACAAGGTAGCTACAAACTTACCTTTGAAACCGGACTTTGTTTTGGATTTTTTATTACATGTCTTGTGGATGTCCATGCTCATCCCTGGATGTATGTACTTTGCATCGTGTTGCTCTCTCTGGCCCTTTTGGGATATCTGACTCTGGTGCATAAATGGTTTGAGCGCCATTCTCTTCGTTAATGTATAAAATACTTTTGTGCGTATGTTGTATTTTGCCGGATCATGGTGCTGATTTGGCTTCTTGACTGTAAGGCTGTTCTGTCTATAGATTAGGCCTTTTTTGTATGTTGATTATTAATTATTTGCCCAACTATTCTCTTTCCTGATTTTATTTCCGAACAAGCGAGGTTTAATCTTTTTTCACTTTTGCGTGATTTTTTTCACGTTTTTGTTTGTCAATTGCTAAAATTTGTTTATCTTTGCGAAGATATATTTGGGTGTGGTGTATGCTCACGCGTTAACTTTTGCCCATAATTGTGTCGATAAATAATTGATAATCAATAATATTAACTAATTAACAATCATGAAAAACGGTATTCTTAAACGTCGTTTAACTCGTATTGCGGGTTCGGCAAGTGCTGTTATTCTGCTTGGTAGTATGCTGACAGGTTGTAAGGACGACCTGCTCACCGGCATGCCAGACTGGTTGGGTAGCAGTATTTACGAAGAACTGGAGTCCCGTGGTAACTTCACCCAGACGTTGAGGTTGATCAACGACTTGGATGAACAGACCGGTAGCGGTTACGCCAGGATGTTGGGATTGACTGGTAGTAAGACTCTCTTTGCAGCCAATGATGCTTCATGGGATGAGTTCTACAAAAGCAATCCATGGGGTGTTAAGAGCTTTGAGGATCTTACTCTGGCTCAGAAGAAGCTGCTGTTTAAGAGCAACATGATCAACAGTGCTTATCTGGTTGAGTTGCTTGGTAACATTCCAGCTTCAAGTTCTACCTCAGATCCTCTTGAGGGTAGCTGTATGCGTCGTCACAGCAGTGTGGACCTCTCAGACTCTATCCCCATCATTTACAGTTATCAGTATCCCGCTGTCAATCCTAAGCGTCTGGACAACACCGATGCTGCCAATCCAAAGCAGATCGACTGGTGGGCTGAAGTACGTGACCGTGACACTCTGAAGATGTTCATGGACAACAATGTTGCCACCATGATCCACTTCATGCCTAAGTTCATGCAGAACAACAATATCACTGATGATGATGTTGCTTTCATGACCAACGGTGGTATCACCAGCAACGAGGAAGGTTTTGTAAACGGCCGTGTGATCAACAATGAGAAGGATGAGACCGGTCGCTACATCAATCGTGACGTGACCTGTCAGAATGGTTACATCCACGTGACCGACGGCGTGCCCGTGCCTATGGACAACATGGCCAACGTGATCGGCACCAAGCCTAAGTTCTCTATGTACAGCCGCTTGCTCGATCGTTTCAGCTATCCTCTCTACGATGCTACTCTTTCAGCTCGTTATGGTGATGGTGACTCCGTATTCGTAAAGCGCTATTTCAACAATAGCCAGAATCACTCACTCACCCAGACCATCAAGGGTGATCCTGTAAGTGCACTTCTGCCTTACGATCCAGGATGGAATGAGTACGTGCTCTACAGCGCATCTGGTACCACCTATCAGTATGATGCTGCTATGATGCTCGTTCCTACCGATGATGCTTTGAAGAAGTATCTCGATACCGATGGTAGTGACTTGAGAGACCGTTACGGTACTCCCGGCACCGACGGTTACGACGCATGGGACAATGCTCCCGATGCCGTTGTTCTTCCTTTGATGCAGAACACCATGCACGTTTCTCTGAAGTCTGCCATCCCTAGCACCTTCTCTACCATCATGAACTCAGCTTCTGAGTCAATGGGCGTAAAGAAAGCTGATATCGACTCAGTACACTGGGCTTGCAACGGTGTCATCTACGAGACCAACAAGGTATACGTTGCTCCTGAGTACGTATCTGTATTCTATCCTTGTGTAATCCGTGACAACGATGACCTCCACTTCATGTACACCACTATTAATAATGATAATGATGTAGCCGGTGGTGAGGGTTTCAAGGCATACCTTAATAATATGGGTACCATGTACAGCTTCGTTATTCCTACCGACAAGGCTCTGGAGCACTACTATGACCCCGTATCATTCAACCGTACCACCAGTAAGGATGAGCCCGATGCTTGTGCTTATGTGTTTAAGGTTAACAAGAACGGTCGTATCGACGCTGATGCATATCGCGTAGACTGGGAAAACTTGGACGAGTATGGTCGTGGTTTCATCGACCTCGAGGACAAGCTTACTTCTCCCGCTCCTGTGGCTGAGAACAAGAACTCTAAGGGTTCTGTGTTCAACCGCATGAAGGATATCATCAACGGTTCTATGGCTATGGGTCTCTTCGTTCCCGGTCAGAAGTTCTATCAGTCTAAGGCTGGTGGTCCTATCATCGTAGACTGGGAGGATGACAAGGTAGTAGGTGTCGCTGGTTCGTTCCAGTATGAGCGTGGCTACTTTGTTCCCGTCATCGAGACCTTCGATAAGAGCGCCAACGGTAACGGTCGCAGCTACCTCGTTGACGAGGAGCCTCTTCAGAGCACTACTCTGAGCCCCTATGCTGCTATCACCGATCCCAACCGTGAGGAGTTCCAGGCATTTGCTTCATTGCTCGAGGGTTGTAGCTTCGTTGGTACTGATGACCATGCTGGTCACACCACCATGAACAACTCTCTGACCAACCTTGCCAACTATCACTACACCATCTATGTTCCCAAGAGCGAGTCTATCCAGCAGTTGATCGACGATCACCAGTTGCCCACCAGCGACGTACGTGACTACATCGCAAATGCTGTAACTGCTATTGAGGAGGCAATCGATGAGCTCGAGAATCAGATTGAGGATGAGCACGGTGATACCGTTTACGAGGTGATCGATCAGATTGCAGAGCTCAAGGCTGAGAAGGCATTCATCATGAAGGAAGATACCATCATGATGCAGGTTATGGAGAACTTCGTTTCTTACCACATCCAGGATAATTCAGTATATATCGACGGTGAGGCACACAACCACGACGTATATGAGACTGCTTGTCTGGATACCGCAACCACTCGTTTTGCTAAGGTATACGTAGACTATACTCCTGGTGGTCAGATGAAGATTACCGACAACAAGGGTCTTGTTCACACTGTAGATTCAGAGATCAACAACATCCTTACTCGTCAGTACTACTTCAATGGTGGTAACCTGAAGGGTACCTCTTGTACTGAGATTTATTCTTCGGCATACGCAGTCATCCACATGATCGACTCACCTATGATGCCCTTCAAGGACAACGATCCCAAGCATCCCAACAATGGATATTACAATCCTGAGACCTACGACAAGGTTATGGAGATCGTAAATAAGTATTATACGGAGGAGCCTGTTGTAGATCCCGTTGATCCCGAACAGCCCGCCGATCCTTCAACCGTAAAACGTCATAAGAGATGAAAACACTGAAATATACCTTATTTATATGTATCTTGTTCATCTCACAGATGGCAAGTGCACAGATAAGCCGCATCAGTGGTACTGTATCCGATGATATTGATGTATTGCCAGGTGCAACCGTTAAGGAGGTAGACGCCAGCAATCGTACCATCAATGCGACCGTGACCGATGGTAATGGTAACTTTGCCATGGCTATCAAGAGCGCTAAGAATAAGTTGGTTGTCAGCTACGTAGGTTATCAGACCCAGACGCTGGTCATCAACAAAGCTACTTTTAAGATTAAGTTGAGCGACAACGTTATTACCAAGAAGGAAGTAGACGTTGTAGCCAAGAAGATGGTAAAGACCTCGGGTCTGGCAATTCCTGAGCATGAGATTTCATTCTCTACCCAGGGTATTACCGCTAAGGACTTCGAGGGTCTGGGCATTACCTCAGTAGACGAGGCTCTGCAGGGTCGTATCGCCGGTTTGGACATCGTGGCCAACTCTGGTGACCTTGGTGCAGGTACTCAGATGCGTCTGCGTGGTACCACCACCATCTCTGAGCACACTACCAATGAGCCTTTGATCGTTGTAAACAACGAAATCTTGACCGATGTAAGCTCCAACGATATCGCAAACCTCGGTTTGGCTGAGGGTACTGCCAATGAGGAGAAGTTCGCTGAGTTGCTGAAGGTAAATCCTGAGGATATCGCTGAGATCCGCGTACTGAAGGATGCTGCTGCAACCGCTATCTGGGGTGTACGTGGTGCTAACGG
>JAZLII010000104.1:0-4361 GCA_045617275.1 Bacteroidaceae bacterium
TAATAGCTTGCCATCAGAACTTCTTGAGCTTCACGAAGAAGAGGACGGGGCCTCCGTCGGGGTAGAAAAGTGCCTCTTGGCCCAATCGTCTCGCAGGTGGTTCTATTTTTGCGTTTTAAGGACGGGGCGTACGGTACGTCCTGCCGTGCGGCCGGCGAGGTCATTTGCAATGGCATCCTTGCGGAAGCAGAGGTAGTAGGAATTCTGCGGATTCTCGGGATCGATGTTGGAAGCCCAGAAGTAACCCTTTTCACCTTTCAAGTCGAGGCCATTGTGGTTGTAACAGCCTGTGGTGGGGAGGAATATGTGGTTGCCGTTGGGACCGGTGATAAGGGCACCGCTGACCCCATTCTGCTCCGTCCATTCCCACTTGCACTTCTCAAGCAGTTCGTCTATCTCCTCTTTGGTTGGCATACGCCAGTCACCCTGCCAGTAGACGCTGGCAGCATCGTCCTCGGGAAGGAGTGTGGTGTGCTGGTCTACGGGCCCCTGGTCATCCTTGGTGTTGTACTTGCGGAGGAACTTTTCCGACCCTTTGCACCAACGGTAGTTTTGCCATCCGCGAGACCTGTTTCCGGTAATAGGCTCTACATCACCCCAAGTGAAGAAGTAACCTGCCTCTTCGGGCTTCGTAGCACCTACGTTCATGTCTGCCCACTTCACAGAGAGTCCCAGGTCTATGGGTTTGCCTACGTGGGCAGCGGCCTCCTTCTTGTACTTCTCTATATTGGGCACGTAGTCATCTTGCATTTTAGCTCTTCTCTCATCTTCTTCCTTTTGCAATTGTGCCATATGGACTTCGTTGGCGGCATTTTTGGCAAAGCTACCCAACTTGGCTTCTTCGGGTAGAAGGTTCACGATGTCCTCCAAAGGTAGCGCCTGCTCATTGAGGAAACAGCTCACGCAACCTGCCTCCAAGGCGTGTTCCTGCAGATAGCGCTTCAGGATGGCCTCGGTGGCCGCGGGTTCGGCGTGCTTGCGTGCTTCTTCGATAACAGCATCTGCCTTGCCCCACTCATCGTAGAAACCTGTGCCGGAGAGGTAGAACATGCCATCCATTACCTTCAGCTCTGCCTTGCCACCTGGTACGAAGGGGAAACTCATGCTATGAGTGCAGATGCTACCATCGGGGAAGGTCGCCACAATCGTACCTCTCTGGATGTCATCAATATGGGTAGTGAAGGTGGCTTGGCGCTTCTTGTCGTTGGTCACTTCCTCGAGAAGTTTTCGGTTGTTGCGTCCGTAGCGGTCGATCTTCGCGCCATAGATGAGATAGCCACTATCCTTGACGCCGTCGGTAGCCGTGATATGGAGGGTGAAGTTGGGCTTCTTGCTGGTGGCGGGAGCGATGTTCGTGATTTCTGCTTGCTTGCTGTGGAAAGTGAACTTCCGGGTCCCCTTGGGTAGAGGTTCGAAGGCAAACATGGCACCCATCAGACGCACGTCCTGATCCTGGTTTCCTTCGTCACCATAGAGGGGACGAGTCATCTTGTAGAGATGTCCCTGCTCGTCCTCCAGACACATATTCTTGTCGAACTGGAAGTTGTAGAGCATGTCATCTGTAGCGATGCGCAATACAGTCTCCTTGCTGCCGAAGATCACCTCCTTAATAAATCGTGAGTCACCATAGGTGTCATTTGTCTGCTGGGGGTCCACCCACTTTGTGCCCTTCACGCGAGGCATGTGTGGGGATTGCCAGCCGAACTGCTGGCGCAGAGCCATGAAGCCGCGCTGCATCTTGCCGTTGTAGGACTGATTCCCGCTAGGATAATCGGCATTAAAAAAACCATTGTGTACGTTGAGGATCATCGTCTCGCCTGGCACGAAGGTGAGGCTGATGTAGGCCTTGCAGAGCTGGCCACCGGGGAAGATGCACTGTACGCGGGCTGCCGTCACATGGTCAAGCTCCACTTCGAAGTGGAACTTCTTGTCGACAACGGGTACACAGGCTGTGGGCTCTGCCACGCTGTCGATGAAGAGGTATTCATCGCCCAGATAGATGTTGTAGCACGAATCGGTGATGTTAGGATCTACCGTACCTTCCAGCACAAACTTCTGCTGTGCCTGTGCCGAGATGGCCGTTATGGCCACGAGCAAAAATAGAATCTTTTTCATATCTTCTTTTTTAGTGATAACTCTTACATTGTTTATTTTGGAGATGCATTATCTGTTGCAAATTTAGGGGAAAAGTGTGGTTTATGCATCAAAATGCAATTCACAAATATTTCACAATTGCATCTGGGAATTCTTCTGCACTATCGTGCGAAGCGTCACCGCAAGCGGATGCCGAGCGCACAGAAAATTCACGAGATGCTTACAAGTGATTGAAGGTCATATAGTTGTGTAGCCATTTTGTTTTCAGAACTTCTTGAGCTTTACGAAGAAGAGGACTGTTTGGTTGGGCAACAGACTGCGAACAAACTTTTCATCCTTCTTCGTGATGACAACCTTCTTTTCTTCGTTGGCTTTCTCCAGCAGATGGGCCATCTGCTTCTTCAAGTCATAAGCCTTGATTTCCCATACATGTCTTCCATCCGGCTGAATAAAGGGAAAGTCAGTTGAGGCACCCATCATCCACTGCTGGAAGGTAACGGAGTGCTGCAGGGGATGTAGCACATTGTGATACCAGTAGCAAATGCTGTGTCCTGTTTTCTGATCCAAGAGGTAGAAAAAGTAATTAGAAAGACGTGATTTACCTTTCAGGTCATACACTCTCTCGATCGGAATTTGCAGGTATCTGCTGTTGGCAAAGATCTCCCCATCACGCACTTTGAAATAGGGTAAGGCTTTCCGTTCTGCTACGGTATCTCTTGTTATTGCAAAGGGCTTAGTCTTCAGGCTGTTGCCAAGTACACAGCGTGCAACGGCCTTTTCGGGTGTAATGTGCCAGATGGTGTCGTAATTGTTGCCCATGTGATAGAAATCATCATCGATGCGGTCGAGCCAATTGGAAGCCATGCCCTTTCCCAACACTATCTGATATTTCACTCTCATGCTGTCGTCGAGTGCAAGGAGTACATTGTTGCCATTCTCGTCACCTGTGTTTACAAACCATTTGCCTCTTGAGTTGTTTACTTGGAGAGGTAATGCAGAGAAAGGGAAATAAGTGGTACGCAGATAGTTTCCCTTATAGTCAAAATGAAGATTACGTCGTGACTCCGAGCAGACCAATACAGCTTCTTTGTCCTTTCGATTCAGCCTCATGCCCACATTGTAGTATTGTAGTTCATGGTTTCGCGAAGTTTGCAGAGGGGACCGTGTTGATGAATGGCCAGGGTATCTCCTCTCCGTCGATTGCGTAACTGGTTCTCCCAGCAATGCAACGAACTTGCCTTTGTCGCTAAAGATAGCATAGCGGTCGGATACAAGAGACTCCACAGTGTCTTTGTTCTCTCTAAGAAATGATCTGCTGTTGAAACTGACAAAGAGTAGTCCATCGTCTGTCCTCACATCTAAAATCCTGGAGATGTTTATTCCAGGAATGGGTTCCAAGGCCAACATCTCCACCTTGTCAATCAGGTCTGTGAAGGGGGTGCAGAATGCCGTACTGGTATATCCCTTCTCCGCCCACTTGAAGGTGTCGGGGATATCTATATATTGCACATTGCCAACTTCACGTGGGAGCATGGGAGTATTCTTAAAGGCTTCAGTAAGATACCAAAAGTCCTTATCGGGTTCCTGCGTCAATGGAATCTCACGTGTTGCCACACACCCCACGATGGCGAGGCTGGCAAACAATAATGGATAGATGGTCTTTTTCATCTGCGTGATGTTTTGTTTCAGTGACTGCATCAGAACCTCTTGAGCTTCACGAAGAAGAGGACGGGGCCTCCGTCGAGCTTGAGGTTGCGGATGAACTCCTCCTCGCGTTTGTTCACAATGTATTGATTGTTCTTGTTTGTTTTCTTGTCTAACGAATAAGAAAGTACCTTTTTTAGAACAGCGATTGGTTCGGGATAATGGAAAGAAGGATGTACATAGCTCAATACCAATTCTCCGTTGTTCAGTTCGCAACATATGCTTCCATGCCAGTCCACGGTTCGTGCTTGCAGTGTCGTGTATCGTGAACTTTCAGAGAGGGTCTTGAAGAAGATGGACCTGCCTGTCCGTCGATCGTATATTTGTGTGGCATTGCCATGGATCAACACGCTGTCGCGGCTGTTGGTGGAGTATTGCATGGAGCTAATCAAGTAATGATCCGTGAGAGATGCATAAGGCTGAGAAAGCCACAGACGTATGCCAAAGGGGTTGTCGTACTGCTTCTCTGGGTTCTCTCTTTGGTAGACATAGCGTGCGATCATTTTATCCGGAGTAATCTGCCAGATGGTGTCCGACTTTCGTCTTTGTGCTATCACATCTTT
>JAZLII010000105.1:0-7016 GCA_045617275.1 Bacteroidaceae bacterium
GATGAAGATGGCGAAGAGTATGCCCATCCAGCGACTGTGCAAGCCGTACTGCATGTAGTAGGCAGGTCCACCATAGAAGCTGTCCTCGCCCTTGCGCTTGTAGAGCTGGGCCAGCGTGGCCTCCATGAAGGCTGTAGCCGCCCCGAGCAGAGCCATGAGCCACATCCAGAATACAGAGCCCGGTCCACCTACGCAGATGGCACTGGCCACGCCGGCCAGATTGCCTGTGCCCACACGGCTACTCAGACTCACTGCGAAGGCCTGAAAACTGTTGATGCGCTTGGCGGTAGATACGGTGCCAGCCTGACTGTCGTCCTTCGTGGAGGACAGCAGCAGACGCAGCATCTCGCCCATGCGACGAAACTGTACGCCACGCAGACGGATGGTGAAATAAATGGCACAGCCTACGAGCAAGGTGATGATGATGTAGGTCCAGAGAAAGTCGTTGATCTGAGCTATGGTTTCCATACTTGGATAGTCGTTTTTTCAAAATGCAAAGTAAGCAAATAGTTTGCACATACCGAAATAATGTGCCACTTTTCCTTTGCCATGCTAAGCATAAATGCAGAAGAATCCGCTTTTTATTTCTTTTGATAGGCAAATACTTCCGTTTCTTTTATTATCTTTGCGAAGAAAATGTAAAAAATACAATCTGCGACATGAAAAACAACAGCAAAGCATTTACCTACTTCATCTGTATGGTATCGGCCATGGGTGGTTTGCTCTTCGGTTATGACTGGGTGGTCATAGGTGGAGCCAAACCGTTCTACGAACTCTTCTTCGGTATCTCCGACGACCCCTTGCTCCAAGGCGTGGCCATGACCACGGCCCTGGTAGGCTGTCTGGTGGGTGCCATGGTGGCTGGTGCATTGGCAGACCGCTACGGACGCAAACCTCTGCTCATCAGTTCCGCTGTACTCTTCACCGTAAGTGCCATCACGACGGGTCTTTTTGACAACTTTACACTCTTCAATATCGCACGCTTTGTGGGAGGTATCGGCATCGGTGTGGCCAGTGCCCTTGCTCCCATGTATATCGCAGAGGTGAGTCCTGCTGAGATACGAGGTCGCATGGTGAGTCTCAACCAGATGACCATCGTGCTGGGCATTCTCGGTGCACAGGTGGTCAATATGCTTCTGGCAGGAGATACCCAGAACGCTGACGAACAGGCCTGGAACTTAGCTTGGGGCTGGCGTTGGATGTTCTGGGCGGAGACTGCTCCGGCTGCCCTCTTCCTTGTGCTGAGCTTCTTTATCCCCGAGAGTCCGGTTTATGTAGCGCTCAAGAGCCAGAAGGCCCAGGGCGAGACTGCAACCTCAGCAAGCGCTGCCGGTCTGTCCGAACTCTTCACTTCCAAGTATCGCAAGGTGCTCACGCTTGGACTGGTCATCGCTGTCTTCCAGCAGTGGTGTGGTACCAATGTCATCTTCAATTATGCCGAAGAGATCTTCGTGGGTGCTGGATTCAATGTAGATGGCATGTTCATCAATATCGTCATCACCGGCATTGCCAATGTGCTCTTCACCTTCGTGGCCCTCTACACCATAGAGCGCTGGGGCCGACGCACCCTGATGCTCATCGGCGCGGGTGGTCTGGGCGCCATCTATCTCATCCTCGGCACTTGCTACTTCCTGCATGTGGAAGGCGTGATGATGGTTGTTCTCGTTGTGGCTGCCATCTCATGCTACGCCATGACGCTCGGTCCCGTGACGTGGACCCTTCTGGCCGAGATATTCCCCCACAAGGTGAGAGGCATCGCCATGGCAGTGTGTACCTTTGCCCTGTGGACGGGCTGCTGCACCCTCACTTTCTCCTTCCCGTCGATGAATGCCGCACTCGGCTCAAGTGGCTCGTTCTGGATCTACAGCGCCATCTGCTGCTGTGCCTTCGTATACTTGCTGGGCCATTGCCCCGAGACCAAAGGCAAGCCCCTGGAGGAGCTTGAGAAGGAACTCTGCGAATAATATATAGGAGATGGCTCGAAATCTCGAATCATCGAGCCACCGTGCCCAACGGGTTACCGTTGGGTCCACCCACCGAAAAACCTCAAAAACCACCGTTCCCAACGCATTTCCGTTGGGTCCACCCCCCCAAAAAAACCTCAAAACCTCACAACCTCAATCATGGTAAAAGCATGGAAAGAGTCGGTCGTCATCCCGACTTACGAAATAGGGGAAGCCGAAAAGAACCCCATCTTCCTGGAGAAACGTGTCTATCAAGGATCGAGCGGCGTGGTCTATCCCTATCCCGTGGTGGAGAAGATTGCCGACACCAAGACCGATCGCGAATGGCAGGCCGTGTGGCTGGAGAATGAATACATCAAGGTGATGATATTGCCCGAACTGGGTGGTCGCGTGCAGATGGCCTACGACAAGATACGCGAGCGCCACTTCGTGTACTACAACAGCGTCATCAAGCCTGCCCTGGTTGGCTTGACAGGCCCTTGGATAAGTGGTGGCATCGAGTTCAACTGGCCTCAGCACCATCGTCCGTCCACCTATCTGCCTGTGGACTGCACCATCGAGGAGCGCGAAGACGGCTCTGTGACGGTGTGGGTGAGCGAGATGGAGAAGATGTTTCATCAAAAGGGCATGGCCGGTTTCACATTGCGCCCAGGCTGTGCCTATCTTGAGATCAAGGGTCAGCTCTACAACCGTACTGACGTGCCTCAGACTTTCCTGTGGTGGGCCAACCCCGCCGTGAAGGTCAATGAGCACTATCAGAGTGTCTTCCCTCAGGATGTCCATGCCGTCTTCGATCATGGCAAGCGTGCCGTGAGTTCGTTTCCCATCGCCACGGGCACTTATTATAAGATGGACTACAGCGCCGGTGTAGACATCTCCAACTACAAGAATATCAAGGTTCCCACGTCGTACATGGCCGTCAATTCCAAGTTCAACTTCGAAGGAGGCTATGAGAACGATACGCAGGCCGGTATGCTCCATGTGGCCAATCGCCATTTCTCTCCCGGCAAAAAGCAGTGGACTTGGGGAAACGGTGACTTCGGCCGTGCATGAGACCGCAATCTGACAGACACCGACGGCCCCTACATCGAACTGATGGCAGGCATCTATACCGAGAACCAGCCCGACTTCACCTGGCTCATGCCCTATGAGGAGAAGACTTTCACACAGTACTTCATGCCTTATCGCGAGCTCGGTGTGGTGAAAAATGCCACGAAAGACTTGATAGTCAATGTGGAAGGTCATCGTCTCATGCTCTTTGCCACCAGCCAGCAGAAGATACGCATTGTGCTGCAGTCTGCGGGAGAGACCGTCTACGATCAGTGGCAGGAGGTGAGTCCCGAGAAGGTCTTCTCGGTAGAGGCGGAGAAATGCATAGAACACCTTATTATATATAAAGAACAGTATGGCAAGGAGCGCCCTGTACTGACCTGGCAGCCAGAGCCCGATGAGATACGTCCCATCCCCGATGCTGCTGAAGCTGCGCTTTTGCCTCAGCAGATCAAGACCAACGACCAGCTGCTCCTCACCGGTCAGCACATCGAGCAGTACCGCCATGCTACCTATGTGGCCACGGTCTACTATGAGGAAGCCCTGCGCCGTGACCCCGACGATGTGCGTTGCCTCAATGCTATGGGACTCTGGTATATCCGCAAGGGACGCTTTGCCAAGGCTGAGCCCTTCCTGCGCCGGGCCGTGCGTCTCATCATGAAGCGCAATCCCCAGCCCTACGAAGGAGAACCTCTCTACAATCTGGCTCTCTGCTTGAAGTATCAGGGGCAGCAGGATGAGGCCTACGAATGGTTCTGGAAGGTGACATGGAACAAGGCCTGGGCCGATGCCGGATACTTTGAGGCTGCCAAGATCAGCACGGCCCAAGGTCGTCTGGATGATGCTTTGGACGAACTCAATCGTGGTCTGGTCTATGGTGCGCACAATCAGAAGGCACTGGCACTGAAGATCGCTGTGCTGAGACTGATGGGGCGCAAGCAGGAGGCCTTGAAGCTTGTCGCAGACACGCTCGCTACCGACCTCTTCAATTATGTGGCTCGCTATGAGCAGTATCTCCTCACCGGAGATGAGGCTGTGAAGCAAACGCTCGTAGCACTCATGCATGGCATGCCCAACAACTACGACCAGGTGGCTCTGGAGTACCAGGCAGCAGGACTCTGCGATGAGGCCCTGCAAGTGTGGGCTATGGCTATCGAAGAAGGAGCCACCACGCCTATGACCTATTACTACATGGGACGCTATAAGGAGGCAGAGGAGACCGATAGCAGTTATTGTTTCCCCAACTCTCTGGAAGCTATCCTGGCCCTGGAGTCTGCCATAGCGCATGAGGCTCAGTCTGCCATGGCGCACTACTATCTGGGCTGTCTCTACTACGACAAGCGTCAGTACGATGTGGCAGTTCCACACTGGGAGGCATGCAGCCAGCTGAAGCCTGCCTTCCCTACGGCTTGGCGCAATCTGGCCTTGGCCTACTACAATAAGCAGCACGATGCCGAGAAGGCTGTTGCCTGCATGGAGAAAGCCTTTGCACTGGATGAGCAGGATGCCCGCATCTTCATGGAGCTCGATCAGCTCTACAAGCGTCTCGGTCGCTCTTGTGCAGAGAGACTGGCTCGCTTCACCCGATACTCATCCCTCATCTCTCAGCGTGACGACTTGACCTTGGAACACATCACCTTGCTCAATCAGAACCAGCGCTACGAGGAGGCCATCAGCATCATCGACAGTCACATCTTCCACCCCTGGGAGGGTGGGGAAGGCAAGATACCTGCACAGTATCAGTTGGCCCGTACAGAGCTGGCCAAGCAGGCACTGTCGAAGATGGAGAGCAAGCAGGCTGTGGAAGATGCCGTGCAGTTGTTGGAGGAGTGTCTCGTCTATCCTCATCATCTGGGTGAGGGCAAGCTCGAAGGTGCCCAGGACAATGACTTCTACTACTTCCTAGGAGTGGCTCATGAAGCTCTCGGACAGCATGACAAGGCCGTGGCTTGCTGGGAGAAGGCAACCTTGGGACCTCAGGAACCTGCTGCTGCCATGTACTACAACGATGCCAAGCCAGACAAGATCTTCTACCAGGGACTGGCTCTGCTGAAGTTGGGTCGTACCGATGAGGCTCATGGCCGCTTCTATCGCCTGCTGAACTATGGCAAGCAGCACCTGTTCGACAATGTCGTGATGGACTACTTCGCAGTATCTCTGCCCGACCTTCAGATTTGGGAGGGCGACCTGAACCTGCAGAACCAGATACATTGCAAGTACATGCTTGCCCTGGGCTACCTGGGTCTCGGCAAGCGCGAGGAGGCACTGCGCTACCTCAGCGAAGTGGAACACCTTGATGTCAACCACCTTGGCATCATCCAGCTTCGCACGCTCATCAACTTGCATCTCGTATAGTTCGTGGAGGGTTAAGATTACTTTTGGTACGGCAGCTTTGCTCTTTGTCTTGCGCTACACTCAACCTTCTAGCGAACGTTAGAAGGTTGAGTGTAGCGTAAGACTTTTTGATTTTTAACTTCACTAATTACATTTTCTATATTAGTATTTGATAACCAAAGAGATGTGAATGAAGAAATCGCCAAAATAAAACTTCATTCCGATTGCACTAATTACATTTTTCGGAGGCATAACAGGACCAAAAAATGAAGTTAGTGTAATTAGCAATATTGATTTCTACATCGATTTCTTCATTCCTAATCGCTTGAATTACACTTGCTTTATATAAAAATGTAATTAGTGTAATTAAATTCTATAGATTATTTGTATTTTATCAAAATTTTGCCTATCTTTGCAAAAGTTACAATAAAACGAAGGAAACTATGGAAATTACATTGTTTAAGTCGAACAAGCGTTCGCATGCAGTAAATTACTCGTCTGTAGATATTTACGAGTACTTTGAGGGGATTAGGATAGGCCTATATCAGGACTATCTGCAGAATTTCCGCGATACATGCTATGGGTTGAAAAGGGAGGACGATTACCCCTATTATGACCTTATGTACAAGGTTATACCAGCCGCAAAGTGGGTGAAAAAGCCCAGAATAGGTGTCACGTACGTAAATTATAGCGGAATTATTGCACTGAAAGTGCCAAATGTGGTGGATCAGATCACACAGGACCGCATAAAGGCAGAAGCCATGCAGATTCCGCAGACTTTGGCCGTATTTGTGGGTGCTGATGCACAGTCTGTCGTTATCTTGGCGCAAGCCATGTTGCCCGGCATGTCATTGCCCCAGCAAGAGGACGAAGCAGAGCTGTTTCATACCAAGGCCTACCGCATGGCCGTGATGTGCTATGCTCCCACGCTCAGCCGGGGCATAGAGGTGGAGAATCCTCGTCTGGATGTCGCCTTGCTGGCCAGTGCCGACGCGAACATCTGCATCAATCCTTCGCCCGTGCCTTTCATCGTGCCCCAGCCCAATGCCATCGAGGTGAGACAGCTGACAGACAGCCGTCTGCCAAAAAACCAGTTGCCGGAGAAGGGGCGCAAGGGCAGTTTCCTGTCCATGCACCAAGTGTTCAACGGTTGTGTCAGTCGTGCCAGACAGGCGATGCCGAAGGAGACGTGGCTGGCTCATCCCATAGCCGCCGTCACCGCCATCGCCCAGGAGTGTGCCGAATGCGGCATGCCCGAGGAGGAGGCCACCCAGCACCTCCTGTGGCGTTATTATAAAGAGAACGCGCAGGACGTGCGCAGTACCATACGTAATATATACGAGGAAACCGACGTGCCGCTGGGCATCACGGCCCAGATGCCCAAGAAACAGGTGGCCAGCATACGGCTGAAGGAATTCATGGACCGTCGCTATGAGTTGCGCCGCAATGTGGTGACGCAGACGTTGGAGTACCGCACGCGTCACAGTCTGGATTTCCTCTTCCACGAACTCACCAAGTATGACCGCAACACCATCAAGTATGAGGCTGCCGTGGAGGGGATAGAAGCCTTCGATGCAGAGATCAACGGCTTCATAGAATCTAACTATACGCCGACCTACAATCCCATCGAGGATTTCCTGGCCAACCTTGAGGAGTGGGACGGACGTG
>JAZLII010000106.1:0-5247 GCA_045617275.1 Bacteroidaceae bacterium
CTCGTTCATCAGGTGTATCTGGGCCAAGAGCAGAAGGGTCTGGGCACGGAAGTCAAGTGTGTCCCGTGGTGCAGCTTGATAGGCAAGGTGAGCATCCTGGAGGGCACTGTCCACCTTGCCCTCCACCATGTAGGTAGTGGCCAGTCGCTGCAGGGCTTCTGCTTCCAGTACACTCCCACGTACCTTGTCTTTTTTCAGGATAGCTTCAGCCTCGTCCAGCATCTTCTGCTGGTAGAGCTTCTGTAGGTCGGTGAGATTCTTCTTCTCGTACTCCGCCGAAATCTGCGCGTACAACCGGAAACACTTCTCCCGGTCGCCAGACTGTGTGCATTCGTCCAGTTCGTCAAGCAATGTGGTCAACTCCACATCCTCCAGGAGTGGTGCATCCTGGCTTCCTATGCAGCTGATGAGCATCGAAGTGAGTGCAAATACAAAGACGTACTTCATCCTTTTCCATTTTTTGCAAAGGTACGAAAAAGTATCGTACTATGACAGCACTTATGTTAGATGTATATGTGTGTATATGCGGAATTTTGCGATATATCGTTGATACATAGAGATATACCTAAGAATCAAATGTATATGTCTTATCAATGCTCTTTGACCTTCATGACACAAAAAAAAAGCATCCCGGTAAGGGGAGAGCTTCATTTCTTCTTGGCATCAAGATGATGATGGCATTAGCGTGACAAAGATATAACTATTCCCTGAACCGGCAAAACATAATCACGGAATTCTTCATAAAGGAGCTTGTTTTTAGTTTTTTGTATGTGTATGGATGGTTGTTTTCTCAGGTAACCCGCCCGCTATCCTTCTCGGACGGCTATTTGTAGGCTTTTCCTCCTAAAACGTTACTACCGCCTACGGGTCCAGAACATATCCTTCAGGCCGTCCAGATCGAAGCTGAGGGTGAAGCGCATGGTCTGATCCAGTGCACAGGTCTGCGAGGTGCTGAAGACGTAGGCGGCATCGATGCTGAAGACGCTCATGCGAAAACCTGCACCGGCAGTGATGTATTTGCGATTACCCTTGGTCTCTGCCTCGTGATGATAACCGGCACGCAGCATGAAGCGGTCGTTGTAGCTGTACTCCAGACCCAGGCTCAACTGCACTTCCTGCATCTCTTCCCTGAAACCGCCGGGGGCATCATGGAGGCTCTTGAAGATGCCCGAGATGGAAGATACGTCATAGTATTCGCGCTGTACACGGTCGGGATAGTCATTGTCCGTCTCATCCTCCCGCTGTTTGGGATAGGTGGGCACGAGAAGTTTGTTCACATCAGCGGCCACGGAGAATTTGTTGTATTCGTTAAAAGGGACGGTGAGATTCATGCCCAGGCGGAGATTGGTGGGGATGAATTCAGCATTGTCATCGCCACCGAAGGCAATCTTCGAACCGATGTTGCTGACATTCAGTCCCCATCCGAAACTGCACTCCCTGTTTCCCGCCACGAAATACCCCAGGCGATACAGCGAGATGTCGGCGGCAAACGCCTTGCCGGGGCTGGACTCCTCGGTGTAGTCGTAGGTGATGTCGCTGAAGATGTAGCGCATGGCGACACCCATGGAGAAACGTTCGCTCAGCATGCGGCTATAGGCCAGATCGAAGGCAAATTCGTATGGGTCGATGGTCATGGCATTCTCATCTTCGCTCAGCCCTACCTCTCCCATGTTGAAATAACGCAGCGAACCGCTCAGTGCGGCGTAGTCACCCAGTCGGTAGAAGCCAGCCACATTGCCCAGGTTGATGTCGTTCACGATCTGTCGCAACCATGGTGTGAAGCTGGCAGAGACACCTGCCCTGGCCACATTGAAGGGATATTTGGCTGGGTTCCAGTACTGCGAGTTGACATCGGCCTCGGTGGCGGCTCCCACATCGCCCAAGCCTCCGCCACGGGCATCGGGAGCAATGGCCAGCGATGTGGCGTTGAAGTTGACGGGGTTGAACATGTTCTGCTTGTCCTGGGCATGTGTCGGTAAGGAGAGGGACAGGACAAAACAAAGGGAAAAGAGTGCTTTCTTCATGATATGATGTTTATGAAGTGTTCTATAAATTGTTTTTATTTGTTGTCCGAGCGTCTAGGTGATAGGTGAAGACGAGGCCGAGGTAGTGGTGGATGAAGCTGCGGCCACTCTCGCTGCGCTGGGTGGGGGTGATGCGGGAGGAGAGGCGCATGTCCTGATTGAAGATGTCGTTGGCCAGGAGCGAGAGTTGTCCCTTGCCCTTGAGGCACTTCCATGTCACTTCGGCATCCATGATGAACTTGGCACGGTTGAGGTCGTCGCTGAGGTAGCCGTTGCCGCCGCGAAGATGAGAGGAGAGTTTGAAGGTCCAGTGGCGCAGCTTGCAGGTGGTGGAGAAGGTGGGGTCGTAGTCCCAAAGGCGAGTGGAGAGGTAGTCGTCGGTGTTATAGTACGACCCGCTATACTGGGCGCGGAGCGAGAGTTCGGCATTCCACCGCTCGCTGTCGTAACTGAGGCGTGGGTGCACGTCGGCCCGGACGCTCTGCTGACGCAGCAGGCGTACCGTCTCATCACCATCTACAAGTGTCTGGTTTCCATAACTGATGCCATTGCCCACCGACAGCCCAAGCGTCAGGCGCAGGTAGCCACCCAGCGTGCGGTCGTAGTTGGCGTTGACATCCATCTGATAGCCACCGCGACCGTTCATCTGCGAGGAGCGGTAGGCTCCCGTCAGCGAGTTGTAGCGAAGGAGCGAGAGGACGGGATCAATGGTGCGGTTGAACGAAGCCCCTGCCGATAGGTTTTGCTCACTACGGAGCAGGGTGCAGTCGTACTTCAGGCTGACGCCCAGATTGGTGGTGGGGCGCAGGTTGGGGTTGCCCTGGGTGATGTAAAGTGGATTGGTGTCGTCGGTGTAGGCCATGGTGCTGATGAAACCTGGGGCACGGCGGTTGTAGGCGAAGTCGGCATTCAGCGAGGATGCCTTCGTCGTACGCCATCGCATCTTGAAGTGTGCATCGGGCTCGAGGATGGTACGACGTGCCACTGTGTCGAGTACCTGTCCACGGCGGTAATCGAGCCACTCTGTAATGACGTCAATGGTGCCCGTCTGCTCCAGCGACACTCGATCCAGCTTCTCCTCGAGCATGAAGAAGAGGTCGTGGCGAAGTTGCTGCTGACGTTGTCTGAGACTGTTGGAGAGGTCCTCTGCCATCGACGTTCCATCGCCTCTCATGCGGTTATTTCTTTGATAGTCATTCCTGTACGATGTGTCATAACTGAGCAGCGTCATCACATTGCGGCCGAACCACTTGCTGCCACCCACTTTCAGACCCCCTTCCAGCCAGTGGCGGTCGGAATGACCCGTCTGTACGTCGTGCCGGGAGGGGAGCGAGACGTATGTGTAGTCGGCGGTGGAGCTATGGTCCTGCTGCTCCTTCTCTGCCTGTGCCCGAAGTTCGATGTTCACGTTTCCACCCTTGAAGAAGTGCTCCATCGCTTCGTGGAAGTCCAACCGCAGGTTCTCCTTTTCGCTCAGTTGTTGTGAGGTGGACTCGTTGACAGCCCCCCCATCCCCCGAGGGGGAGACAACACCCGAAGAGGTAGTTTGTGGCGCAGTTGTCTGCTGCTGGCTCCTACCCTCATCGCGATTCCTGCCGAAGTAGAGGCTCAGTCCCCCCGTCATGATGTCATCCTTCGAGAGGGCTCGACGCCAGTTAGAGCCAATGGGAACCTTGAAGGTATGGGCATAATTGGAGGTCGACTGCCGGGTGTGAGTGCTTTGCCCGTCTGGCATGAAGTTCTCCCTGCGGCTCCAGCTGCTGGTCATCTTGTCGTAGTGGTTGGGCGTCAGGTCGATGTTCCATCGGTTACGCTCGCTCACCTCTTTATATTTACTGTCCCATGCATGCTGATAGCCCAGCATACCCATCTGCTGGCGGTACTCATCGTTGATGGCCAGTCCACCCCGGCCCCATCCCTTGTCCAGTTTGCATTCGTCGTCGTCGCCTGCACGGGCGTAGAGGGCAATGGGGTCGAAGTCGCTCAGGCGCTGCATATCGCCTTCGGCTGCGTAGTGCTTGGCCGTGGTGCCCTTAGCGCTGACATCGCCGTAGAAGCGGTCCATGAAGCCGGGCTTGATCACGATGTCCAGCACCTGCTCGCCCTGCCCATCGTCCAGACCGGTTCGTTCCGACAGTTCGCTCCTCTTCTCGTAGGTCTTGATGCATTGCACGATCTCGGCAGGCAGACGGCCCATCATGTCACCATCGGCCAGTGCATCGTGTCCGTTCATCTTGATCATCAGCGGTTTGCCGTTCCACATCAGTCCCATTTCCGTCACGCTCACACCGGGCAACTTGTGGATGAGTTCCTCCAGCCTGGCTCCCTCCTCCAGATGGAAGGCCTCGGGGTGGAACACCACCGTGTCACCATCCATTGTGAAGCGACGCATGCGTCCCTTCACCTCCAGTTCCTTCAACAGTTCGGCACTCGGCTTGAGGGCGATGTCGCCCAGGTCGATGGTATCGTTGCCCTCGAAGAGCGATGTCATCTTCTGCGCCTGATGATAGCCGAAGTAGCTGATCTTCATGCTCGCCTTGATGTTGCCCACACAGGTCCACCAGTCGGGCGAGACGAAGCATCCCAGAGAGTCGGCCGTGAGTTGGTCATCGCCATACAGTTCGCCGGTTATCTCAACATTGATGCTTGCCCCGGGTAGAGGCTCCTTGGTCTGGGCATCAATTACGCGTCCTTTCACTACATCGGCAAGGGCAGCCACCACAACACTTAAGTAAATCAGCAGAAATACGGTCCTTTTCATCGCGTGTAAGTTTTTCGCAAATTTAGCGATTGTGGTTCGGAAAGTCGGAAAAAAGGGGTTTACAAAGGGTTTACAGTTGATTGTAAACCGAGTTTACAGGCATATTTTCGTAGTTTGGCACAATAGAAACGCATGGTTTGCGTTAATATGGGTATGGTCAAGAAGATAATATTTGCAATCTGCATCCTGGGGCTTACCTTTGCCTGCACCTCCCGGCATGAGGAGATGCTGCAAAGGCTGGACGAACTGGACAGCATAGGCGACCGTTACGATGTCTTTCCCAACGATACCGTGGCGATGGACGTAGTGGCACACATGGAGCGCTGCGGCACCATGCAGGAGCGCGAACGGGCATGGAAGATGATGGCGAAGGTATACCGCAGGAAGGGCTGGAACTTCTACGAGGAGAGTGCGTGGAGCATGGCGGTGGGCTGTGTGGACACGACGCAGGCCTTCGACACG
>JAZLII010000107.1:0-15540 GCA_045617275.1 Bacteroidaceae bacterium
TTGGCCTCCGACTTCTTCTAGGTCGCCAGGTCCTCGGAACTTCAGGTCGGCTTCAGCGATCTCAAAACCATCGTTGGTCTCACACATGATCTGGATGCGTCGACGCGTCTCCTTGGAGAGCTCATACTTGGTCACAAGGATGCAAAATGACTGTTCGGCACCACGTCCCACACGTCCACGCAACTGATGCAACTGAGCCAAGCCGAAACGTTCGGGATTCGCGATGACCATCACGCTGGCATTGGGCACGTTGACACCCACCTCGATGACTGTCGTAGCCACCAGTATCTGTGTTTCACCACTGGCAAAGAGTTGCATCTCAGCGTCCTTCTCCGCGGGCTTCATCTTACCGTGCACCCTACTGATCTTCAAGTCGGGGAAAGCCCTGCAGAGCTCCTCGTAGCCATCCTCCAGATTTTGCATATCCATCTTTTCGCTCTCCTTGATGAGCGGATAGACCACATAGGCTTGCCTACCCAATGATATCTGCTGACGGATACCCCGGTAGAGCGTCTCTCGATGCTCCATGTAGTGATGGACCGTGGAGATGGGTTTACGACCAGGGGGGAGCTCGTCGATGACGCTCACATCCAGATCGCCATAGAGTGTCATGGCCAGCGTACGTGGAATGGGCGTGGCCGTCATGACCAGCACATGGGGGGCTATGGCGCTCTTTTTCCACAAGCGTGCTCGCTGGGCCACACCGAAGCGATGCTGCTCGTCGATGACCACCAATCCCAGGTTTTGGAACACCACATTGTCTTCTATCACGGCGTGTGTACCCACGAGGATGTGCACCTCACCACTGGCCAGGCCCTCCAGCACCTCCTTGCGCTTCTTTCCTTTCACCATGCCGGTGAGCAATTCTACGCGCAAAGGCATATCACCCAGAAACTTACGAAACGTCTCCAGATGTTGCTCAGCCAAGATTTCCGTAGGAGCCATGATGCAAGCCTGCAGACCATTGTCTAAGGCCAAAAGCATCACCATCAAGGCCACAAGCGTCTTGCCACTTCCCACATCGCCTTGCAAAAGTCGATTCATCTGCTTACCACTCCGCATATCGGCGTGCACCTCCTTGATGACACGCTGCTGTGCTCCAGTAAGGGAGAACGGCAGATGATGATGGTAGAAGTCAAGGAAGTTCTGCCCTACCTTCGGGCAAAGGTATCCTCGCTGGTTTTGCTGACGAAGGCGAGTGAATTTCAGTATATTGAGCTGGATGAAGAACAGTTCTTCCAACTTCATGCGATACATGGCATGCGAGAGGTGCTCGGCACTCTCAGGATGGTGCATGTTGCGTATGGCCGAGTCGCGACTCATCAGCAAGTGAGGATTGACAATCGAGGCGGGCAACGTCTCCGGGATGGGCTCGTTGAGCTTGCCCAGCAAGGTATTGACATAAGTCTCTATCGAGCGTGAGTTGACCCCTCGCTTACACACTTTCTCTGGCACCGAGTAGTAGGGACGCAGTCCCAGGCTGTTGATCTCCAGTGTGGACGCATCGTCGATGTCGGGATGGGCGATATTGAAGCGTCCATTGAAATAGTTGGGACGTCCGAAGACGATATAGGGATGATGAAGCTTGTAGTTGGAGCGGATGTATTTCTGGCCATTGAACCACACCAGGTCCACGATGCCATGTCCATCCGTAAAGTGCGCGATGATGCGTTGCTTTCGCCCCACACCCTCTTCTTCAAAACTCAGGATTTCGCCTCTCAACTGCACAAAGGGCATATCAGCCGACAGTTCGTGGATATAGTAGAGCCGCGTACGGTCGATATGCTTGGAGGGATAGTAGTTGAGCAGATCTTCCAGGGTATGGATGTTGAGCTCGTCGCCCAATATCTTGGCACGAGCAGGTCCCACACCAGGGAGATAAGTTATGTTCGTCTTGAGGTCGAGCAAATGGGGAAACTGTGATGGTGGGGCTATTAGTTCCCACCTAAGAAGAAAATGGCAAGGTGATGTCCCAAACGGGCACCACCCTCACCATATTGAAGAAAAATCATTCGTACATCATGCCCTTGCGGAGAGGCAGCACGGCTTCCTTGCCCTTGATGCTCTCTGCAATGGTATAGCCAAACTCCATGGCTGCACCGGGACCGTTGCCCGTGATGAACTGTCCGTCCTGCTCCACACGAGCTGCCGTATAATCGGCCCCGTCGAGCTCGGTCTCCACACCGGGATAGCAAGTGGCCTTCACACCTTTGAGGATGCCCAGATGACCATACACCTGAGGTGCAGCGCAGATGGCAGCCAAAGGCTTACCCTCACCGTAGAGCTTCATGATGCCCTTACGGAGTTCCTCGCAAGCATCGAGGTTGGTACTGCCGGGCAAACCACCTGGCAAGACTATCATCTCAGCATCGTCCCAGTCGAGAGCGGGCAGGATGCGATCGGCCAATACATACACACCGTGTGAACCGCGTACCACTTGATTGTCGGTGATAGAAACCGTTTCAACTTCAATTCCCGCTCTACGCAGAATGTCCAGGGGTGCCAATGCTTCGATTTCCTCAAAGCCTTCAGCAAGGAAAAGGTAAATCATATATAAATGAAAAGTTAAAAATTAAAAGTTAAAAGTTCGCAACCTCTGCCTTTCGTCTTTGCTTTCGTCCTCGTACGAAGTCCTCGTTTTCATCTTCGTATTCGTACGAAGTTTCATCCTACTTTAGGCAAGCCAGATAGCGCTTGATGGTCTCCTCAAGGCCCAGGTAGAGGGCATCACAGATGAGGGCATGTCCGATGCTCACCTCGTCGACATAAGGCATACGCTCGTGCATATAGGCCAGATTCTCCAGACTCAGGTCGTGTCCGCAGTTGAGTCCCAGACCCAGTTTCTTGGCACGTTCTCCAGCCTCCACGAAGGGAGCTATGGCCTCTTCACGCCCTTTGGGATAGTTGGTAGCGTAGGGCTCGGTATAGAGCTCCACGCGGTCTGCTCCTGCCTTGGCTGCCCACTCCACCATCTCCACGTCGGGATCGACGAAGATGCTCACACGGATGCCTTTCTCATGGAAACGCTCGGTGACCTCCTTGAGAAAATCAAAATTCTGCTTGGTGTCCCAACCGTGATTGCTCGTGATCTGATCGTGTGCATCGGGCACCAGTGTCACCTGGGCAGGCACCACTTGCAGCACGAGCTCGATGAATGCGGGTTCGGGATTGCCTTCTATGTTGAACTCTGTAGTCAGACGAGGTCTGAGGTCGTAGACGTCCTTGCGAGTGATGTGTCGCTCATCGGGACGAGGATGCACGGTAATGCCCTGAGCGCCAAATCGCTCAGCGTCGAGAGCCACCTTTACGACATCGGGGTTGTTGCCACCTCTTGCGTTGCGTATGGTGGCCACTTTATTGATGTTTACACTTAATTTCGTCATCAAAGATAGTTTTTATGCAAATCTCACGGCAAAGTTAGCAATTTTTCCGTATATTTGCACCTAATTATTATAATAAATCATGCGTAAACTTCGTTTTGCCATCTTCGGCAACATATATCAAGCCAAAAAGTCGGTAGCCGTCCAGAAGTTGCTTTGCCTCCTGGAAGAGCGTCAGGCCGACATCCTCATAGACCTGTCTTTCTACGAATATCTCACGAAGGACCTGCTTCTCGACGTGCCCTATACCCAACTTATCACCGGCAATGACTTTACGGCCGATGTCGTAGTGAGCCTGGGAGGTGACGGTACGTTTCTCGAAGCTGCCAGCCGTGTGGGCAGCAAGCAGATACCCGTCTTGGGAATCAACATGGGTCGCATGGGCTTCCTGGCCGATGTCACGGCCGATGAGATAGACGAAGCCATCGAAGCCATCTACAACGACGCCATCGAGGTGGAGCAACGCAGCGTGCTGCATGTGGAGTACTCGCAGGGCCAGCCTGGCGTACACCCCTATGCGCTTAACGAGGTAGCCATCCTCAAGCACGACAACTCATCGATGATAGCCATCCGTGTCAATATCGACGGCGAATACCTCTCCACCTACCAGGCCGATGGCCTCATCATCAACACCCCCACTGGCAGTACAGGCTATGCCTTGAGTGTGGGCGGCCCCATCATCTCTCCTACAAGCAACACGCTGGGCCTCGTACCCGTGGCGCCTCATAGTCTCAACGTACGTCCCTTCACATTGTGCGACGACGTGGAGATAGAACTGAGCGTGGACAGTCGCAGCCACCAGTACCTCGTGGCCATCGATGGTCGTAGCGAATCGCTCAGCGAAGACATCCGCCTGAAGATACGACGTGCCCCCTACTCCATCCTGCTGCTCAAGCGCAAGGGTAGCTCCTTCTTCCGCACACTGCGCAATAAACTGATGTGGGGAAGCGACGTGAGAATCGAATAAAAAGCCCCCACTTCCCCCGAGTGGAAATAAGATACGAGAGAAGGAATGAAGAACAGCATACAGATCATCAAATGGTTCTGGCAGACTGCGAAGTCTTATCGTCTGCAGGCCACCATCAACATCCTCGTAGGTCTGCTGACGGTGACCGTCGACTTTGCCTTTATCGGAGCCACCAAGATGGCCATCGATGTCGCCACAGGCCGTAGCGACAGTTCGCTCCACTTGGCTGCAGCTTTCCTCATAGGCATCGTCATAAGCCAGATAGTACTGGGCTTCTGCCGACGCTGGATAGCCGCACTGCTGGGTGTGAAAGCCCAAAACAGGATGCAACAGCATCTCTTCGGCCGACTGATGGAGAGTGAATGGAGAGGGCTGGAGTTTCGCCACAGTGGCGACGTGCTCAACCGCCTTGAGCGCGATGTGCAAGACGTCACCACCATCATCACCGAGACCATCCCCTCAGCCTTCTGCGTATGTATACGCTTGCTGATAGCCTTCTTCTACCTCTACAGCATGGACTCCCGTCTGGCGTGCTTGGTAGTAGTCATCGTTCCACTTTTCATCTTACTGAGCCGACTGTATGTCAAGAAGATGCGTACCATCACTCGTGAGGTGCGCAACACGGACAGTCGCATACAGAGCCTGCTCACGGAGAGCATACAGCACAGGATGGTGCTGAAGACGCTGGAACGAACGGGCACCATGAGCGAACGACTCGCCGACACGCAGGCTCAACTGCGCGAACAGGTGCGTCGCCGCACCATCTTCTCCTCTTTCTCCGGCACCTTGCTCAACATCGGTTTTGGCACCGGTTATCTGGTGACCTTCCTCTGGGGAGTAAGTCGCTTGCACGATGGCACCATCACCTACGGTATGATGATAGCCTTCATCCAACTCGTAGGCCAGATACAGGGTCCTTTCCGCGAGATGACTCGTTTCGTGCCTGCCATCATCGGGGCACTCACTGCCGGTGAGCGACTCATCGAACTGGAAGACATGCCGCTCGAAGAGAAGGGAGCCCCCCTACGAATGGAAGGAGAAGCCGGCATACGCTTCACGGACGTCAGCTACGCCTACGACAGCCAGAAGCGCACCGTACTGCAAAACCTTTCCTACGACTTCCCACCCGGCAGCACTACGGCCATCATGGGCGAGACAGGAGCAGGAAAAACCACCCTCATCCGTCTCATCCTGGCTCTGCTCAAGCCTCAGCAAGGCAAAGTGGAGATATACGGCAGCAAGGGCACTGACAACCCACAGACTTATGAGGTATCTCCTCTGACACGTTGCAACCTCGTCTACGTGCCCCAAGGCAATACACTTTTCAGCGGTACCATACGCGAAAATCTGCTTCTGGGCAATCCTCAGGCCACAGAGGAGGAGATGCGAGAAGCCCTGCACACAGCCTGTGCCGACTTCGTACTGCAGCGCCCAGGAGGCCTCGACGCACTCTGTGGCGAGATGGGAGAAGGCATGAGCGAAGGTCAGGCACAGCGCATATCCATCGCAAGAGCCTTGCTTCGCAAAGGTAGCATCTTGCTGCTCGACGAGGCCACGAGCGCGCTTGACCTCGAGACGGAGCAACGTCTACTGCACAATCTCAAGCAGATGTTTTGTGGGCAACAGACCGTCATCTTCATCACGCATCGCATCGCCGTCTATGAGCATTGTGACCAAGTGCTTAAACTCGAAAGGCAGTAAGCGAGAGACGGTGTAACAGAGAGGCTGCGCATACGTAGGAAACTGCGTGAACAAAAGACGGTGCAAGCACATTATTTACATCGCACATAAAAAAATAGGAAAGGTGTCTTTCGGCCCTTTCCTATTTCCTTTATTAATATATGTATTTGTGTGTTAGGTTAACCTACCAATGCCAAGGGAGAGTGCCAAAGCACCACCTGACCAGCCTCGAGTGAGCGAGGCACGTCGATGAGACGCTGGTTGCTGCTACCTCTGTAGAGGAGGTCTTCATCGCGCAAGTCCTGTATGAAAGGACCGTCCACCAGGACATCGAGCTGCTCCAGCAAGGCATGCGTCCTGGGGCTAAGCAAGAGCTGCTCAAAGGTAAAGCCCGAATAGCACCAGATGGTCTTCTGGCTCTGCAGTTTGATCTGCTTGGCCAACTCGGTGAATGCCTCTGCCTGATACATAGGGTCGCCACCCGAGAAGGTGACATCGGCGAAGGGATCGTCGAGGATGGTCTTGAGGATGTCGCTCACAGCCACGTCTCTGCCACCCTCCATGTCCCACGACTGGGGATTGTGACAGCCCGGGCAGCAATGCTGACAGCCCGCACAGTAGATGCTGGTACGGAAGCCAGGTCCATCCACAGTGGTATCTTCAAGTATGTCTAATACTCGTAAGTTCATCGTTCTTCTTTGTATAGCAGGCGAATAGTGACTCACACGCCTACTTTTTCCCTTGTTAGTCGTGCGTCACGCGGTCGTTGAGTTCAGAGAGCTTAGCCTTGTTCCAGCGATCAGTGGTACCTACGAGGTAGCCGGTGATGCGCTGCAGGCGGTCTATGTTGTGGCTTCCACACTTGGGGCAAGTCTCGAGATTCTTCTCTGCATTCTCTGCACCACAGTCCATACAGCGGTTGCGAGTGTGGTTGACGCTACCATAACCCATGTTGTACTTATCCATCATGTCGACGATGCGCATCACTACCTCTGGATTGTGGGTAGCGTCGCCATCTATCTCCACGTAGAAGATGTGACCGCCACGGGTCAGGTCGTGATAGGGAGCCTCCACCTCTGCTTTGTGACGTGCCGAGCACTTGTAGTATACGGGCACATGGTTGGAGTTGGTATAGTAGTCACGATCGGTGATGCCGGGCAGGATACCATACTTCTTCTTGTCGCCACGGGTGAAGCGACCAGAGAGACCTTCTGCTGGAGTGGCCAGTACGGAGTAATTGTGCTGATACTTCTCGCTGAACTCGTTGGCACGGTCGCGCATGTAGGTGATGATCTTGATACCGAGCTGCTGTGCTTCCTCGCTCTCACCATGATGCTTGCCTACGAGGGCCACAAGGCACTCTGCCAGACCGATGAAACCGATACCCAGGGTGCCCTGGTTGATGACGCTTTCGATGGTATCGGTGGGACCGAGCTTCTCGCTGCCCAGCCAGAGTGAACTCATCACGAGAGGGAACTGCTTGGCGAAGGCTGTCTTCTGGAACTGCATACGATCGTGGAGCTGCTGGGCAGTGACACCGAGCATATTGTCGAGCTTCGCAAAGAAGGCATCGATACGCTCCTTCTCGTCCTTGATGTCCTTGCACTCGAGGGCCAGGCCTACGATGTTGATGGTAGAGAAAGAGAGGTTGCCACGACCGATAGAGGTCTTGGGTCCGAAGCGGTTCTCGAAGACACGTGTACGGCAACCCATGGTGGCACACTCATGCTCATAGCGCTTGGGATCGTTGATGTCCCAGGCATCGTTCTGATTGTAGGTGGCGTCGAGGTTGATGAAGTTGGGGAAGAAACGACGTGCCGTCACCTGACAGGCATACTTGTAGAGGTCGTAGTTGCGATCCTCGGGCAGGTAGCTCACACCACGCTTCTTCTTCCATATCTGGATGGGGAAAATGGCAGTCTGTCCACCACCTACGCCTTCGTAGGTAGAGCGAAGCAACTCACGGATGATACAACGTCCCTCTGCAGAGGTGTCGGTACCATAGTTGATGCTGGAGAACACCACCTGGTTGCCACCACGGCTGTGGATGGTATTCATGTTGTGGATGAATGCCTCCATGGCCTGATGTACACGGCCTACGGTATTGTTGATAGCATGCTGCTTGAGACGCTCCTTGCCTTCCAGACCGTTGAGCGAGAGGTTGAGGTAGTCGTCGATCTTGTCGTTGTAGAGGTCGCTGAGATCTTCATTGGTAAGTTTCTCCAGCTCCTTCACCTCTTCAATGTACGAGCTACGCACGTAGGGTGCCAGATAGAAGTCGAAAGCGGGGATGGCCTGTCCTCCGTGCATCTCGTTCTGCGCGGTCTCCATTGAGATACAGCCCATGATACTTGCTGTCTCGATGCGCTTGGCAGGACGGCTCTCACCGTGACCGGCACGGAAACCTCCCTGGAGGATGTGGTCCAGAGGATGCTGCACGCAGGTGAGCGACTTGGTGGGATAGTAGTCCTTGTCGTGGATGTGGAGAAGGTTGTTGCGCACAGCCTCGCGTGCATCCTCGCTTAGCAGATAGTCGTCTACGAAGGGCTTGGTGCTCTCACTACTGAACTTCATCATCATGCCGGCAGGTGTGTCGGCATTCATGTTGGCATTCTCGCGAGTCACATCATTGCTCTTGATGTTGATGATCTCCAAAAAGATGTCGCGGGTCTTAGCCTTACGAGCCACACTGCGCTGATTGCGGTACTTGATGTAAATCTTAGCAACATCCTTACGCGAACTCTTCATCAACTCGTTCTCCACCATATCCTGGATCTCCTCCACGGTCATCTGGCTCTTGCCCTTCACGGCAATGCGCTCAGCGATGGAGTTGATGAGCTGAGGGTCGTCACCTTCTTCGGTGGTCAACATGGCTTTGCGGATTGCCGAAGCGATCTTCTCCTCGTTGAACCCAACGATGCGACCATCTCTTTTTACTACTGTCTGTATCATGGTTGTTATTGTATATTAGCATGTTACGACGACATGGCAAAAAGGCGATATGAGACGAACTTTTTACCTTGCCGAAATCAAACGCAAAGATACACCAAAAAGTGGAAACTTACAAATAATTCAACCACAAAAAATAAACTTTTTTGGAAACTTTTTCTCGAGCAAAATTTATAAAGTTTCCCACTTTTATTCAAACTTACACTGATTATCAACAATTTGCATTTTTCAGTTAAAGCAAAAGTTTCCCAAAATGAGAAACCGACACAAAACGACAGTTCACAAAACGTATCACCAAGGCGCTCTTCAAGAGAACCTTTGCTACGCCTACATTTTGCCCCATTTTCACCCCTCCAGGTGACCATGCCGAGTCATGCGCATGGCAAGGCCGAGTCATGCGCATGACTTGCCTTTGTCACGCGTATGCTATAAAACCACGCATGGGCTTTTGAGGAGAAGACACACCCCCATTTCCCCGCAGTCCTTTCAGTTCTTTCAGTTTTCAGTTTCTGTGAGAGAGAGGATACCACCCAAAATATGAATTCAAATTTTAAATATATAAATATATTTAATTCTTTTTTACCCTTCTCCATCTCCTCCTTCGGAAGACTGAAAACTGAAAGAACTGAAAGGATTGCTTCCTAAATGTGTCTTTTCTGAATAGAGTTGACTTTATTCGCCTCTCTATTTTCAAGTCAAAATGCTACGATTTTAAGTCTAAAACGCCACGACATGAGTGTACTTGTCCAAGAGCATACCATCGAGCACCTTGAGGTCGAAGCGGCCTTTCTTGAGCGCTCTGAACTTGACCTTCATCACCACGAGGTCGCCTTCCACATACTTCTTCTCGCCGAGGTTGACAAAGGTGGGATAGACCGCCTTCTGGCCATTCTTGTGGAGACGGACGTTGGTCAGGTTGCACATCTGACTGAGCTCAGGTGCCTCCACGCCCACATACTCAAAGCTGGAAGCATCGTAGGGCAAGGCCATGCTGAGGGCATTGACGCTTTGCAGCCCCTTGCCGACCACCGTGAGCACCGCCTCTTCGCCAGCGTTGTACTGAGGTTTGCTGGCCTTCACCGTCACGCTTCCCTCCACAGCAGCTACCTTGGTGCTGCTCACGCCACCTTCCAGCTCGAGAGCCACTGCCGAGACGTCGTAGGCATCGATGAGGCCATTGCGGTTGAGATCGCCCCTACTGATGTAGCCTTCAAAATCGGGATCGCCCGCGCGCAGGCCCATATAATTAGTATAGGAAGTAAGGTCGTTTTCGTCGATGCGCCCATCCTGGTTGAGGTCGCCAGGCACATAGTGCTCGCTGCCAGGCACGCGGAAGATGTAGAGTTGCTGACCGCTACCGAAGTTGCCCACAGCCTTGGTTACATGGAGGCGAACATAGCGCACAGGCCAGTCCACCATGGTGAGAGGTACCTGCTTGACAGAGGCCGTACGCTCCCACACGAAGCTCGATACGGGAGTCCAGCGCTGACGGTCCAGGCTCACCTCCACCTGGCCTTCCAGGATGGTACCATTGGCCGCATCAGAGCGAGGCACATACTGCAACTTGTCGAGCAGACTGATACTGCGCATATCCACGACGAGGTCGAAGGGAACGGCCGTGGCATTCCAGTCCGTATGCCATACAGAAGTCTCATCGAAGTCAAAGAGATGGCTGACAGACTGTCCGCCCTGAGCCTCCGTAGTACACTCACCACGCATACCATGGATGGCATCGCGCAAGGGATCGTCCGGTGTATCGAAACTGGCGCTTACCCAGCCGCTCTCACCATCGGCATTGACGGCGCGCACCTTATATTCATAGTGCGAGAGCGGAGAGAGCCCCTCCAGCACATACTCCTGCTGACGTATGGTGCTGTAGAGTTGTCCCTGGAAGAGCACCTCGTAGTAGTCGGCATCGGGCATGGGCTGCCACTTAAGCGTGGCCTGACCGGCCTCCGCAGAAGACTGCACATTCATACGGCCCACGTCGCTAAGCACACCATGCTTGCTGAGCATAGGATTGGAGAAATCCTGCTCCAGCCCCTCCACCTCGATGGTCACGGTACTCTTAGCAAGGTCCACCTTGTCGGACAGATGTACATAGCATTGCTCAAGCAAGGGCAGCTGAGCACTCATCTCTTGCATATGGGCTGCGAACAGGCTGGGATCTTCTGCAAATGCCACCAGAGCCGGCACCTTCTTGCCATCCACCTTGGCCTGCACCTTGCACTTCTTGCCCTGGTTGGGAATGACAAGGCTTATGGCCTTTTCACTGACCATGCCATCATACTGGCCTTCCATGGGATACAGCGTCACAGTGTATTTGCCCTTTTCATCCATCTCTGTCTCGATGAGCATGGTGCTATGCTCACCAGCCAGATAGGCCTGTGTCTTTCCATCATCATCGTAGAGGCAGAACTGGTTTTTCTGCCCCTTCTCACCTGGCACAAGGAGTAGTTTCAGAAGGTCGTCCTTGCGGTCCTTGGGCGTATTGTGCGCCTCCGTGACCGGGATGATGGCACCAAGCTTGAGGAAGGCAGGCAGCTTCCAGAGCGGCGCATCAAAGTCATTGATGATGCGTCCTCCCTCGTACACCTTTCCGTCGTAGGCGTCCATCCATTTGCCCTTGGGCAGATAGATACCATCGCGCACATCGTCATAGACAGCGGGGTGCTTGCCTTCCTCCACCTGCCCGATAGCTCTCGGGCGTGTAGCCTTGTAGACAGGTGCCACGAGGATGCTGGGGCCGTACATGTACTGATACTGCGTACCGGTACCGAGCGTAAAGTCATTTTCTTCCTCCAAAAACATGGCTCTCATCATAGGCAGACCCGTCACTGCCTCATGGGCGATGCTGTAGGCATAAGGCATAAGAGCACTCTTGAGCTTGAGATAGTTGCGATTGATGCTGGTTGCCGGTTCGCCCAGTCCTGTGGGATACTTGGGATGACGTCCCCAACCATCCATATTGAGTTGCATGGGCGTAAAGGCTTTCCACTGATAGTCACGCACATTGACCGGGATGTTCTTGCCCCCGAAGATACCATCGACATCGCTGGTCACATTGGGCTGACCGGAGAGTCCGCAACCGATATAACTGGGTATATGGAAACGGATGTACTCCCATTCGCCACCCGTCTGGTCACCGGTCCAGATACCGGCATAGCGCTGTGTACCGGCCCAGCCATCTACGGAGATGATGAAGGGACGGGCCTCCTGGCCGTAGTAGCTCATCACATGGGACACGTCGGTCACACCATTGAGGCCAAACGAGTAGCCGGCTCCGACCCAGGCCACATCGGTCTTAAGCACACGTACTCCGGCATCGCGCACCTCTCTGACGATGTCGCGCTGCAGGAGAGGCTCTACGCCTTCCTTGGGATAGAGATCACTCTGCGTCCAGAGTCCCACTTCTACTCCTTTGCTGCGGGCATATTCACCAAACAGGCGGAGATTTTCCACATTGCCCTCCAACGTGGACGTCTGACCATAACCCGTGGCATAGCCGTCGTTGGGTAGGAACCAGCCCAAGGGCATATCGTTGTCGAGATAGCGGTCGATGGCGGCACGGGCAGAGAACTGATAGCCCAGCTCTCCATTGAGAGTTTCCTTTACACCTCCGTTGTCTTTCTGGCTTTCATTGTAGGTCTTTCCGTCTTCAAACTTCATAAAACCGCTTTCTCCCTCTGCCTCGGTCCAATAATCTCTGTTGTAGGCATTTAGATGACCTTCATAGAAACCAAACTTAGGCAAGAGCACCGGATTGCCGGTGAGCTGATAGTAGTCTTGCAGGAGCGATTTTGCACCATCGTCTATCATGACAAAAAGGTCGAGATAGTCCGTTTCGTGAGTGATGCGTGTGGTCAGTGCCTCGGTAGCCCCAAAGTCATACTTTCCCGGCGAGAAGGTATGAGGCATAAGGGCGTAGCCGGCCGTACTCCAGAAGAAGGGAGCGGGGCTGGACACTCCACCATCCACCCAGTTGTTGGTATTCTCGATGGCTATCACCTTGCCACGGTGGCTGAAACGTCCGTTCTGGCATCCTCCTCCGTAGAAGTTGGCTTCCTTGGGCTGGTCAAGGGCCAGGCTCACACTGTTGGAAGTGAACTCCGTAGGGGTCTTCTGAGCCAATACGAACTTGCCGGTCTTGAGATCGGTCACGGAGAAGCGCCCGTCGTACTGCACGTCTACCCGTATGCGAGCCGTACTCACGCCATTGCCACTCATCTTCACCGGGGTCACCTGACGCCGGGGATTCTGCACGAGGATGTCGGCACTCGGCTGGCACTGGGGTGCACGCAGCACACCGCCCTTGGGATCATGGAAAAGACGAAACACGTTTTCTCCATAAAAATCCAGATATACCACTCCATTCTCAGTCTCCACCTGAGCTGCATGCTTATTGAGCAAAGTCACCTTCTGCGCCCACGAAGCGTGGACAGAAAGAAGCAACAGGCTTGTCAATATGTATTTTTTCGTCATAGCGCTATTTTCTCTTCGGGTGTCAAAGATAAGCAAAAAAAATGGGACAAGGAGCATGTTGTCTCAAGAATTTTTCGTATCTTTGCATTCGTAATATAACTCTTTAATAATGTACGCACATGAGCGAGATTGAGAATCCCATAGAGTCCCCCAAGAACGAGGAGACCACACCCACCCCACAGAAAGGCAAAAACACAGTCAAAGCCCTGGCCATCGTCATGGCACTCCTGCTCATCGCCGTGCTGGCAGGATGGTTCGTATCCTACAAGCACCAGACGGAGGAGAACGCCGAGAAACTGGCCGAAGTGGAGCAGCTCCGCCAACTGGCCGAGATGGACAAGGCTGAGATGGAGAACGAGTACTCCAACTTCGCCGCTCAGTACAACGAGCTGAAGATGCAGATCAACAACGACTCCCTGGTGGCTCAGCTCGAGGCAGAGCAGCGCAGAAGCGAGGAGTTGCTGGAAGAGCTCCAGCGCACGAAGTCGAGCGATGCCAAGGAGATCATGCGATTGAAGAAGGAGCTCGCCACCTTGCGTGCCATCCTCAAGGACTTCGTACACCAGGTGGACTCTCTGCAGCGTCTCAACGAGGCCCTGAGCAATGAGAACCAGAATCTTCGCAATACCAACCAGCAACAGCAGGAACACATCTCCAACCTCAACACGGAGCGTGAGGTACTGACAGAGAAGGTCAACATCGCCGCACAACTCGACGCTACCGGCATCTCCGGACAGGGCCTCAACAAGAAGGGCAAGAGCGAGGCGAAGATCAAGAACGTGAAGAAACTGGCTATCTCCTTCAACATCAGCCGCAACGTGACAGCACAAGCTGGCAACCGTAGCATCTACGTGCGCATCACCACCCCCACAGGTGAAGTGCTGACTCGTGGAGGCAGCTTCCCCTACCAGAACCGCAACCTGGAGTACTCCATCCGCAAGGACATCGAGTACACCGGAGAGGAGACACCCATCACCGTATACTGGGACGTAGCTGAGGCACTCTCTGCCGGAGCCTACCGTGCAGACATCTTTGCCGACGGTCACAACATCGGTTCAACCTCCTTCAGTTTCAAGTAGGTCAGACCTATCATTACACCATAGGAAATGTACAGCCCTGCATTATAACCAACTTCTTATCAAAACCAACTAACCAAAATCATACACAATGGAAGCAGTATTCAGTTACATCATCGGTCTGGGAGCAGCGGTCATGATGCCCGTCATCTTCACCATCCTGGGTCTTTGCATCGGTATCAAATTCAGTAAAGCCCTCAAGAGTGGTCTTTGCGTCGGCGTGGGTTTCGTAGGCCTCGGCGTCATCACAGGTCTGCTGGTGGACAGCATGACTCCCGCCCTGAGCAGCATGGTAGAGATCTACGATCTGGAACTCAAGGTGTTCGACATGGGATGGCCCGCAGCAGCATCTGTTGCCTACAACACTTCAGTCGGTGCATTCATCATCCCCGTCTGCCTGGGTGTCAACCTCCTGTTGCTGTTGTTGGGCTGTACACGCACCGTCAACATCGACCTCTGGAACTACTGGCACTTCGCCTTCATCGGTGCCGTCATTTACTTCATGACCGGTAGCATCGCATGGGGCTTCTTCGCCGCCATCATCTGCTACATCATCACCCTCGTCCTAGCCGACCTCACCGCCAAGAAGTTTCAGGGCTTCTACCAGAACGTAGAGGGCATCAGCATCCCCCAGCCCTTCGTACAGGGCTTCATGCCTTTTGCCATCGTTGTCAACAAGGCGCTGGACTATGTGCCCGGTATCAATAAGATCAATATCGACGCTGAGGGCATGAAGAAGAAGCTCGGCCTGCTGGGCGATCCTCTCTTCCTGGGTATCCTCGTAGGTTGTGCCATCGGCTGCCTGGCTTGCCAGAGCTGGAGCGAGATAGTGGACAAGATTCCCTCTATCTTGGGTCTGGGTATCAAGATGGGTGCTGTCATGGAACTGATTCCCCGCATCACAGGTCTCTTCATCGAGGGTTTGAAGCCCATCAGTGAGGCCACCCGCGAACTGATTGCCAAGAAGTTTGGCGAAAAGAAGGAGTTCTACATCGGTATGTCTCCC
>JAZLII010000108.1:0-7468 GCA_045617275.1 Bacteroidaceae bacterium
GAGACCGACTGCCCCTACGGCGACACCTCTCTGCCCGAGACCCACTATGCAGACCTCTCTGCCTACTCTAAGCTCGTGGTGACCTACACCACCGACATGCCCCGTATCTTCTTCAACAAGGTGGACGGCAACAACCAGCCCATGGTATCTGAGAAGAGCAACACCGAGTACTACACCCTCACCCAGAACGCTGACGGCTCTAAGACCGGTGTCGTAGACCTGAAGAAGTGGGTAGCCGACAAGGGCTTCGCTCACCTCAACGGTATCAAGGCCTCTGCCTGGAACACCAAGGTGACCGTCACCGAGATCTACCTCGTCAAGGAGGCCGACATCGAGGAGGTGGTATGCCCCGAGATCAGCTACGACGTGGAGGAAGGTGCTGAGGTAGACCTGGCCGAGCAGAAGTCCATCCACATCAGCGTGGCTCTGCCCGAGGGTATGGATATCAACGACGACCTCTACGTAGAGGGTATGGTATACGGCAAGGACGGCACACAGGATCCCATCTTCGGCTTCACCGACTTTGAGGACGGCGTCGACGTCAACATCTCACGCTACACTGCCGACGAGCTCTACACCATCGTCATCACCAAGATCGGCTTCGGCGAGGTGGTAGGCATGGACGAGGAGACCTGGATGCCCATCTACGAGAACACCTTCGAGGGTGAGGCACTCTCTACCCTCAGCTTCGCTGTCAAGCCCGTTCCCGCTGAGCCTCTCGAGGCAGAGATAGCAGTAGAGGGCAAGGAGATCAAGGTAGTCTTCCCCGAGGGTACCGACCTGGGCGACAACTACGTGGCTAAGCCCTACATCCTGAAGGGCGAGAGCAAGATCGAGGTAGCCGACTACTATACAGACAACACCACCGGTGGATTCTTCGATCCTCTCAACCTGATCGTCATCAGCCTGAACGAGGAGCTCGCAGCCGGTGAGTACACCCTGGTTCTCCCCGCTGGCATGTTCATCGTCAACGGCGGTGCTGACAATGCAGAGATGTCTTGCACCTTCAAGGTAGAGGCAGCAGAGGAGCCCGAGCCCGTAGGTGAGATGGCCGTAGTGCCCTCGCTCTTCTCCGGCGTGGTGGGTAGCATCGACACCGCACTCAATGGCCATGCAGCCGTAAGCGCTGAGGTGGCAGAGGGTCTGCGCGTGGAGATTGCCAACTGTCCCCAGGCCATCGGCGTAAGCTTCATGCTCAACGAGATGAAGATGGGTCAGGACGAAGAGGGCACCTTCTGGAGCGTAGGCAAGGAGCTCGCAGTAGGCGAGATCGAGATGACCCGCGACTCATACGCAGCCTTCGACGCTCCCATCTATTTCTATGGCGGCACCAAGTACCAGCTCACCGTGACCGTATATGCTGAGGTCAACGGAGAGCCCGCTGAGATCGCTACCTACACCTATGAGTTCAATGGCGCTGCAGCTCCTCAGAGCGGCTCTGTTGCCGATGGCATCGACGCCATCAAGCAGGGTGCTGCTGACGGCAAGTACATGAAGGGTGGCAAGGTTGTCATCGTGAAGAACGGCAAGACCTACACCACCGCTGGTCAGCGCGTGAAGTAATACACTCGACGTTCTCAACGCTCATCGCTCAACCTTGAGCGTAAGCGAAACCAATATAAGAGGAACCTGGCACGATGCTGGGTTCCTCTTTTTGGTTCTTGCGGGTTTCGTGTGAATAGATTTGTCTGAAACCAAAAATCAACAAAAATCAACAAGAATTCTATATTAGAAAAGTATAGTATATACTACTAATTTGGTTAACGATTCTGTTTTTTGTTCATTTTTGTTGATTTTTGGTTATAATGAGGTTTACACTATTTTCGCAGGTACCCTTTTTTTTCGCTGTAATTTAAACTTTAGCCACTTTCGTGCATCATATAAATGTACGAATACGAAAAAAATACTGAGTTTTAGCAAATATACAACCTACCAAAACAATATCATTAAGTAAGTATGAAGAAGATTGCAGTGAAGATGCTTATGCTCGTGATGGCATTGGCAATGTGTCAGACCACCATGGCTGACCGCAAGGAAAAGACTGACAACGGCAAGGGTAAGCCCAACACTGAGCACCGTGGCTTTGGCTTCGGTAAGGGTCAGAAGGGTGAACGTCCTCAGTGGGGTGCACAGCGTCCCGGTCAGCGTAAGGGTTTCGATCAGGCAAAGTGGGACTCGTTGAGAGCTGCTCATAAGCCCGATGCTGAGAAGATGAAGGCACATCGCGATGCTATGAAGGCTAAGATGGACTCTCTGAAGGCTGTTCATCAGGCTAAGATGGAAGCCCATCGCGAGGCCATGAAGCAGAAGATGGATTCGCTCCGTGCTGCTCATCCCGAGATTGCTGCCAAGATGGACTCACTGAAGGCTGCTCATCCCAACTTCGGACACAAGATGGACTCACTGAAGCATCATGGTCCTAAGTTCGGTCACGGCCCCATGAGAGGTCACGGCCCCATGATGGGTCATCGTCCCATGATGGGTCATCGTCACTTCGGCCGTCCTATGTTCGCTTATCGTCCCTTCGGTTTCCACCGTCCCAATGGTGAGCAGACCACCGAGCCCGAGGCACAGGCAAAGGTTATGGATGCAACTGCTGTGACTAAGGTAGCAGAGAGCCAGAACGCTCCCACCTTCGATCTCCAGGGTCGCAAGGTACAGGGCCAGCAGCGTCAGGGCATCGTCATCCGCAATGGTAAGAAATATGTGAAGTAAGTCATCCTCTGGAAGTAGCTGAGCCGAGCCAATACCTGGCAACTGCTTCCTTACGACTACACTTCCCTCATACATCCATCCTCCCATACAGGAGGGTGGATTTTTTTATGCCTATATGACTGCATCATACTTACTTAGGCGTATTTCATATTATTGGTATGTATTAGTAAAAATTATCTTGACATATATCAAAAAAATATACGACATGAGGAGCTTGTCAGTAATAAAAAGATAATTTTAGAACAATTTTTCCGTACTTTGTAGTAAAACTTATAACATTATTGCTATAAGCAATAAGAAGATAGGCTATAGGATAACAAAATTTATACGAAAAGTTAGGTTTAGACTTGACGAAGAAAACTATTAGACTAATCAGGATAATAATAACATTTTACATATAATAATCCTACTCAATTACAAATCAAAACGATGAAAAGCTTAACAAACTTTTTGCTCCTATGCCTGATGCTGTTGGGCATAAGTGTCAATGCAAGTGCCATTGACCTTGAGAGCACACTGGATTTCACCACGAATCCTTGGAACATGACGATTGGTACTTCTACCAATGGCGAAAACGTTTATCCCAACATCACGACTGCAGGAAAAACTGCTGGGTGTAATTTAAGTGACAAGGAATGGAATGGTATATCATTCAGTGGGGATAGGAAATTCACAAGTCCATCTGGTACGTCAAAATCAAACGGAAGTCAGTATTTCCCCACTCTGCGATACTCAACTGCTACTTACAACAACACTGAAGGAAAGCCTTTCATGTGGTTGGGCAGTGGTTGCTCGTTTACTATGACTGCTCCTGATGGGTATGCTTTTACAAATGTTGTATTCCATTATTTTAAGTACGTTCCATCCAGTTCAACAGCTACTCCGTATTATTACAATGGTTCATCAACAGCCGGAAATCCCGAGTGGTCTGAAGGTGGAACTTATACTCTTTCTGAGGATGGTTCACAGGGTACTTATGCTTCTGTATCGGGTGTACCTTCGATAACTATTTATGCAATGGTTGCTCGTGATTTATGGATCTCTAAGATCGATTTCACTCTCGTTTCTACTGGTGAAGCTGTTGAGACCAAGTACAGCGTACTTCAGGATGAAGCTATGGTAGGTGGTACTGTAGAGGCAGACATCAAGAAGGCTACCGAAGGTACTGTGATCACTCTTACTCCTAAGGCTGCTACGGGCTATGAGTACAAGAATGCTGCAGTTACCGTGATCAACAATACCACTGGTGAGGCTGTTGAGGTTGTTGACAATAAGTTCACCATGCCCGCATCCGATGTTACCGTTTCCACCACATTTGCGGCTAAGTATTATAGTATCTCTGTTTCGGCCAACGCTGACGATGAAAAGAATCCTCTCGGTACAGCTTCTGCCGACATGACCACTGCCAAGAAGGGCGACGTGGTAACACTTACCGCCACTCCCAAAGAGGGCTATGAATTCTTGGTATGGAGTTCCGACGACGTTAATCAGTTCAATGGTAACACTTTCGTAATGCCTGCATCCAATGTTTCTGTGACGGCTATGTTTGCTAAGCTCCGCCATGCTATCCATACTACCATCATCGGCAATGGTACTGTTTCGTTGCCCGGTGTGCAAGACAATAAGGTTTCTGAGGGTAAAAGCTTCCGTGTAGTGCCTACAGCTGCTGATGGCTATGAGCTTGCATCGATTGTCGTAGCAGACGCTGTGACTGGTGATATTATCGAATTTAATGAAGAAATCAATGCCTACGTCATGCCTGCACACGATGTAAACATCACCGTTACCTTCAAGCGTCCTGTTGTTACATTTGCTTCTCTTGATGAACTGATAGATGCAGAACTGGATAACGCCCTTGTCAATGTGACAATTGATGATGTTGTAGCTCTTGCTCAGGTAAATCCTGTGTCAGGCGCATATATGGTAATGCTTCAAAATAGTGGTGTCACTCTTCTTGCTCCTGCTTCCGATCTCGGCTGGGTAACTGGTGGCACCGTAACTGGTACCCTGAATGGTGTAGATTGGGATGGTATGAATTATGCACTCTACAGCGAGGACGAGAGCTTCTGGTCAGGTCTCACTTACACTGCTCCTGCTGGTGACAAGACTACTGAGACCGTCACCATTGCAGCAGCTTGTACCGATGGTGAGAAGTGCTACTCAACCTTCAGCAGCAAGAACGCCTTCTATGTTCCCGCTGAACTGACTGTGTGCGAGGTTAAGGTTGAAGGTGACAAGTTGACCTTGGTACCTTATCAGACGGGTGATCTCGTGGCTCCTTATACCGGTTTGCTGGTTAGCGCCGCAGAAGGTGGTGAGTATGAAGTCGAAATTGAGATCGACGAGGAGAAGCTTGATGACATTGTCACTCTGCTTGGAGAAGAAAACGCTCTTCGTCCCACCTGCATCCCTGGCGGTATTACTGCAGAGGATATGGGTGATATGGACTACGGTATGGACTTCTACCGTCTGACCATGCACAATGGTACCGAGTTCGGTTTCTGGTGGGGTGCTGCTGACGGTGCTGCATTCGACATCGTGGCTGGCAAGGCTTATCTTGTAGCCGACCATGCTGCAGCAGTCAAGGGCTTTAAGTTCGGTGCCGACACGACAGGTATCGCTGGCGTTAGCAACAAGGCTGAGAGCAAGACTGTATACAACCTCAATGGTCAGCGTGTCAACGCTTCATACAAGGGTATGGTGATCACCAACGGCCGTAAAAACATCCGCAAGTAATCTGACTTCGGTAAATAGTTTATTGACAAATATTTAAAGCATTTTAAAATTATGAAGAAAACATATATTGCTCCCGAAGTCAGTGTAGAGGCTGTCGTTGCTCATACCATTATGGCCGCTTCACCCGAATTGGGAAAGGACTTCAACTCAGACGATGTGACCTACGCTAAGGAAGCTAAAAACGACTGGGATATGTGGGGTGAGGATTAATTCCTCCACTACACGGACTCTATCATAAAGTAAATTCCTCTGTCCAGCTTGGGCAGAGGAATTTTTGTTTGCTTATATATTTCTCAAGTTTCGCTTTTGGACGAGCTGAGTAAGAAGGGTTGAGTCTGCGTTATCTTACGTTGATGATACGCCCTTGCTTGATGTACAGGCCAGGCATAGAGACTTTTTGTACGCGACGTCCTGAGAGATCGTAGAGGGAGGAGGAAGAAGAGGAGGACGCGATGTTGGGGGAGATGATGGCGTCTTGGAGGCCGGCGTTGGGGTCGATACAGCTGTTGGGGTCCATCAGAGCCATAGCGTCTTCGGGGGTGAGGAGAGGATGGAGGCGGAGCCAAGAGGCTACGATGCCTGTCACCATGGGCGATGCCATGCTGGTACCCGACATCTTGCCCATGTGGTACTCACGGCCATCGTGCATGAGGGTCTGCGTGTAGGGGTAGGAGGACTGGTAGAGGTCATAGCTGTTGAGCGCGCTCTCGATATTCTCTCCGTAAGCATAGACGTTGGGCTTGACAGCTCCGTCGAGGCGAGGGCCACGGCTGCAGAAGTCAGCCACAGTTCCATCTTCCTTGATGGCACCTACGCTGATGATGCGGTCGGCCGTACCACCCAGTTCTGTGATGCTGTATCGATTGTCTCCCTTGACAAATCCCTCCCTTTCGTGGTCGTGGAAGGTAAGTGTGATCTCATCGCTCCAGGCATGTATGGTGCCCTCTGAGAGTGGCGTGATGGTGAGAGCCAGTTCGTACTTCATGGCGGCGCTGGTCAGGTCGATGGATAGCAGGGTGTGCGTCTTGCCGTTGCGCTCATCCACCTCGGAGTGCATCTTGAAGGTACCCTTCAGTCGGCCCGTAGTGGGAGCCCAGGTGTAGTCCTTCCCGTCTTCTCCTTCGGTCATCAGGCCAGCCACGAGCACCTCGCTCTGAGAGGAGACGTTGCCATTCTCATACTGTATGGCGCTGAGCTGCACGCTGTACTGCATGTCTGGAGAGCCCCAGATGTCGACCGTACCAGTGGTGTTGTCGGACGAACGGAAGATGATGAACGTATTCAATGTCTCTCCGCTGGTCTCCAGATGACCCGTGCTGATGCCATTGTTGCCTGCCGAGGCGCAGATGATGCGACCAGGGCCAACGGTGCTGTTGATGAACGCATCGAATGCCGATGTGCCGTCGTGTGGACCATTGTGCGAACCGAGCGACATGTTGATGACACACGGTTTGCCCACCTCTTCTGCATAGTCGAAGATGTAGTTGATGGCATCGCGCAGACGCTTCTCGTCCACACGTGCCGGTCCTTTGGACACCAATACCAGTTCGGTGCCCTCCTGCTTGCCGGCAAACTGCAAGGCGCGTGCTGCCACGTGCGAACCATGGCTCTGCGTCTGGTCGTCGGCACAGGCTGCAAGGATATCCTCTTGGGTAGTCATCTCGTAGCCGTAGTCATACGCGGCAGGGTGAGTGCGGTCCGTTCCCTGTTCCCACACACGCGATATCAGGAGCTTACCATCGTCGGTGCGGAAGGCAGGGTGGGTGTAGTCAAAGCCCATGTCGATGACCCCGACCACTATACCTTGAGCGCCAGCCACAAGGGCCAGCGCTGCAAGTATGAGGAATGAAAATGTTCGTTTCATCAATTTTTGTTTAAATTAGTGGCTTGTATAACGATGTGATATGGAACAAAATTGAACAAAAATGAACGAAAATATATAATTATCAACGCTCATCGCTCCGCTCGGCGAGCTTGCGAGACTTTTGCCTACGGGACAAAAGTAGTTCGCTCGAAG
>JAZLII010000109.1:0-17778 GCA_045617275.1 Bacteroidaceae bacterium
CGGGCGTGTTGTAGTAGTGCTCGTCGACAATCTCGATGTTGCGCTCCTTGGCTTCCTTCCATCCGTATTCGTAGTCGCTACCCTCCCAGAAGGGACCGACTGTACCCACGATGGTGATCTCGGGATGAACGCCCTTGATGCCCTCGATGAGGAAACGATAGCGCTCCAAGAAACAGTCGCTGATGAGGTCCTCGTTGCCGATACCCAGATACTTCATGTTGAAGGGCTTGGGATGGCCGGCCTTGGCTCTGATCTGAGCCAGCTTGGAAGTCTTGGGGTCACCGTTGGCCCACTCGATGAGGTCGAGCAACTCCTGCAGGTAACTCTCCATCGTGAGGTCCTTGCCCATGTATTTGTAGGGTGAAGGTTTGCCCTTCAGGTCCTTCTCAAAGGGAAGACCACCCTGCTGACCGTTGCCACCCTTCCAAGAGTTCTGGCAAGGTACTCCGGCTGCCAATACAGGCAGTGCCTCGGCACCCATATCCTCACAGAACTGGAAGTACTCGTAGAAACCCAGACCGCGTGTCTGGTGGTAGTTCCAGATGTTCATGTCGCCCTGGCGCTCCCAAAGTTCGCCTACCGTGGCTTGCCAATGGTAGATGTTGTCCATACCCTGTCCGTGAGAGGCACATCCTCCGGGGAAACGTACGAAACGAGGGTGAAGGTCGGCTATCACTTCTGCCAGATCGCGACGCAGACCATTGGGATGTCCCTTGTAGGTGTCTTGGGGGAAGAGCGAGACAAAGTCGACCATGACGGTACCCTTCTGCAGAGGCTCTATCACCAGCTGGGCTTTGGTGGCATCGACCGATGCCGTAAGCACTGCCTTGCATTGCTTCCAAGCACTGGTGGCCTTTACGGTGGTCTGTGCCACGGTCTTGCCACCCTCGATGAGGCTGACCTTCAGCGAACCGGCACCCTTTAGGAAGAGCGACAAATGGTACTTGGCACGAGCCTTCAAGGCAATGCCGTCCCAACCCTCGTTGATGAGTCGGGCTCCCGTCTGGGTGGTGGTCAGGATGGAGTAGTGTGCATTGTTGGCATGTATGGGATTGTCGGTGCCGATGGTCCACTCTGTGCCTTCGCCTTCCAGACGCCATGCGGTCTTAGCATTCCAACCCCCATGGTCGTCGGCAGTGTATTCAAAATCACGGTTTTGTACCAGTTCGGCATACAGTCCGCCATCGGCCGCATAACTGATATCCTCGAAGAAGATACCCATCAGGTCGGGTGAGATGCTCTTCTTGTCGTTCCAGTCGATGGACAACTTGGCTTTGATGCTCTCGACTCCAGTCTCTATGACCTTGCCCTCCTCCATGTAGCGTATAGCCTCCAACTGTCGGTTCAGCTTGGCCTGACGCTCTTTGGTCAGAAGGTTTTGGAGGGCTTCGTAAGGTATGCGTATGACGTTGCTCTCTGCGGCTGTCTTCTGCTTCTCCAGCAATTGCTTGTATTCGGCCTCCCCGAGGGTGGGATAGTCCTGAGGCTTCCATAAGGCGAAGTCGTCCGAGCGTGTCACGGCCACCTGTGGATGCTTGGGGTTGGGGATGAAGCTGGCATGGAAAGTCTTGCCGTCGTAGCGCAGCACAGGGTAGTAGAGTTTCTTCTCGCTACCCCATGGTCCGTAGTCACTCTCGAAGAGGTTGCAGTCCACGTGGGTCCAGTGCTTCTGGTCGATGGAGTAGGCCACCTGCATGTCGCGTGTGCCGTTTTTGACGTCGGGACGCACGTAGACGGAGTCTGGATGATTGGCCATGGCTTGTGAGGTTGCCAAAGACAACAGCATGGTAAGGAGTATGTGCTTGGTAATCTTCATGATGTTATGTGTTTTGGTTAATGGTAAACGCGTTCGATATGCTGAATGAATGTAAATAGTTCACTTATTGCAAAGTTACAAAAAAATATGATATGGCGTATACTCTATTCGTGTTTTTCTTGGCTATACGACTGGTAGAAAAGCAAAAAGACTTACATAAGAGTGGTGGCTCTGCATGTAAGTCTTGTGCTTCGTCGGATAGAGGAGACTCGAACTCCCGACCCCCACGTCCCGAACGTGGTACGCTACCAACTGCGCTACTATCCGAATGCAAAATCTTTTTTGCGACTGCAAAGGTACGAATAAGCGAGCGAAAACGCAAATTTATTTGCAGTTTTCCGAGCGAGAGTACCTTCGACCGTAGGTCAAAGTACGAATGGGCCAGAGCGAAAACGCAAATTTTGTGCAAGCCGAATGCAGAAAAAGCTTGCTTTCTATGCTGAGGCGCCGCCAAAATTCAACCAAAGGTTAAATTTATTTGCAGTTTTCCGAGCGAACTCATTTTTATTTATCCGAGTAATATATACTTCGGGGACCATAGAGCTGCGTGCCTGGGGTGGTGGGAATGAACTCCACCGTGTGGGTCTGTCGGGAGGGGTCTACGGGAAGAGTGACGATACGTGTGGCATAGCCTCGCAGCACGTTTTGCTTCCACTCCTCACTGCGGTCGTAGGTCTGAAACTCTATCTCTTGGGTGCGTTTCCCGTCAAGAGAGAGGGCAAATGCCAGACGGCCCCCTTCAAAGGGGTGGTTGGGCACGAGATCGATGCGAAGGGTGACAGAGTCGACGGAAGCGGGAGTGACGAGGCGGAAGGATGAGGCTGTACTGCCACTCTCCAGTGCCTGCCAGGCAGACTGCTCAGGGTAGCTGGGCAAGATGTTGGGATCTATACGGTCGAAAACCGGCAGACGACGGGGAGAGGCATCCATGATACCATCCCATTTGCCGTTTGCACATACCTTATTATAAAGATGTGTAAGGGCCTGTATGCTGTCGTAGGCGGCATTGCAACGGTCGGGGCAGAGGAATTTGAAGTTCATCTGTGCTGCCCCCTGTACGGGATACTTCACCAGTTGGAAGAAGGCATCTCGCTTGTCTGCAGGCAGGATGGCGTAGAGCTTCTCTGCATCATCGGATATGGTCTGATAGTCTGCAATGCGCTGTGCGATACGCAGGGTGGTCCAGTCTCCGGGTATGGGATGTATCTTGTTCCAGTACGTCTTGTCCGACTCCTCTGTGCGTGTGCCACCCATGTGTTCGGGTTTCATCTCGGCAGAGAGGCGAAAGTAAGTGGCCAGCACTTTGCCTATCTTCTGTGCATGCTCTTTGCCAAACTCGCGTTCGGCAAAATGCTTCAGGTATTCGTGCTGTGGCAAGCCCGTCCAAGCGAGTTGCATGAATAGCTCAGTCTGGTACTCTGCGGGCTTGATGTCGCCCACATTGAGTATCCACATCTGTCTGATGCCGCGCTGATATGCCTCAAGCATCTGAGCCTCAAGCAGGGTGGGAGAAAGAGAGTTGAGCCAGAGGTAGTCGTGTGGACGCCCCCAATAGCTGGCGTGATAGTAGACTCCGTTGCCACCCTTGCGACTTCGCTCCACAGCATCGGGAAAGTGGCGGATGTAACCGTAGTTGTCGTCCGTCCACATGAGGGTCACATCATCGGGCACCTTGAGGCCGGACTGATAGATCTCCAGCACCTCCTTGTATGGTACGAAGACCTGTGGCACACGTGTCACGTCTTCGTTGACAGTCTTGAGCATCTCTCGCTGGTCGTCGATGACCATCTGCAGGTAGTGCAGTTTTTCCTCCTTGGTCTTCACGCCTTGCATCAAACCGTCGTGCACGCCACGCATACCGATGGTATAGACCATCTCTTGGCCACCCACCTCCTTAAGGCGCTTCTGCCAGAACTGCTTCACCGACTCTCGGTTGGTCACATAGTTGTAGTCGCCCTGACCGCTCAGTTCCCACTCTGCGGCAGGTGAGGTACCCATGGGTTCGCAGTGGCTGCCACCGATGTATATCCCATAGCGTTCGGCTACTTCCCGATTGCCGGGGATGGTAAAGAACGGCTGAGAACACTCATGCATGGCAGGCCAGTAGTAGTTGGCACGCAGACGGAGCAAGAGTTGGAAGATGCGCTCATTGACCTTGGGACCGATGGCACCCTTTATACGCCCCTTTCGAAGAGTCCATGCATCGGGTTCCTGATGGGTGGCCCAAGGGTTGAGCCCCCAGTCCTCGTCGTTGATGAATATGCCACGATATGCCACAGCCGGATGCTGCTCGTCGTGAAAGCCTTCGGGGAGCGAGAAAGACTGGCGAGGCTGTGGGGTGCAGTCTGCCCAGTACTCCCAAGGACTCACGCCCATCAGGCGTGACACTTCAAGCAGACCATAAGCCATACCGTGTGCATCTGCTCCCGTGATATGAAGCTTGCCTTGATGCACATCGAGCGTAAATCCTTCGCGAGGCAGGAGTGTGTCTTTTCTGACTATGAGGTCTGCCTGCTTGTCCTTGCTTACTTTCTTGACTTGACAAGAAAGTACCCGCTGCACATCTTCCTCAAACATCTCCAGGGCAGTCAGAGCGACGGGGCGCTCCGTGGAGGCTATGAAGACACGCAACAAAGATTTCTGACGAATGGTAAAATCCTGTGCCCGGCACATCGTTTGGAAGCCTGTGCAGAACAAAAGGATGAGCAAGAGGAGCCCATGGGCAGAGTGCTTGCGGTAACAGTACATTTAACTCTATGCTTCGGTTGTTCTTTAGATGGATATGGGGCTGCCCTACCAGATGGGACGTGCGAATTTCATCAAGTCATCATCGAGATGCTGCACGGCACGGCACTTGTTGTCGAGCACCATGGTGACGCCGGTCTGTTCATTGTAGGGTTCCCACTTGGGCAGACCCTTGACGTTGGGATTGCCGGTCTTGATGAAAGAGAGCCAGATGCTGCTGATGACCTGCTCAAACTTGTAAGCCTCGGCAGATGCACCAGTCATCTCGCGCTGCAGGCTGACATTGTGGAGCATGAAGGGCAGCTCCATACCGTGAGATGCTCCGAGGACATTGCTCGTGGGAGCCCAGGTGAAGAGGTAAAGGTAGGCGGGAGCACCACCCTGCTGGCTCTTGGCTGTGGCCTGCTGTACGGCACTGGCACGGAAACCGGTATCGACATAGGTCATAGCCTTGGCAGGTGCGTCGGGAAAGGCCTTGTGGAAGGCATCTACGAATTTCTGCCCGTTTTCCTCGCCCATACGACCTTTGACGGACTTGACTGCCTCCTCTTCACTCATGTCGCGACCAATGTCGAAGGTGAACTCGTTGAAGTTGGTACCGATGAGCATGGGTACATCACGACTGAGTTCGGAGGCGGGAGCGAAAGGATGCTGAGGCAGGATGGTGCCATCCACTACGGGTGAGAAACCGGCACGGATACCCTTGCGTGAGACACGGTTGGCTGCATCGTTGAGCTGCTCGTAGGTGAACTTGCTGAAGTCGGCAGTCTCGTTCGTGGGGAGGCCCAGTTCTTCTGCCAAGGCAATGCCAAACTTGCGAGAAGCCTGTGCGTCGCCCTGGCGGATGGTGGATCCGCTCTGCACGATGGCACGCTTGAAGAGCCCCTTGGCACTGGGCATGGCAAGCAGGGTGGACACCTTGCCGCCACCACCAGACTGGCCGGCTATGGTGACGTTGGAGGGATCACCTCCGAAGAGAGAGATGTTGTCGCGAATCCATTCCAGAGATTTTACGATGTCCTGCATGCCAAGGTTGACAGACTGGGCGTACTTGCCACCCAAGCCAGACATGTCGGCAAAGCCAAGGATGTTGAGACGATGGTTGATGTTGACTACCACGATGTCGCCAGCTTCAGCCAAGGCTCTTCCTTCGTAGCAGGGAAGGTCGTGCCCGGAACCTGTGGCATAACCACCACCGTGGATCCAGACGAAGACGGGGCGACGCTTGTTGTCGTTGATGCTGGGAGTCCAGACGTTGAGCACCAGACATCCACGCTCGTCCATGGGTTCGAGCACAAACTGGTTGCCGAAGGCGTAGTCGGTCTGGTTGTTGGCATTCCATCGAAGACTCTCGCTTTGAGGAGCCTGGGGACCGTAGAGCTTGCATTGCTGCAGACGGTCGAACTTGTCGGGCTTCTGGGGAGGCATGAAACGCTCGGCCTTGGCATACTTGATGCCTTTGAATGTGAAGATACTGCCATCCTGATAGCCTTCGATGGGGCCATAGACGGTATTCACTCTCGTGTGCTCACCAGCCGTGATGGGCTGGGCTTTTGCCGCACCGCTTACCAGTGCGAAGAGCATGAGAAAAAGATACTTTAGGTGCATGTACTTTTGGTTTATAGGTTGGTGTTTGTTGGTTTCAGATCACTTGATGTTGACCTTCTTGCCATCCAAGATATATAGTCCCTTGGGAAGGTTGCTTGCAGACTGTCTGACGAGTCGCCCCTGAAGGTCGTAGATGGCCGATGGATGCTGGGCATCGTGACCTTCCCGGGTGGTCTTGGATATGGTTTGTACGGCATCGGCATCGCTTGCAAAGCCTACGAGGGCTACACCCTCAGGGGAAGCAATGGCGATGAAGTCCAAGTCGGGGTATCCTTTGGCCGTGCCTCCTTGCATGGAGAGATGGTAAAGTCCGGCTGCAGGCACGTCGAATGCCTTAGTGCCATAGGACCAACGACCCGCAGGGCTGGCGTTGCCTGACACGTAGAAGGTGATGCTGTCGTTGAGATGAAACTGCATGGAACGCTTCTCGTCACAATGGTAGCGGACATAGAGGGTGTAGGTACCTGGCTCGGGGAAGTATGCGTCCCAGTAAACGTAGCTCTTGCGAGTGCTAGAGGCGGGAATATATCCATCACCGGTATAGCGCTTGACGGTGGTGGCTATCTTGACACTTTCGTCGGATAGTCCTGCATAGCCTTCAGCATTCTCTTGAAAGACTGTGACGATGTCGTTGAGGAAGTGGATGGTGTCGGTAGACTCCGTGTTGCCTTGGCTGTCGGTAGCAATGGCATGGAAGGCGTATGCTCCGGGGGGCAGGCTGTCTGTCTGGAAAGTGTATGAGCTGCTTATCGATGTGCCACTGGGGATTGAGGTCTGCATGATGCTCTTACCCAAATAGAAATCCACTTTGCTGAGAGACGTGATATTGGTGCTTGGTTTTGCGTAGACCTTGATCTCTACGGTGTCGGTGGGTTCGTAGATCCGTCTGTCGTCGAGTAACGAAATACGTTTGGTGAAGTAGTTTTCTACTTTTGTGAACTTGGTGCCCTTGAAAGCATCCATGGCGATGGTGCCTTGGTGTGTAGCCGAACTCCATGCGCCAAGATTGTAGCCACCGTTGTCGAAGGCTTCGGGCTCCCAGTAGAAGCAGCCCAGCTCGCCATCTTTGATGAGTGCTTTGATGAATTCTGCGAAGAATCGATTGGCGTCGTAGGGCTCTGTTCCGTAGTGACCGGTCTCCATGACCATGACTGGCTTCTTGAAGCGAGACTTCAGATTTTTAAACACGTTGATGTAGGTGCTCACGGCAGAGGCAATCTGCGCATCGGTGGTGATGTCGAGATGGGACCATTTGGGATAGGCGGAGAATCCGAGACAGTCATAGTTGGCACCATATTTTTCCAGATTGTCGAACATCTTCTGGGCAGTGCCTTGATCGTGACCGTTGGAGAGATGGATGATGGTGATGATGTTGGGATCGATCTCCTTTACGGCTTTGGCCCCGGCATTGATGAAGCGCACGAAGTTCTTCACGCCTTCTGTCGTGTTGGTACGCCCAGTCTCGTAGAGCATGCCCTGCTTTGTCTCGTTGCCCAATGAGACCCAGACGGGGATGATACCCTCGGCCTTCAGTCCGCTCAGTACATCCCGAGTATGGTCGTAGACATTCTTCTCGAGGGCATCAGCACTATGGTCTGTCCACTGAGCGGGGATGGTCTGGCTGCCAGAGTCAGCCCATGTGTCGCTATAGTGGAAGCTGATCATGATCTTGAAGCCTTTGGCATGAGCACGTTTACAGAGGCCGATGACATCCTTCTTTCCGCTCCATCCACCGGCGGGGTTTACCCAGACACGGAATCGAAGAGCATTGATGCCAAAGTCTTGCTTGAGGATGTCCATCAGGTCTGCTCTCTTGCCTGCTCGATTACAGTAGTATGTGCCCCAACTTTCCTGCTGGCTCAGCCAGCTGATGTCTGCCCCAAATCCAAAAGTCTCTATGTTGGCATCGTGATCAAATGCGACTTCGGAGATCATCTTCTCCTGAGCCGACAGCTGAGAAGGAACAAATAGGGAAACGAAGATAAAGAAATAAGTAAAGAATTTGTTCATGATAATAGGGATTGTCCAACACAAAGGTATACAAATTTAGTAAAATGTCTTTTCATAATATGCTTTTCAAGCGTGTCGTTTTAGACAAATGGCCAATAAATACAATAAATTGTCCAATAAATGCAAGTCCAGATAGGGACTGTTGTACTTTTTGCAGATAGTATATAAGGTACGACACTAGCACCCTTTCTTGCTCCGAACTGCTGTCTACGACATGGTAAAACTGCAAGATTTCCGGTTTTTGAGGAAAATATCAAAAAAATATGGGCGAATGTTTGGTGGAATGAAAAATTGTGCGTACCTTTGCAACCGCAAACGAGAAACCACGGTGCCATAGCTCAGTTGGTAGAGCAAAGGACTGAAAATCCTTGTGTCCCCGGTTCGATTCCTGGTGGCACCACTATGGTGGGTGAGCGTCGAGAGTAGGAGCAATCCGAAATCGGCGCTATTTTTTTGTATATGTTTATCTTGAGTGGACAAAAAGTACATCCCTGTATGCCCAGTCCAAATAAGGTGGAGAGACAGGGGACAAGCAAAAGAAAGGTGAGAACCGTTGGCTCTCACCTTTCCCTTGTATGATGACGTATGTACTGTGACTTGGTATTCTTCAGAAGTTATAATCTCACAATTACAGACTTTCCAGGATGCGCTTCAGAACGACGGTTGCGGAGATCTCGCGATTGGCAGCCTCTGGAATGACGAGGGAGCGGGGAGACTCGATGACGTCGTCGCTGACGATCATGTTGCGGCGTACGGGCAAGCAGTGCATGAACTGAGCATTGTTGGTCCAACGCATGTGTTCTTCGTCTACTGTCCAATGAGCCATGTTGTGATAGTCCTCAAGGATCTGACCATACTGATCGGGACGGGTGACACCGGGGCAGCTCCAATTCTTGGCATAGATGAAGTCGGCACCCTCGAAGGCTTTCTTCTGGTCGTATTCGATGCGGGCATTGCCGGCAAACTTGGGATCGAGTTCGTAGCCCTGGGGATGGGTGATGACGAAGTCGACATCAGCGGCATTCATCCACTCTGCAAAACTGTTGGGAACGGCCTGAGGAAGAGACTTGGGGTGGGGAGCCCAGGTGAGTACCACCTTGGGACGCTTGGTCTCCTTGTGCTCATCGATAGTGATGAGGTCGGCAAAGGCCTGAAGAGGATGCACGGTGGCCGTCTCCATGGCGAAGACAGGCTTGCCACTGTACTTCACGAACTGGTTGTAGACGGTCTCGGCATAGTCGTAGTCACGATCCTTCAGACCGGCGAAACTGCGGATACCGATGACGTCGCAGTAGCTTGCCATGACGGGAATGGCTTCCAGCAGATGCTCGCTCTTGTCGCCATCCATGATGACACCACGCTCTGTCTCCAGTTTCCAAGCTCCGGCATTGACATCGAGCACGATGACATTCATGCCCAGGTTGAGCGCTGCCTTCTGGGTGGAGAGACGGGTGCGAAGACTGTTGTTGAAGAATACGAGCAGAGCGGTCTTGTTCTTGCCCAGTTCCACGTACTTAAAGCGGTCTTGCTTTATCTCCTGTGCCTCGGCGAGAGCCTGCTTGAGGTCGCCAAGGTCTTTTGCATATAGAAAGTTTTTCATAAGCCTACTTATTATCCTTTTCTCTGATTTCTACTCTTCTGATCTTGCCGCTGATGGTCTTGGGCAGTTCGTCTACAAACTCGATGACGCGAGGATACTTGTAGGGAGCAGTCTCACGCTTCACATGCTCCTGCAGTTCGGCGATAAGCTCGGGACCTTCCTGACCGATGTAGGATGTCGATAGGACTATAGTGGCTTTGACCACCATACCGCGCACCTCATCGGGTACACCCGTGATGGCACACTCCACAACGGCGGGGTGAGTCATCAAGGCACTCTCCACCTCGAAGGGACCGATGCGATAGCCGGAACTCTTGATGACATCGTCGGCACGGCTGACGAACCAGAAGTAGCCCTCCTCGTCACGATACACCACATCACCGGTATAGTAGACACCATCGTGATGGTTTTTCTGCGTGAGTGCTTCCTGCTTGTGATATTCCTTGAAGAGTCCCAATGGTTTGCCCTTATCGGTGCGGATGACGAGCTGGCCATGCTCTCCTGCAGCACAGGGCTGACCGTCGGCGTCGAGCACATCCACACGGAACTGTGGATTGGGTACGCCCATACTTCCAGGATGGGGCTCCACGAAGGGGTAGGTACCCAGTACCATGGTGGTCTCGGTCTGTCCATAGCTCTCGTAGATCATGATGCCGGTCTTCTCTTTCCACTCCAAGAAGACATTGGGATTGAGTGCCTCACCAGCAGTCGTACAGTAGCGGAGATGGGAAAGGTCGTACTGTGACAGGTCCTCACGTATCATGAAGCGATAGACTGTGGGAGGTGCGCAGAAAGAAGTGACCTTGAAGTCTTGGATGACCTTCAGCATCTTGTCGGGCTCAAAGCGACCCTCGAAGTCATAGATGAAGACGGTGGCACCGGAGATCATCTGACCATAGAACTTACCCCATACAGCCTTACCCCAACCTGTATCGGCTACGGTGAGATGCAGGGAGGTGTCGTCTACGTTGTGCCAGTATTTGGCCGTCATGATGTGGGCCAAAGGATAGGAGTGGTCGTGCATCACCATCTTGGGTTCGCCACTGGTACCACTGGTGAAGTACATCAGGAAGTCGTCGGTGACTTTATTCTGGCCCTTCTGACTCTTGAACTTGGGTGCCATCATGGCTCCCTGCCAGTAGTTCTCCCAGTTCTGGGGAACGACAGGGCCGATGGAGATGCAGTGTTCCAATGAGGGACAATAGGTACGTGCGCGGATGACGTTGCGAAGCACGACGACATCGCCTACAGCAATGATAGCCTTGATGTCTGCCTCGTGGCAACGGTAGATGATATCCTTATCGGTGAGCAAGTGAGTAGCGGGGATGGCCACTGCGCCAATCTTGTGGAGTGCCACCATGGTAATCCACCATTCCACACGACGCTTCAGGATGAGCATCACGCTGTCTCCACGCTTGATGCCAAGGCTGAACAAATAGGAGGCTACCTGATCGGAAAGTGCCTTGAACTCGGCATAGTTGATATGCTTGACGTCACCTCTGTCGTTGGTCCACAGCAAAGCCTCCTTCTCCGGTTCTGTCTCTGCGTAGGCGTCAACGACGTCGTAGGCGAAGTTGAAGTCTTCCGGAACATTGACCTTGAAATGGGCCATGAAGTCTTCATAGCTCTCAAATTTCGTCTGTTTAAGAAATTTTTCTAACATAAATATGTGTGGGTATAATGTGCGTGTATAATGTGTGTTTGATTTATTTTCTTATCTGTCCATTTCCGTCTATGAGCCACTTGTAGGTGGTCATCTCGTTGAGGGCCATGGGGCCGCGAGGACCGAGTTTCTGCGTGCTGATACCAATCTCTGCTCCCAGACCGAACTGTGCTCCATCGGTAAAGCTGGTGGGGGCATTGACATAGACACAAGCAGCATCCACTTCATTGCGGAAACGCTGAGCAGCCTCGGGATCTTGGGTGATGATGCACTCCGAATGTCCGGAGCCGTGCTGCTGGATGTGGAGCAATGCCTCATCGAGTGAGTCGACGATGCGTATGCTCAGATGATGCGACATCCACTCTTTGTCCCAGTCGTAGTCTGCTACATCTTCTGGCTGGTGGAAGGTAACCTTGCCCTCCATAGGGGCCAGCAGCTCGGGAAGGTCGCTTAGGCGATCCTTGTGGACCAAGAGGCAGTCGAGGGCATTGCATACACTGACGCGACGTGTCTTGGCATTGCAGATGATGCGTTTACCCATCTCCAAGTCGCCGTCTTTGTCGAAATAAGCATGCACTACACCGGCTCCTGTCTCGATGACAGGCACGCGGGCATTGTCGCGCACAAACTCTATCAGCCGTTTGCCTCCACGGGGTATGCAGAGGTCTATATAGCCCACGGCTCCAAGCATCTCGGCCGTAGCCTCATGGGTGGCGGGAAGAAGGGCCACCACGTCGGGGTTGATGCCCTCTTGTCTCAGGATGTCGTGGATGAGGCTCACGATGGCCTGGTTGCTCTCATCGGCATCCTTACCTCCTTTGAGTACACAGGCATTGCCACTTTTCAAGCAAAGGCTGAATACGTCAAAGCTGACATTGGGGCGTGCCTCATAGATGACGCCAATGACACCGAAGGGCACGGAGATGCGACGAAGGTGCAGTCCGTTGTCCAACGTATGGTCGCAGGTGATATGGCCTAATGGGGTGGGGAGCTCTGCTACATGTTGCATATCGGAGGCTATGCCTTCCAGACGACTGGGAGTAAGCTGAAGACGGTCATAGAGCGGATTGGCAGTATCCATCTTGGCCAGATCCTTCGCATTGGCGTCGAGCAGTTTGTCTTGCTGTGCAAGGATGGCATCTGCCACTTGCAGGAGCACCTTGTTTTTACGCTCATCTGAGATGAGGGCCAACTCGCGGCTTGCACGTTTTACGTTTTCAAATATCTCTTTCATGAGGCAAGGAAATCGGTATGGGGGGTGTTTTCGGGATTGTTGAGCAAGTCGACAAGGATGTTCTCTCGCTCACCGTTGGCTATGATGACACGGATGCCCTCTTCGGAGATGCTCCGGGCTGTGTTGTACTTGGAAGTCATTCCTCCACGTCCCATCGTACTCTTGCTCGTCTGGATGTATTGTTCCAGCGACTCGCCTGGCTTGACCGTGCGGATGAGCTGTGAGTCTGGATTCTCAGGATTGCCCGTGAAGACTCCGTCGATGTTGCTCAAGAGGATGAGTTTGTCTGCATTGAGCATTTTAGCGATCAGACCGGACAGTTCGTCGTTGTCGGTAAACATCAGCTCGGTGACGCACACGGTATCGTTCTCGTTCACTACAGGGATGACTCCATTTTGCAACATGACCTCCATGCAGGCACGCATATTGTTCAGTTCTTCCTCACTTAAGAAGTTTTGCTTCATAGTGAGCACCTGACCTATATGCAGATTGTACTCGCGGAAGAGGTCGTAGTAGAGGTTGACCAGTTTCACTTGTCCGATGGCGGAGTAAAGCTGACGCTGCTCCACGCTGTCCAGGTGGTGATCCACTTGCAGTTCGCGTCGTCCGCAGGCCACTGCACCGGAAGTGACCACGATCACCTCATATCCATGATGGCGCATCCATGCGATCTGGTCCACCAGGGCAGACATGCGCGTGATGTCCAGTTTGCCCGCATCGGTGGTGAGCACGTTGCTACCTATCTTTACAACTATTCGTTTCATTTTTCTCTTTTTACCTCTGAAATGTATCCTTACATTCAATAGCCTGCCATGTCAGCACTACTTGAGTCCTGCCTTCAGACAACGTATTACGGCAGAGTTGAACGAGGCGTGGTCCAGTTCGTTGAGTCCCTTGATGGTCACTCCGCCAGGGGTGGTCACCTTGTCAATGGCCACCTCGGGGTGCAGGCCGGTCTCCTGAAGCAGTGTGATGGCACCCTGCATGGTCTGCATGGCTATCTGCTGTGCATCCTTGGGATAGAATCCCATCTCCACACCACCTTCCATCATGGCTCGAAGGAAGCGCATCACGTAGGCAATGCCACATCCTGCCATCATCATACCGGCTCCCATGTGCTTCTGGTCTACCACTTGCAGTTGACCCACGAGTGAGAAAAGACTGACTGCACTTTGCAAAGCCTCTGCGTCGGGTGTCTCCTCGACAAAAGTCATGCTTTGGCCAAACTCTGCGGCGATGTTGGGCATGGCATATACGTCGATACGCTCGTGGCGTGCATTGGCTGCTACGCTGATGACGGTCTTATCTTTGAGAGCTTCGCCCATCTCGCAGAGGACACTGTCGATGAGCCAGGGCTTGACGGCAAGTAGCACGACGTCAGCATCCTGTACCGCCTCTATATTATTTAATAAGGTGTGCAACTCGGGATAGAGTGCAGCGAACTTGTCCAGCGTCTGCTGTGTACGGGCTGTGAGTGTGATGTCCAAGTCTGCCTTGCCCTCGCGTGCGGCCTTCGCCCAACCCTTGATGAGCGCACCGCCCATGTTGCCAGCACCAATAACTGCTATTTTCATAAAGCCTCTCCCCCGGCCCCTCCCCAAAAAGGGAGGGGTGTAGATACGTTGGTGTGGGGGACAATCTACTTAGGTTGTTTGAGTAATGGTGAGATGTCTAGTTTTCTGACTAAAGTACTCTCTTAAAACGTGCAACGAAATCGTCAGCTTCCTCCTTCGTGAGACAGAGGGGAGGCAGGAGGCGGATGGTACTTGTTCCGGCACAACCGGTGAAGCAGTGCTCCTCCTTGATAAGACGTGTACGTGGCTCTTTGTAGGGAATGTCAAGCTCGATGCCGATCATCAGTCCACGACCGCGAACATCAATGACGTGGGGCAGGTTGTCGGCTTTCATCTCTGCGGTAAGCGTCTCTATCAGATAGCTGCCCACCTTGTTGGCATTCTCTACCAGACCTTCGCTCTCGATGATGTCGAGTACGGCCAGTGCTCCTGCACAACCCAGATGGTTGCCGCCAAAGGTGGTACCCAGTTGACCGTAGACGGGAGTGAACTTCGGGGAAATCAGTACACCACCCATAGGATAGCCATTGCAGATACCCTTGGCCACGGTGATCATGTCGGGCTTCACGTCGAGCCACTGATGAGCGAAGAACTTGCCCGAACGGCCGTAGCCACACTGTATCTCATCGCAGATGAGCACGGTGTTGTGTGCCTCGCAGATCTCTTTCAGTGCCTGGAGGAAGTCGGCCTCAATCATACGGATACCGCCCACACCTTGGATGCACTCTATGATGCAGGCACACACGTCGTCCTTCTCTATCTCTGCCTTCCAAGCCTCAATGTCATTGATAGGCAGGTAGGTGACATGACCATTGGCGTTGATCGGCGCGATGATCTTGGGGTTGGCAGTTGCCTCAACGGCCAGCGATGTACGGCCGTGGAAAGCCTTCTCTGCACTCAACACGCGGGTGCGACCATTGTAGAAACTGGCCAGCTTGAGAGCATTCTCGTTGGCTTCGGCACCCGAGTTGATGAGGAAGAGCTGATAGTCCTCATAGCCACAGGCTTTGCCCAGGGCGGAAGCCAATTCCTTCTGCAGGGGGTTCTGTACAGAGTTGCTGTAAAAACCGAGTTTGGCTACTTGGCTGCTGATAGCCTCTACATAGTGAGGATGGGCATGGCCCACGCTGATCACGGCATGACCTCCGTAAAGGTCAAGATATTCTTGTCCCTTGTCATCCCAGACATGGCAACCCTGTCCACGCTCGATGGCGATGTCAAAAAGGGGATATACGTCAAAAAGATTCATAATAAGCCTCTCCCCCAGCCCCTCCCCCATAGGGAGGGGAGTAGATAGTTTTGTAGGAGGAGTATCTACTGAGTTGTTTTTATGTTTATACAGTCTTTACCTTTGTTTACACATGCTCGCTACCTTTCCCTTGTCAGTCGGTTGTAACTAATCCCCTCCCTATGGGGGAGGGGTTGGGGGAGAGGCCTTAGAATGCGCTTGCCTTAAGACCTAATCCTGTTCGCTCGTCGAGATTAAACATGAGGTTCATATTCTGTACGGCCTGACCTACAGCGCCTTTCAGAAGGTTGTCGATCATACTGGTTACAACGACTTTTCTGCCAAATACGTCAACATGAACCAGTGCCTTGTTGGTGTTGACCACTTGCTTGAGGTCGAGTGCCTTGTCGCTGTAGTGCGTGAAGGCCGCATCCTTGTAGTAGTCCTTGTAAAGTGCAACGATGTCCTCGGCAGGCATGGCTTTGTCGAGCTTGATGGTCTCTGTGCAGAAGATGCCACGGGTGAAGTCACCGCGGTAGGGGATGAAGTCGACGGTATAGGCCCCCTCCGTCTCCCCGAGGGGAGAGTTTTCTGCAGGGAAGCCTTCGTTGAGCGTGTCGATCGCCCGAGGTGCCTTGGCAGGTCTCAGTTCGTTGAGCGTCTGACAGATTTCGTGCAGGTGCTGGTGGGTAAAGAGTTTATAGGTCGAGAAGTTGTTGTTGCGCCAAGAGAAGTGGGTGGTAGCACCGGGCTTCTGACCGGCACCCGTAGAACCGGTAATGGCATTGACGGCGATATCCTGTGTCAGCAGCCCTGCCTTGGCCATAGGAAGCAAGCCCAACTGAATGCAGGTGGCAAAACAACCGGGATTGGCCAGATGCTGGCACTTCTTGATCTCTTCGCGGTGTGTCTCGGGCAGGCCATAGACATAGTCATGGTCACCCTTGATGCGGAAATCCTGTGCCAGGTCGATGATCTTCACGCTGGCGGGTATCTCATGCTCCTTGAGGAACGCCTCGCTCTTGCCATGGCCAAAGCAGAAAAACACAACATCCACCTTGTCAAATGGCATTTCACCTGTAAACTCCAGTTCTGTCTCACCGATAAGGCCTTCATGTACGTTGTAAACCTTGTTTCCAGCGTTGGACTCACTGTTGGCAAATACGATCTCTACCTCGGGGTGGTTCAGCAGGAGGCGGATCAACTCACCGCCCGTGTAGCCTGCTGCTCCCAATATACCTACCTTAACGCTTCTCATCGGGATGTGCAAGATAATATGCCCTTAATGCGGTAGATGTCACCTTGATGAAGCCCTTGGCATCCTCTGACGACCATGCCTTGGCAGTCTCACCGTATTCGCCAAGCTTGTTCTTGACAAGGTCGTTGGGGCTGTCCACGCCGATGGTCTGGAAACCGAGGGGACGGAGCTCGAGGGTCACCTCACCGGTGACATTGCGCTGGCTGCTGGTGAGCATAGCCTCGATATCGGGCATGACGGGTTCCAGGTACTGGCTCTCGTGCAGGAACATGCCATACCAGTTGGCCACCTGCTCCTTCCAGTACTGCTGCCACTTGGAGAGGGTGTATTTCTCCAGGAAACGGTGAGCGCCGATGATAAGCATGGGAGCTGCTGCCTCAAAACCTACACGACCCTTGATGCCGATGATGGTGTCGCCCACATGGCAGTCACGACCGATACCGTAGGCAGCGCCGATCTCCTCCACTTTCTGGATGGCCTTGATCTTGTCGTCGAACTTCTCTCCGTTCACCGAGCATATCTCGCCCTTCTCAAAGCCGATCTTCAGCACCTCAGGACCCTCCTTGGTGACATGCTTCAGGTATGCCGTCTCGGGCAGACCCTGCTTGCTGTCCAATATCTCACCACCACAGATGCTGGTACCCCAGATACCTACGTTGTACGAGTACTTCAGTTTGGTGAAGTCTGCAAAATAACCGTTGGCATTCAGGTAGTCCACCTCTTCCTGACGGCTGAGATTCTTGTCGCGGGTCAGGGTGATGATCTCCACACCGGGACACATCACGAGGAAGGTCATGTCGAAGCGAATCTGGTCGTTGCCGGCACCAGTAGAACCATGAGCGATAGCATGGGCGCCAATCTCCTTGGCATAGCGTGCTATGGCCAAAGCCTGGAAGATACGCTCGGAGCTAACGGAGATGGGGTAGCAATTGTTGCGGAGCACATTGCCGAAGACCATGTACTTCAGGGACTTCTCGTAGTATTCCTTCGTTACGTCCAAAGTCACGTACTTCACAGCTCCCAGCTTGTATGCGTTCTCCTC
>JAZLII010000110.1:0-3478 GCA_045617275.1 Bacteroidaceae bacterium
CGTGGCGGTGGCGGCGGTGGTCGTGGAGGCAGATAGTCTTCCGAGCCGCTCTCCCTTGGGAGAGATGTGATGAGTACAGGCTCGATTCCGTATCGGGCATAGGATATTAACGATGAAATAAAGAAGCAATTTGAATATGAAAAAGATACTGTTGACTGCATGCCTCCTGGGAGGCGCTATGGCTGCTCAGGCTCAGGATACATACCTCAACGAGCGCCTGGCCAATGCGGGTGGCGAACTCTATGGAACCTCACGCTATGTGGGTATGGGTGGTGCCATGGGTGCCTTGGGAGCAGATCTCAGCTGTATGACAAGCAATCCTGCCGGTATAGGCCTCTATCGTCGTAGTGACTTCGGTTTTACCGCAGGAGCCCAGTGGAACAGCGAGAAGGTGGCTGATGTCAAGAATGCCCGTGGTACGTTTGATCAGCTCGGTGGTGTCCTCGCTCTGCGTACGGAGGCCGATAAGATGCCTTTTTTCAATCTGGGTTTCAACTTCCAGAAGAAGCTCAACTTTGGTGGCGCATTCATAGCCGACAACGCCAACTTGAAGGGCCTCTCACAGATGGACCAGATGGCCGAGCTTGCCAGCGACGGATATGACACAGACTACAATCTGGCCGGTGCCGCTACCTACTATGACTTCCTGACTCCCCTCTATCAGACAGATGCCGAGGGCAACGTGGTGGTCGATGAGAAGGGCAAGCCTGTCATCGGACGTTATTACAACAAGTTCGGTGGTCAGAAGGGTTTCTTCACCCACAGCCAGTGGGGTGGCCTCAATGCCTTCGACGTCAATATCAGTGGCAACATCAATGACCGTGTATATTTCGGTTTTGGTGTAGGTTTCGAGAGCCTGAAGTATCGTGCCGAGTCCGACTATTTTGAGCAGAATGACTATGTCAATGAAAAAGGTGAGTTGATAAAGGGTGACTACTCGCTCTACAACAACTACCAGATAGACGGCTGGGGCATGAACATGAAGTTCGGTGTGATCGTACGTCCTTTTGAGGAGCGTCCCTTCCGCTTCGGTGTGGCACTGGAGACTCCCAGCTGGTATCAGCTCACTTCAAGCACGCTCAACCAGCTCACCGACGAGGTCACCGGCGAGAAGTTCCAGTCCAACAAGAGCTCGCTCGATGAGTCCTATCTGGAGTATGCCATGCACAGCCCCGTCAAGGGACGCCTGAGTCTGGCCAGCACGGTGGGCAACTACCTGGCATGGGATGTAGACTACGAGTTTGCCAACTACGGCAAGATGGGCATGGGCTATCCTAGAGACGTGGACTATTTTGGTGCAAGCCTGTACAACAACGAGCCCGACAAGGCCATGAACGGACAGACGAAGCAGTCGCTGAAGTTCCAGCATACCTTGCGCGCCGGTGTCGAATACAAGCCCACCAGCAGTGTCGCCTTGCGTATCGGCTACAACTTTACCTCTTCCCCTTACAAGGACAATGTGAAGTTTGACCAGTATAGTCTCGACAGCTATGCCATGGACTATCTTACCCATACCAGCTATATGAAGGTGGGAGCTGCCAACACGCTCACACTGGGTCTTGGATGGAAGCACAAGGCATTCTACGTAGACCTGGCCTACAAGGCACGTGCTCAGAAGGCTGACTTCTATCCCTTTGACTGCTCGTTCACGGATGCCGGTACACAGTTCTCTCAGGACAATCCAAATCTTGCTGGCATGAAGTTGGATCCCGTGACAGCCAACCTCTCCCGTCAGTCCATGACCTGCACCTTAGGATTTAAGTTCTAACGCGTGATCAACGACAAGCATTATCATCCCATAGTTGCCTCCCATTTGCGCCAGATCGCAGATGGGAGGCAATGGTCTTTGTTGCCCGCATATCTGGACAGTCTGAGCCATGCCCAGTTTCGCACGGCGGGCTATATGTTGGGAGAGCAGTTCATGCCTCGCATGGAGGCGGAAGACTTCTGGCAGGTGCTTACCTTATTATATAAATATAACTCCAAAGCCTTTCTTGTGACCGGCTTGAAAGCCGTGACTTTGAGGGTGGGGGAGATGCAAAGGCGTGAGGCAGAAGAACTTTGGAAGTTGCTGGCCGTCAATAAGATTGATGCTACCAAGACGCTTCAGACCTTGCTTCCCGCTCTGCCCGACGACGTGATGCTGGCGCGCCATCTTCTGGACGTCATGATGCCAGAGCCTGCCGAGGACCGCATCGCTGTCTTGCTCCGTGTCTGCACCCCTGCATGCGCCTTTCTGCTATTGCATTCGCTCAGGGCGGTGGAGCACAATCGGCCTCTACTCGTACGTACCACCTATTATCTCATCAAGCGAGGCGACGGACTGTCGTTCAACCTTGCCTCTCTCTTTAAGGCATTCTTTGGTCTGGAAGAGGTGAGAGGCACCTTCTCCCTTACCCTTCAGCCCTTCGAACTGGCTCGCTTGGAGACCTCCTATGAGGCTTTCAAGAAGCGTGTGTTGGTGCAGTAAGTGATGATAAAAAATGGGCAACGTCCTGTTGTCCGTTGCCCATCCGTATTTCGGTTGATTTTTTGTCTTCTTTTGTTCGCTCTTTCCGCTTTCCCTGTTAGGTGAATGAAGCTGTCCTGAGAGAGCAAAGATGTGTTTTTATTTGGTCTTTTTGAACTCCTGTACAGAGTCTATCTTCACCAGTTTCTTGCCTTCTACACGCTTCACCACGACGGTACCCTTCAGTTCCATCTTGCAGATGCTGTCGCCGACGAGCGTGAGGTGTGCCTCTTGTGTCTCACTGCCCAGGTCGTTGCTGAGGCGGAGCTGTGCGTGCTTGTCGTCTATGATCTTGCAACTGGTCACGGCCCAGATACCGTAGATATTGCCGGAAATGTACCCGTTCATCGGGCCAAAATCATCCATCCCCGGTACCTCGATGGACTCTTCGTAGAGGTCGAGCTTCAGATTGATCTTGGACTTTTCCGTTTTCATGTTCAGCTTCCAAGGGCCGTCTGCCCCTGCAGAGAGGGTGGCCAGAAGCGAGGCGCAAAGTAGTAACTTCTTCATGATAGTCTTGTATTTAGGACTTGTGGCCTGTATGCCGCATACCATTGCAAAGGTACTTGATTTTGGTCAATAAACAACGCGATTACACCTAAAATATAGTAATATTTAACTTTTTAATGAGAAAATGTCCTACCTTTGCATAGTTTTTAAGGAGAATAGTAATACAACATGCCGGAGTGAACGGCAAAAACAGTGCAATAATCTTGATGGACAATCAACAACTGAAGCCAGATTTTATTTTCGAGTCAAGCTGGGAAGTTTGCAACAAGGTGGGGGGTATCTACACCGTTCTTTCAACAAGAGCCAAGACATTGCAGGATGCGATGACCGACTGTGTCGTTTTCATCGGTCCCGACTTTTGGCGTGGTAAGGAGAATCCTCTCTTCCTAGAGGACAACACCATCAATGCTCCCTGGATAGCCAAGGCTGCCACGGAAGGCCTGAGCGTACGAATGGGAC
>JAZLII010000111.1:0-5961 GCA_045617275.1 Bacteroidaceae bacterium
ATCATCGGTGGTGAGATGGACTTCGACTATATGCAGGCAGTTAAGGAGGGTATGGTTGACCAGGATGTCATCCTCCGCAACAAGGATCTCAACATCGTTTACTCGGCTATGCACGGCACAGGCCGCGTTCTCGTTCCTCTCTGCCTCCGCTCTTGGGGCTTCCAGAACATCAACGTTGTTCCTGAGCAGATGGTAATCGACGGTAACTTCCCAACAGTCGTTTCTCCAAACCCAGAGAACTCTGAGGCTATGACCCTCGGTATGAAGCTCGGTACGAAGCTCAATGCCGACCTCGTAGTTGCTACCGACCCTGATGCCGACCGTCTGGCCATCGTTTGCCGCAATCCTCAGGGCGAGTGGCAGATCATCAACGGCAACCAGACCGCTATGATGTTCGTTTACTACATTATTAAGAATAAGAAGGCTCTGGGCACCCTCAACCCCAGCGACTTCCTTGTGAAGACCATCGTTACCACCGAGGTTATCGCCGAGATGGCCAAGAAGGAAGGCGTAGAGCTGCGCGACTGCTACACCGGCTTCAAGTGGATTGCCCGCGAGATCGCTATCAGCGAGGGTAAGCAGAAGTACATCGGTGGTGGTGAGGAGAGCTTCGGCTTCCTGCCCTACGACAAGGTGCGCGACAAGGATGCTCCAGCCTCTATCTGTCTCATCTGCGAGATCGCTGCATGGGCAAAGGATCAGGGCAAGACCCTCTACGACCTCTTGATGGACATCTACAAGGAGTACGGCTTCAGCTTCGAGCATACCATCAATGTCACCAAGCCTGGTAAGACCGGTGCCGACGAGATCAAGCAGATGATGGTGGACTTCCGCGGTGCCAAGGCTCCCAAGGAGATAGCCGGCAGCAAGGTGGTCCTCACCAAGGACTATCAGAGCCTCGTGGCTACCGATGGCGAGGGCAACCAGTGCAAGCTCGACATGCCCACCACCAGCAACGTGCTGCAGTGGTTCTGCGAGGACGGCACCAAGATCAGCGTTCGTCCCTCAGGTACCGAGCCTAAGATCAAGTTCTACTGCGAGGTGAAGGGCACCATCGGCTGTGCCTGCTGCTACCCCGGTGAGGTAGAGAAGGCTAAGGCTAAGGTAGAGGATATCAAGAAGAGCCTGGGCTTGTAGCCCCTATCCCTCACCTTTTGCCCTCCGTCGACAATGGGGATTGTCTCCCCTTCGTGAGGCCGAAGCCACATCCGGTGGCTTCTCTAAAGACCTCAGTTGCCCGAGGGGAAGGAGTAGTTACATTTCTAAAATATAAAAATCCCCATTCTATACCCCCTCTCACAGGGGGTAAAGGTGAGGAATGTAGTGGAATGTATGGATAAGTATTTTGCCTTTTGTCAAGGCGACCTATTGCTGACAGAGGAGGGGGCGGTTCCACAAGGAGAATCGCCCTCCTTCCCTTGTAATCCCTGGAATGTCGTCACACGCATCCCTCTCGAATCCCCATATTCCCCTTGTTCAGCTTCCGTATCTATTCCCCTCTCTATGGGAGAGGGGCAGGGGGGAGAGGCCGTAGTCATCCGTCTCGATGCCCCCGTAGTGCAGGCTGGCTTCCAGATGATGGCCCTACGCTCCACCTTCGACATCCTCTCTGCCGAGGACTACCGCTTGGCGGGCAAGTGTGCAGAGTTGCTCTATTTCGACCAGAACTCGAAGTTCTGTGGCTGCTGTGGAGCGCCCATGAAGTGGCAGGATCCCATCAGCAAGAAGTGTCAAGGATGTGGCAAGGAGCTCTGGCCCCCTCTGGCCATAGCCACTATCGTGCGTGTCACCCGTCAGTTGCCCGGTCAGCCCGAGGAGATCCTCATGGTGCAGGCTCGCAACTTCCGCAGCAACCACTATGGCCTCGTGGCCGGTTTTGTGGAGACGGGCGAGACACTGGAGCAATGCGTGGAGCGCGAACTGTGGGAGGAGACGCACATCAAGGTCAAGAATATCAAGTACTTCGGTAGTCAACCTTGGCCCTATCCCTGTGGCCTCATGGTAGGTTTCACCGCCGACTATGTGGAGGGTGACATCCAGCTCCAGAAGGCCGAACTTACCCGTGGCGGCTGGTTCACCCGCGACAATCTGCCTCCCATCCCCGGCAAAGCCAGCATAGCAAGGCAACTCATTGATGATTGGCTAGCCCCCCTCCCCTGAGGGGGAGTAAGAATTCCGTAACATTCGTAGTGGCTACTATTCTTGTTCTTCTAAAAGGTTCTATCCTTTTCCCTCTCCCTCAGTGGCGGTTAATTTATTTGTTGTTATGAAGAATTTATTGAAATTGAATAATTTAAAACGTGTATTATTACTTTTCATCCTTCTTATTCCCTCTCGGGGGATAGGGGGGCTGATGGCTCAGACAGAAGGTGGCATCCTCTTTCGCCTTTCGAAACCTGGCATGACTTCCCCTTCCTACTTGATGGGTAGCATGCATATCGTGAAGGGCGAGTTCGTGCACCAGATACCCGGGTTTGATGACATCTATGCCTCGGTGAAGCGTCTGTGCATAGAGGCAGACATCGAGGGCAGTCTTCAGAGCCTTCAGGATGGGTCTGAGCGTGCTAAGCAACTGATGGAGAGCTTGCAGAAGGCACAGATGGAGGTCAATGCGCTGACGGCTCAGTTGAAGCTACCCATCGACAGCAACTATACCATGCTGCTGGGCCCGGAGAAGAAGAAGGAGATAGAGGACGCACTCTTCTCTCTGTTGCCTGCCGGTACACCTGCCAATGCGTTGGATATCAATATGCTGCATCCGGTACTTCTGAGCAATACGATGGATGTCTTGCTGCAGAGCAAGGGTGTGAAGGAGGATCTCAGCGACCCCAATCAGATCCTCGATTACTACCTACATCATAAGGCTAAGGCTGATGGCAAGCGGCTGGCCTTCCTCGAACCCGTAGCGCTTCAGGACTCCATCATGGTGATGTCGCAGGTCATCAAGGCCCGTGATCTGGTGCAGGACGCCTCGCGCCCTCTCCTGGTACAGATGGAGAGCGTCCTGGCCAAGTGTCGCAAGCTGCCGCAGACCATTGAGCACTATGCCAGCGTCACGGAGAACTACAAGAAGGGCCTCTCCGACAAGGTACTGGAGTTCATCAGCGATAGCAGTACCCCTGAGTCCATGGGTCTCCGCTATCGCAATCCTGCCTGGATGAAGCAGCTTCCCGCGCTCCTCACCGAGCAGCCCACCCTCGTCGTCGTTGGCCTTGCCCACATCTTCCCCTTCCGCGACATCCCCGGCCTTCTGAGCGACCTGCGCAAGGAGGGATTTACTGTTGAAAAAGTGTATTAGTGACATATAATATTTCGATAAGCAATGAATAGAATTATCCTTTCCTTCATCCTCCTTTTCCTTTGTGTTGTCTCCCCCTTTAGGGGGGTGGGGGGTCTTCATGCCCAGATGTGTGAGATTCTCGTACCCGATACCGCTTTGCAGAAGAATGCGTATTTCATCCGTATGGTGAAGGGTAGTGAGAAGGCCGACCTGAAGCTTCTCTCCTTCGATGCCAAGGGGCGCGCTGTGTATGATGAACCCTGCGAGCAGGACTTCTACACAGGCCGCGTCTTCATGGGTGGCGGTGAGTCCAGCTTCTTCATCCAGAAGGGCAAGACCACACGCATCACTTGCAGCCTGAAGGACGGTAAGTTGCAAGTGAAGTTTGCTGGCGACAATGTGATCAACAACAATGCCTGTGCGGCTCAGCGCACCGGATATTCTTACCCCGAATATTTCCTGCAGCACGACTCTGCCGACCTCGTGGCCAACTTCGACCGCAAGATAGCCAAACTGGAGAAGACGCATGCCGACCTGGCCAAGCAGATCGCAAAGATGACGCACCCCGAGATGCAGGCACAGGTGGCCAAGGACAACGATTTCGAGCATATCCGCTTCACCGCCTCCATGATGCGCATGAAGGCGCAGTCTTCCGGTACCGACTATCTGGCTGATCCTCAGTATCAGACTCTGCTGGACAAGATCGATGTCAACGACCCCTACAGCGACAGCTACAACCTCACCGGTACTTTCATCAACGGCAAGGCTCGTGTGCCTGCCGATGCCACCATGAGTCAGCGCGGTGCGGCTCAGATGCGTACCATCCAGCAGTTTGTGACCAATCCCACCATCAAGCGCAGCCTCCAGTCGGCCGTCATCCAGGAGACCTTGAATGAGGCCAATGACGATGTCGACAGCTTCATGAACGAACTTCGTGGCATCGCCGACAGCACGCTCTACCGTGCAGCTGAGATACTCGCGGAGTCGCTCAAGAAGACACAGGGTGGCATGAAGGCTCCCGTGTGCGAGTTTACCGACCTCGACGGCAAGGTGTGGAAGTCATCCGACTTTGAGGGCAAGCTCCTCTACATCGACTTCTGGGCCACCTGGTGTGGTCCCTGCAAGCAGGAGATTCCCCACATGGAGAAGCTTGTGGAGGAGTTTAAGGGCGACAGTCGTGTGGCCCTCATCAGCATCTCCATCGATACCGATACCAAGGCGTGGGAAGACATGGTGAAGCGCGACAAACCCCAGTGGCCGCAGTTCCTGGCCAAGGGCGACCAGCAGGCTGCCATCTCCACAGCTTGGGGCATCAACGCCATCCCTCGCTTCGTGCTCATCAATCCCGACGGTACCATCCGTCAGAGCAATGCCTTCCGTCCCAGCGATCCCAAGGCCGCAGAAAAGATCAGAGAGGCCCTGGGAGGCAAGTAGGTCTCAAGTGATCAAGGGTCAGGCCTGTAGGGCCGGTCTCATGGTCTGAAGCATAAAAATAGTCCCCATCTTCCGATTGAGAGGATGGGGACTATTGTTGTCTCTTGTATGACGTACGTGGTACGTTTCTTTCGTAGGAAAGTGATCCCTGTCATTTATTATCTGTGTCCGCGACCAGCGCTTACGCCGCCCATGCTACCTCTGGTTGCACCTCCTGCGGGTGTACCCACGGTGCCACGGCTGGGCATGTTGGGCTGCTGGGTGCGAGTTCCCATGTTGGGCACGTTGGGCTGTACGCCACCTCCACGGTTGCCCATATTGGGTACGCTGGGCTGACGAGTGCCAGGATTTGCGTTGCCGCGGTTACCCATGTTAGGCACATTAGGCTGCTGGGTGCGGTTACCCATGTTGGGTACGTTGGGCTGCTGACCGCGGTTACCCATGTTAGGTACATTAGGCTGCTGACCGCGAGTTCCCATGTTGGGCACGTTGGGCTGACGGCCGGGATATCTGTCGTTGTTGGCGCCATTCATGTTGGGGTGGCCGATGTGTCCACGATCAGCACCTCTGAATCCACCCTGCCAGTCCGGACGACGGTTGGCATAGAAGCCGGTTTCAAAATGGCGACGTCCGTGACCGCCACGATACTCTATGTACACGCGAGGACGGCTGTAGTAGAAGTAGTTGGGCGCATAGTGAGCGTAGATGGGGTAGTACCAGCGGCCGTAGCGCCAACTTACGGGGCGGAAGAAGTAGTCCACTGCGATGAAGTGGTTCCACTGCCAGTCGTAGAGCACGTGGCGCAGATCCTGGTTGCGGAAGTGGAGAGGCAGGCCGTAGGCATCCTCTGCGCGGTCCAGACCCATCAGGTAGTCCAGGTTGATCTCATACACGTATTCGTACTGACGCTGGTTCAGGTTGAGCTCATACGCCATCTTGTCGGTGAGGTACATAGCCTCTTCACGTGCCATCTCATAGGGCATAGCCTTTACTCCCAAAGTGGTGAGTACAACTGCTAAAATAGTCATCATGTAACGCTTCATCTTCTTTCCGTTTTTAGTGGTTCGTACTATGTTGCTTTCTGTCGTCTTTATCTTTCGACATTGCAAAGGTACAACGATTTCGGAAGCTTGCCAAGGGGAATTCCCCTAACAGTGAGGAGTGATTTCCCTACAACATTCTATCGGTGGTAGTTTGTGATTGGCAGTTTGTGGAGCCCACCTACAGTTGTTCGGTGAATACGAAAT
>JAZLII010000112.1:0-13859 GCA_045617275.1 Bacteroidaceae bacterium
AGATCAAGGCCTTCTACATGAAGATCGACGCCGAGAAGCCTGTCCTGGACGGCAAGGAGATGGAGGAGACCGTACAGGGTACCGACGTCCTCTTCCCCTCTATCGGTGAGATCATCGGTGGTTCTGTCCGTGAGGAGAGCTACGAGAAGTTGATGGGTGAGATCGAGGCACGCAACATCCCCATGAAGGACATGACTTGGTACCTCGATACCCGCAAGTACGGAAGCTGTCCTCATGCAGGTTTCGGCCTTGGATTTGGGCGTCTCATCCTCTTTGTTACTGGTATGCAGAACATACGTGACGTTATCCCCTTCCCCCGCACACCAAAGAATGCGGAGTTCTAAAAGGCATGACGTTTAGAAAGTTACTATTATTTACGATACTCTCTGTCATAAACTTCTTGCGACTCACAGCGCAGGAGGTTGTGGCAGAGGGTGTTGTCGTTGATAACACCGGTGAAATGCTCATCGGTGTCCAAGTTCGTCAGGTAGACTCTCCACGTGCTACGGTGACCGACCTGGACGGACATTTTACGCTGTCTCTCGATGCAAGTGTGGCTCCCTCGCTCCACTTCACCTATGTGGGCATGGAGGAGCAGACGATTCGTTACATGGGCAGGTCTCTCAAGGTGGTCATGCAAGAGAAGGCCAGTGCGATGGAGGAAGTCGTAGTGGTAGCCTACGGTACGCGCAAGAAGGGTACGATTACGGGTTCGGTCGCAACGATCAACGGAGAGGCCGTGAGCGATGCTCCAGTGGCAAGTTTTGACCAGGCTCTGCAAGGTAAGGCTACGGGTCTGACCGTGTTGCAAAACTCCGGCGATCCCTCTGCTGCTGCTTCTTTCTACATCCGTGGTACCAACTCTATCAATGCGGATACAGAGCCCCTGTTCATCGTGGACGGGGTACCCGTGTCTGCCAGTGAGTTCAATGCGCTCAATCCTGGAGACATCGAGTCTTTCAGTGTGCTCAAGGATGCTTCTTCCACCTCCATCTACGGTGCTCGTGCTGCCAACGGTGTGGTTGTCATCACGACCAAGCGTGGCAAGATGGGAGATAAGGCTCTGGTGAAGTTGCGTGGTCAGTATGGATTCTCCAATCTGGCTTATGGCCATTGGAGCCAGATGACTACGCCAGAGCGCCTTGACTTTGAGGAGATGATAGGCGTGCGTGTGCCGGGACAGTACGATCGTGAGACCTTGGAGAAGACCGACATCAACTGGAAAGACCTTGTCTTCCGCGACAATGCTCCTACCCAGATGTACGATCTGAGTGTGGCGGGTGCGAGCAATCGCATCAACTATTACTTCTCCGCCGGTTATATGGACCAGCAGGGAACGGCCATCGACAGCCGTTTCAGCCGATACACACTCCGCTCCAACCTGGAGGTGAGAGCCAATGACTGGCTGAAGTTCGGCACCAACACCTCGCTGACCTATTCTCTGGCCAATGAGGCAGACTATGGTTCGTATAGCATCATCACCCCCATCTCGGCTTCGAAGTTCATGCTCCCTTACTGGGATCCCTTCAAGGCAGACGGTAGCTATACCTCTCCAGTAGACGGTACTTGGCGAGGCTCATACGAGAACCCTCTGGAGTGGGCCGAGGCCAATCCCTTGGAGCGAACCCGTATGCACTTGCTTTCAAGTACTTTCCTGGAAATCGAACCTCTACAAAACCTTCGCATCAAGACCCTGCTGGGTATAGATGGAGGAGATACCCGTACGACGACCAGCTCCAAGCCTTCCTATGTGGGCAATTATGGGATGGGATCTGTCGGGAAGAGTTTCGTCCGGGCTTACAATCTCACCTGGACCAATACGGCCACCTACAGCTTCAACATCAAGGACTATCATCAGTTCAACTTCCTGCTGGGCCATGAGATGACGCGCAATGCCAGTGATGCCTTCAGCATTGTGGCTCGCGGACAGAGCAACGACCAACTGCTGACACTTTCCACAGGAACATTGGTTAGCAATTGGAATGATGCCGTCATCGCTTCCACTTACCTTTCCCTTTTCGGCCGTGCTGAGTATGCCTACAACAACCGATACTATGCCGACTTGTCCGTACGTCGCGATGCTTCTTCCAAGTTTGGTAAGGATGCTCGCTGGGCGACGTTCTGGAGCTTGGGAGGCATGTGGGATGTCCGCAAGGAAAGTTGGTTGGCTCACACTCGCAGGTGGCTGAGCAACCTTCAGCTTTCGGCCAGTATCGGTACCAGTGGCAACTCTTCCATTCCCAACTACGACCACCTTTCGCTCTACTCGGCAGGCCCGCAGTATGCGGGCCTGCCAGGCATAGCTCCCTATAGCCGAGGCAATGAGAAACTCACTTGGGAGAAGCTCACCACCTTCAATGTAGCCCTTAAGGCTGGTTTCTTCGACCGTCTGGACCTCTCTTTGGAGTTCTACAACAAGAAGACTACCGATATGCTCATGGAGGTTCCCATCACCCTGGGCAATGGTTTTTCCACCCAGTGGGACAATATCGGCGGTATGCTCAATAGGGGTGTGGAGCTCGACCTGCATGCCCATCTGGTCAGCTACAAGAAGTTCAGTTGGGATGTCAATGGCAATGCCTCTTACAATCACAATGAGATCACCGAGCTCTATGATGGCCTTGATGAGTATGAGATACCCGCCACCGGTTTGCTCTTGAAGGTGGGCCATGCCTATGGAGAGCACTATCTGGTGCGCTATGCCGGTGTCAATCCAGTCAATGGAGATGCCCTTTGGTACACTCGCGACGGACAGGTGACCAATGTCTATAATGAAGAAGACAAAGTGCTGTCGGGCAAGAGTTATATGGCACCTTGGCAGGGAGGTTTTGGCACCACCTTGTCATGGAATGGCCTGTCGCTGGATGTGCAGTTCTCTTGGGTACAGGGTCGCTGGATGCTCAACAACGACAGATGGTTTGACGAGAGCAACGGACTCTACTCCTCTGCCTACAACCAGAGCCGTGAGTTGCTGCATGGTTGGAAAAAGCCAGGTGACATCACGAATGTGCCTCGCTATGGAGTGTCTCCCGAGATGGATACGCATCTCCTGGAAGACGCCTCGTTCCTGCGCTTGAAGAATGTGATGCTTACCTATGCTTTGCCCCGTACCCTGCTTCAGCGAAGCAAGTGGATAGAAAGTACCCGCTTCTTCCTACAGGCACAAAACCTCTTTACCTTTACCCATTTTACGGGTATGGATCCGGAGAGCAGTAGCAACGTCTACCAAGCCACTTATCCTATGAGCCGACAGTTCACTGTGGGCGCAGAGATATGCTTTTGATGGCAGGTTGACCTCCAAATAGAGTTGCCCCCCAATGGGGAATGACACATATAAATATATATGTATGCATGCGTACGCGTGCGTGAGAATAGAACAATGAACAATACGATACGATACGTTCTTTTATCTTTGCTGATGTCTTTCGGCCTGGCGAGCTGTCAGGACTTTCTCGACGAGACCCCTCAGACTGCTGTTCCTGAGCAGGATGCCATGAAGGACCTCTCCGCTGCGGAGGAGGTGTGCATAGGCATATATAGCAGTTTCAAGAACCCCGCTCTATATAGTGGCACATTGGTTCAGGCTCCCGAAGTACAGTCCGACCTCTTTTATGCGGCGAAGGGCTACAGCAACCGCTTTGGCAATTTCTATCGTTGGGAGCTCAATGCCAATGAGTCCTCTCTGCTGGATGTCTATGGTGGGCTGTATCAGATCGTGAGCCGATGCAACTTCTTCATGGACCACGAAGAGGAAGTCCGTCAGTCTTTGACCGACAAGTCAGAGATCAAGCTGATGGACAAGTATACGGCCGATGTGTGCTTCATGCGTGCCTATGCCTATAGCGATCTCATCCGCCTCTTTTGCCAGCCCTACGATCCGAAGACGGCAGCCTCCACCCTGGGAGTGCCACTCTATCTGCATTATCGTACGGGCAGTGGAGCGGCGGAAGTCTTGCCTCGTGCCTCTTTGGAGGAGTGCTATGCGCAGGTTCTTGCCGACCTCAAGCGTGCCGGTGAACTGGAACCTCGCAAGGGATGCGATGCACCTTTCGTCACGCAAGGAGCCATATCGGCATTGAAGGCTCGTGTCCTTCTTCATATGCGTCGATGGGAAGAGGCCGAGGAAGCGGCTACGGAAGTTATCGAACAGAAAAACGGAAGTGGCCTGACCTACACGCTGGCAGACGCCTTCTACCATGTGGCGGCACCCGATGGTGGTGTGACCGATGAGTACAGTTGCATGTGGAAGTACGACACGGCCGATGAGATCATCTGGAAGATATCCTTCTCCACCACCGATATGGGAGGCTCCCTGGGCTCACTTTATATGGGTATAACGTCGGGACGATACAATCCCAACTACCTGCCTGCCAACTGGTTGCTCGATGCCTATCAAAGTGGAGACTGGCGTTATACCGCCTTCTTTAGCCGAGTGACGACCATGCAGGGTGTACAGTGGGAGGTGATGCATAAGTTCCCTGGCAATCCTCTGATAGACGGAACCTCCGGTGTCTACTATTCCAACATGCCCAAACTGCTTCGCCTGAGCGAGACTTATCTCATTCGTGCAGAGGCTCGTTGTATGCAAGGTAAGACGGGCAAGGCCTGTGAGGATCTCACCACGTTGCGAAAGGCCCGCATCTTGAACTATGGTGCCGCCATGTACGATCAGGAGCATCTGCTTCCTGCCATCCAAAACGAGCGAGCCAAGGAGCTGATAGGCGAAGGCTTCCGTCTTACCGACCTTAAGCGTTGGGGACTGGGCTTCGAGCGTACCCCTCAGACGGGCACCATCGACGGTCCCAACTACAATGCGCTGAAGGTTCCTGCGGGCAGCCCGCGTTTCACCTGGCTTTTGCCCGAACATGAGATTTCTGCCTCGAAGGGAGTGGTAAAGCAGAATGAGTATTAGTGCATCACGTATTTGGCAGAATGAGAATAGTGGTAGATAAATCCATCAATCGTATTAGGCCGAAAAGGTAATATATCAAGGTAATGAATAGTATGAAGATGATAAAGTTCCTGCTTGCCCTGGTGATGGCCACGATGAGTGTAGCCTGTACCAGTAGGGTAGAGGACATCAGATACGAAGGAGAAGACTTTGTGCTCTTCTCTGATTCCAATTATGTCATGCCCCTTACGGAAGGCGATGACGTCTTTGAGATTCCTGTAGGTTTTGCTATTCCTTCCACCCACAGCCGCACGGTGGCCGTGATGGTAGATGTGCGAGAGAGCAATGCCATAGAGGGTTATCACTTCACGGTGGAAAGTCACAATGTCACCGTCCCTGCAGGCCAACTGACCGGCATGCTCAGACTGCGTGGCATCTATGACCATGTGGAGAGTGTCAGCGACTCCCTGGCCATCACCTTGCGCCTACTCACCAAGGAGGCCGATGCCAGCCCCGTCTACGGCAATACTGCACATGTGCTTCTGCGCAAGGTACGTCCTTTCCACATCGAGGACTATGTGGGCGACCTTCGCCTTACCTGCACTTTCCCATTCAGCACGTCGAGCGTCACCAGTTTCAATGTGAAGAGCGAGAAGCTGAACGACTCTACGCTTGTCGTACGCAAGCCTTTTGAAGACACGCGCGACCTGGTGCTCCGCTTCCATACAGGCAAGGACAATCCTTTCGACCAGAACATCGACATGCGCGAGCAGGTGGCCTTCACCGATGCCACCTTTGGTCAGGTGTCCATGTCCACCATCGACGGTATCCCCAGCTATTATCTGCCAGAGGACCGAGCCTTCGTGCTCTATCTCGATGCCTATCTGGCCCACCTGGGTAGTTTCGGTGCCTATTACTATGTCTTTGAGTGGATCAGTCCCGACCAGGCCTTGGCAGACAAGAACGGGCTAAATACTATATATTAAGATGAGAGTCCTGCACTCTTGTTGTCATCTTTACGGCAAAACAGATTTATGAGATATATTCAGAAAACGATCCTTTCGCTGTGGGCCATCCTTGCCACCATCGGTATGATGTCGTGTTCGGAAAAGGTTGAAGAGCCCGATCTTCAGCCCATCCCTGTCAGTACGGAGTCCATCACATTCGAGGGTGTGGCACAGGGACAGCAGCAGGTAGTTACCTTTACGGCACCCAGTGCCTGGATCGCAGAGATCCATAGCATCGTGAGTTGGCTGAAGGCAGACGTGATGCATGGCGAGGCTGGCGAGGTACGCATCGTGCTGACGGCTCGTTCGGACAATTTCAGCGTTGGCGTGCGTGAGGCCGAACTCCATTTGCTGGCAGACAATTGCCTGCCTGCTGTGATACACGTCGTGCAGAAGTCTGCTGCCACAGGCGACATCCAGGTAGAGGGGCTGACGGCAGATGGCCTCTTGCTGTTGGAGGCCGACGAGACGGGCACGGAGTTTCGCGACACGCTGTGGGTCACCTCTTCCAAGCGCTGGACGCTGGCTACTGGCGAAGGTGCCGAGGGTGTCGTCTCTTTTGAGACAGACGGATCTCCACGCCAGGGGGAAGAGACTCGCGTGCAACTCATCGTCAAGGCAGACTATAGCAAGTTTGAGGACATCAGCTATGCGGGCTTGTTCTATATCCGCACGGAGGACGGTCTGGCCGTCCCCATTCAGGTGAAGGCAAGTGCCAAGGTGAGTGTCTATGACAAGGAGTACTCCATGGGAGATGAGGCAGAGCAAGTCAGCTTCCAGCTGATCAACACGGTGCAGAATGGTGTCTTCATGACAGACTGCTACATAGAGAGCAATATCCGCTGGACCATAGGCAGTATGCCCGAATGGGTGGAGACGGGAGTGGCCATGGGTAGTGTGACCAATGTGCAGAGCTCCGGACTCATCAACCCCCTTCGTCAGCATGTGGCCTTCCGTGTGAAGGAGAGCGCGCTGAGTCGTGACGGACTGACTGGTACGGTCACGCTGGTAGATGTACAGGGTCGTGTGGTCAAGACCATCTATCTTACTTTCACCGGTGTGGGTAGTGGATATATCGACAGCCGCCTGTATTTCCCCGCACTCGATCCTCTGGGCAATCCTTTTGGCTTCGAGGCGAAGGCAGGCAGCATTGATCCCAACAATCCGGACGATAGCTGGAAGCAGGTTCGCAGAGAGTTCGACATCGTCACTTCCTCCGACTACACCTCGCTGACCAATGCTCCTTTCCATCTGTTGCTGGTTCGTGCCGACAACGGTATAGCTCGCAGACAGGAGGCACACTGGGCACAGCTGGAGTATGTAGGCCGAAAGGAAAGTGATATGCAGGGACTCTATCGCCATACCCTTGCCATTCGAGTGCATGACCGTGGCGACGAGGACGACCAGAGCGGCTTGTCCGACGAGACCCTCTGGCGCTATGCGTTGGCTGTCATCGTACCTCGCAATGTGATTTTTGAAGACTTGTGGGACGGTGATGGACAGTTGCGCGAGAGGTATGCCAATGTGGCTGTTCTGCTGGCTCAGAAGAACAATGTCGATGCCGACTATAAGTTTGCATTCGACGAGGTCGCAGAGGGTGGCACACTCACCGTTCCGGCCAAGGGTGGCTCTCTGAAGCTCCACATCACTCCCGGTAGCTTCACACAGTGCGGTATTGTCGTACAGCAGCAGAATGCCACAGGCGAGTGGGTCAATGTGGACAGCAAGACCTGCCAGATCGATATCGACATGGACAGTGACGGCCAGCCCAAGTCCGTACTCTTCGTCTTGGACCGAAACAAAGGCGAGGTCAATCCCTTTACCGGTCAGGTGGTGGGTAGTGACAGACACTTGCGCGTCTGTGTGCAAGCCTTCCTGGGCGATGCCGTTGGCAGCAAGACCGTCTTCACCTTCTACATTGATCAGGAACTGGACAAATGAGACGTCGAATGAAAAAGAAGATGCGTGATAGTATAAAATAGACAATGAAAAGAATACAACATCATATATGGCTCCTTTGCCTGGGCATACTGGCATCCTTGCTGATGACGGGTTGTGCCGAGGAGGAGCTGTCGCAGCGCACAGGCTATGGCTATCTGCAGGTGCATCTGACCAAGCAAGGCACGCGTGCCCTTGCTGAGGGAAATCCCTTGGAGCATCTGGGAGATGCCCGTAAGATAAAGCTCTCGCTGAAGTACGACGGCCGTTTCATAGAGCAGACCGTGGCCCTTCGTGCTGTCAGTGAGGAAGCTGCCGAGTATGGTCTCTTCTCCGACGACATCACGCTCTTGAGTGGCGACTATCAGCTCTTGGGCTATGCCCTTTATGGCGACTATAAGAGCGGTGATATGCCGGAGGTACTGCAAGTGGTAAGTCTGGATGAGGCCCTGTCTTTCCGTATCCAGCGAGATGCCCTTACTCGTCAGCAGTTGCAGGTGGAGGCTCGCCAGTATGGCAAGTTTAGTGCCAAGCTCATACGCCTGGAGCCGGAGGTGGAGACACGCGCGGGTCGCCCCATCTATAGCGAACTCTTCTCCTATCCGGACATCGACAGCGTACAGCTTGTCTTGGAGCGCAGTGTGGGCGGCGTGACCTACCGTGAGGACCGCAAGGTCAAGGCTTACCGCTATACCGAGGGAGCCCCCGTATTCCGTACGGATAGCATCCAGCTGCAAGTGGGAGACTATACCATCTCTCATTTTGAACTCTTCAATCGCCAGCGTCGCTTCATGTATGCGCAGGATGTCGAGATTCCTTTTGAGGTACGGCATTATGAGTTGAGCCAGGCGGAAGTCGGTGTGCAACTCTCACCCACACAGGCCACCCACGACGGTATCGTGCTGAAGCAGATCTGGGATGCCATGGACGGTCCCTCTTGGAAGTTCCATGACCAGGGAGGCTATGGTGGCAACTGGATCTTTACCCTCTCTGATGGCTCGCCTCGTCCTGTCTCTGCATGGAACAGGCAGATAGGTGTGGTCACCAATTCGTATGGTCGTGTCATCAGTTTGAACCTTGGTGCCTTCAATCCGTTGGGTGAAGTCCCCGATGCCATCGGCGAACTCGATGCTCTGGAGCGCCTCTACCTGGGCGAACATACCGATGAGGTGTACTACACGCTTGAGGGTGTAGGTGGCATGCATTATGCCATTTCTCCCTGGCTGTTGGGACAGAAGGAGGGATGGCGTCAGCATCGCATGGATGTGGCCCGTGAGCGTAGTCTTATCCGAAGCCTTGGTGAGCAGTCTGCTTTGCAGAGTGCCATGTCGCCTTTGGCATGCAAGGAGCTGGACAAGCAGATGGGTGTCATGCGCTATGCCGCCACTTCGATGACGGGAAGCAACGACCCGGCCAATCGTATCACGGGTATCAGCGAGAAGATAGGGCAGTTGGAAAATCTGCAGGAACTGTACATCGCCAATTCTCTGATCACGAGACTGCCTGCCAGCATGGCCCGCCTGACCAACATCACCGATCTGGAGTTGTTCAACAATCCCTTCACGGAGTTCGATGGCGAGATCTTCAAGGGCATGGAGCATCTTACGGCGGTCAATATCGACCGTCTGTTCGGCCTTTCCGAGGAGGCGCTCCTGTCGGCCTTGGATAAGATGTGTGAGTATTGCCCCAAGGTGCAGTTGCTCTATATGTGCAATCTTAAGTTGACCCGCCTGCCTTCAAAGCTACATCGACTCACCGACCTTCGCCTGCTCGATGCCTCACGCAATCGCATCTCCAGCATCTCCTCCCTGATGCCCATGGCGCCTATCCAGGTGATTTTGGACCACAACCTCCTGACGAGCCTTCCTGCCGACCTTTGCAAGATAGACGACATAGAGTCCTTCTCTTGTAGTGACAATCTGCTCCAGGAGTTCCCCGTTGTGTTGAGCAATCTGGAGGGACAGTATTCGTTTGAGAAAGTCAATCTCTCTGGCAATCGCATGCATGGATTCCAGCCGGGATTCAAGGGTATCCGTTGTGAGCAACTCAATCTTGCCACCAACTATATGGGCCATCTTCCCGGAGAGAAGACCAAGGGCTTTATGCCAGAGGAATTTGCGCGTACGGGTTCTGTCATCAACTATCTGGATCTCTCGTTCAACAACATCGACACCCTCCGCAATGCCGCTATCAAGGGGCTCAAGAGTACCCAGGCACTGGATCTGAGCAAGAACGACCTTCGCTCATTGCCCTCTGCTTTCACCGCAGAGACCTTCCCCTGGCTCACGGGTCTTGATCTGAGCCACAACCGCATGGACGGTTTCCCCGACAATGTGCTCAACGTGCTCTCTCTCCAGCAGCTGCTCATCTCCGACCAGGGCTACTTCCGCGATGAGGCTGAGACGCAGTGGGTGCGCACCATGACAGAGTGGCCTGCCTACCTTCATGTACATCCTTCACTTTCCAATGTGAATATGAGTGGCAACGATTTCCGTACGGTGATCAACTTCCCCGCCAATCTCACTACACTCAATGTGGGCAACAATCCCAACATCAAGATGGTCATCCCGCAAGATGTGTGGTATCGCATGCAGCATGGGCTCTTCTTGCTCTACATGGATGAGGGACAGGATATCACGGTGGAGTGAAAGAAATGAAAAATGATAAAGTTATATAATGAAAGAATGAACGTTCGAAACATACTTTTGCTTCTTGCTTTCTTGCCTACACTCTTTGCCTTCGTCTCTTGTCGAGAGGATGAGATGGCTGTGGGTTTCTCCCTGGCTGAGAGTGAGCTCCTCTTCGCTGCCGATGGTGGCGTACAGGAGGTACAGCTCACGGCAGACGATGTGTGGAGCGTGTCCAGCGACTGTGACTGGTGTCTGGTCAACCCCGTGACGGGTGAGGGAAGTGTGCTGTGCGAGATTCGCGTAGACAGTAGCTATCTGTATGTGGAGCGTGAGGCACATGTCAGTTTCCGCAGCAAGGCCAGGAGCCGTATGCTCACCATCCGGCAGTTGGGCTACGACAAGGTGATTCGTCTGGCACGGGAGGAAGTAGAGGTGCCCGACTATTCCGACGAGGGTCTCTTTGAGGAACTCGTCGTGGAGAGCAATGTCGGCTACGACATATCCGTGGAGTACGCCGACCCTGCACGCACCGGATGGCTGAAGGTAAGCCGGAAAAGCATTGGCGCGTCTGCACCGGCCTCTCATCGCAACGCTGCCATTCCTGCCAAGAGCTTCATCCGCCTCGATTACGACATGTACACCCAGAGCGATGCAGACCGCCTGGCCACTGTCGTTTTCCGTCAGCGCGATGCCAAGGAGGGGGAGACTCCCGTGGAGAGCCGTCTGCTCCTCCGCCAGACCCGCGCCCAGGAGATTGTGCCCAGTCATGAGGGCGACTCGTTGGCGCTGCTTGCTGTGAGTCGCATCATGCGTGTGGGTACCAACTGGGATACCTCATTGCCCATGATTTATTGGAACAATGTGAAGCTCGAGGATATCACCTATTACAATGAGCGTCTGCATAAGACCGTCACCGAACCTCGTGTGACGGGTGTCAACTTCTCCATGTTCGACACCGATGAGGGCATACCTTATCAGATACGCTACCTCGACCAGCTCCGCAGTCTCTCCTTTACGGCCAATGCCAATGCGCACTACAAGCGCATCCCGCTGGGTGAGCATGTGACGACGCTGAAGCATCTCAAGTCTCTCTCTCTGATGGGCTTTGGTATCAGCAGCCTGCCTGAGAGTATGAAGGATATGACCGACCTTGAGGTCTTGGAACTGAGTGGCAACAACCTGCTGGAGATTCCCTTGGACATCATCACGGCCCTCGACCGTCATCACCTTTGGTATGTCAATCTGGCCAACAACCGCTGCCGCGACATCTTCGGCCGTCTGGATGAGTTTGCCGATGTGCGCGATACCTTGGGCCTGCATGGCGAGTTGCCCGTTCAGCTCTTCCAGTTGAAGAATGTCAGTTATATCGGACTGTCCTACAACTATCTGGAAGGTGGCATCCCCGATATGGGCTACGATGCCAGTCAGTATGCCACCTTGGAGGAAAAGATCGCGCACAATCCCGTCATGCCTCAGCTGGAGCAGTTGAGTATCAACCTCAACTTCCTCACCGGCACCTTGCCCGACTGGATACTCTACCATCCCAATCTGCGTTGCTGGGACCCCTACACCCTGCTCTTCAACCAGTACGAAGGCAGTCGCAACTCTTATGGAGAGAAGACGGGCTTCACCAACGAACCTTCCAGCATCGAGCAGGTCTGCCCCTTGTGGTACGACGACGATGCCGAGGATACCAACAGCGCCTATACGAAGGCCCATCCCTTCAATCGGGCCAATACCTTCGACGAGCATTTCTGGTACCACACCTACTTCGGTCCCAAAAGCCGATGACCTCTGCTCCCCCACAGCCACTCTTCCCCTCGGATGACCGAGGAGTCCAAAAATTCAAAATTCATGAAATGGCCTAACTTCCCGCAGCTTCTACTCCTGCTCCTATCCTTGACTTCCCTCTTTGCTTGTAAGAGCGAGGAGGAGGTTGAGCCATACGATCCTACCACCCAGGGACGAGTGTCCTTTGAGTTGGTGCGACACAATGTCTATATCCTCTCCGATCTCACCGATGCACGCACCATCAAGGTCACCCTGCTCACATCCGAGGGAGACACCCTCGCGCTGCCCAGCCTGCCGTTGAGTGGCAACGAAGATCTCATCTCCACGCCCTTCTTACCCTTGCCTGCGGGGGAGTATACACTCTTGGGCTATCGATGCTTCGACCTTCAAGCCGATCTCATCGAGGACCTTGACATCGAGCTTACCAAGGACAACCGTTTTGAGGTTGCTCCCGGTACGGATACCCCCTTCTCACTTCCCATTCAGGTCAAGCAGGTGCTGACCACGAGCAATCTCTACAATTCCCTTCGTGGCATCTGTCTGGAGATCCTGGGCGATGATGAGAGTCTCTGGCCAGCGTCATGGGACTTTGAGAGTGGAGAGATTGATATCAACTGGGCAGGATTGGAGTTCGATACCGATGCCAATAGCAACCCTACCGACGTCATTGGCCTCGTCATCGATGGAGAGCCCGACTACATCATCAATAGCGATACGTGGGAGCGGCAGTTGGTCTCTCTGCCCGAATTTCATGACATGAAGGTCTTGCCAAGCTGTGTGGCCAACCTCACCGGTCTGCAAAACCTTGTCATACGCCGCTGTATGCTTGAGGAGATTCCCGTAGAGATAGCCAAGTCGCATATCAACTCGCTTGCCATTGAGCATACGCCGCTCAAGCATCTTCCCGAGGAACTGGGTGAGATGCCCGACCTGACCGACGTCTTCTTGCGTGGCAATGCCTTGAGCCAGTTCCCCGCATGCTTCACCCGAGTGTCCACCATGGAGGTATTTAGCATAGAGGATGAGGCCCTGTCGGAGATCCCTGCGAGCATTGCCGCGTGGGGCGAACATCTGGTGTCGCTGACCATCGCTGGCACCCAGGCGAAGGAGATCCCCGATGTGTTCGACCGTCTCTGGCACATCTCTTCTTTGGATTTCAGCCGCAATGCCCATCTCTCCACGCTTCCTCCCACCATCGGCATGGAGAAGATACCTTATGGGGTGGGGGAGAACTTCTCCTATAGTGCCATCACCGGCCTTGACCTCCATGAGTGTGCCTTCACGAGCATTCCCGCCGAGGTGCAGCGCGGTGGTATCCGCTACCTCAACATGGCCCGCAATGCCATCACTCAGGTCACGGCCCAGCAGATCTCTGCCATGACCGACCTGGAGACCCTGGTCCTGGATGGCAATCAGCTCACGCACTTCCCCCGCCTTACCAACCCCCGCCTGACCATGCTCAGCCTCATAGGTACAGGTCTTACACGCGATATGGTGGACCTCTCAGGCCTGCCCAGTCTCAATCCCCGTTATGTCTTCTTCACCCAGGAAGAATACGACGCCGTCTTCAAGTGATTCCCCATTTCAATTTTCAATTTTCAA
>JAZLII010000113.1:0-9307 GCA_045617275.1 Bacteroidaceae bacterium
GCCCCCTCGTTCTATCACCCTATCAACCCTCTCCGTTTGGGATTCTTGATTCAGGCTACAAAGAAACTGGACAACGACTTTGGCTACATGCATACCTTCTATAACGACAAAACCGTAGCAACAGAGACTCCCATTGGTGACAAGACAGACATCTACTCGCGTAAGAATGATGTACTTGGTGTAGGCGTTACAATTTCGTTGTAAAATGAATAGGGGTGGGAGTTGAATAGACTCCTATCCATGCCATCCCACTTCATTCTCGATACACAAAACATTATTCCATGCTGCACGAAAGTTTTTTCCGTGCAGCATGGAATCTTTTTTTGCGCTGCATGATTTTTTTTTGCGCTGCATGAATTTTTATTTCGCGCAGCACGGCATTTTCTCTCGTGCTGCATGGAATGTTTTTTTATGTAGCATGGGAAAACGTGGCCTCGGCCGTGTGCTAACCGTCCAGCCGCGGCTGTACGGTTAGCTTTCGCTACATTTCCTTTTTATTCTTCTTTGGGAAACTTTTGTTTTATAAAGCAGCAGGCCACATCCCGAGGAATGCGGCCTGCTGTGTTGTGACAATCACTTGCGGATTGTTGCTCCGTAATGTTAGAAGCGATAACCGAGGGTGATGTATGTGCTGAAGTTGTGAGGCTTGCCGAGAGGCATAGCTGCATCTGCCATCTTGTCGCGATACTTGTCGCGAAGCATGTCAGAGATACCCCAGTCCATACCAAGGCTCAGGCTGTAATGGTTGTCGTACTCGGCACCGATGCGGTAACCCAATCCGAAGTCCCAGATCTGGAAGTAAGGAGCGTATTCGAGATCACCCTTCTGCTCGCTGAACATGTTGTAGCTAAACATGTCCTCGATTTCATTCTTCCAGTTGCCATCAACGTCGATAGAGTAACCGTGGTGAGCGTTGATACCCATAGCGAAATAAGGACCGAACTCTGCATAGACGCCCAGGTTCTCCATGAGGTTGTAGCGATAACCTACGTGGATGGGAATCTGCAAGTAGTGTAAGGTAGCGGTAGACTTGGTGTTGAGCTTTCCGTTGGTGCCGAAGCTCTCAGTGTCGGACTTGCTGCAACCCTTCATTGTCCAGTCGATACCTGCGTTAACGTAGGTGCCCATGGCGTTGGGAAGCATGTACTCCAACTTTGCACCAATGGTGGCACCAACCTTTGCGCCGCCCAGATCGTCACCGTCAACCTTAAAGTTGGTGATGTTGCTGATAGACATACCTGCGTTGAGCTGCAGGGTAACGCCTTCTTCGGGCTCGAAATCGATGGCGTGTGCACTGCCTGTAAATACCAGGGCAAGTGCAGCAATCATAAGTTTCTTCATAACTTGTTACCTTTTAATAAAACATCCTTTATTTACTTCTTCTCCTTAAGGAGGTCACGGATTTCGGTCAGGAGCTTCTCTTCTGCAGAAGGTTCGGGAGCGGGTGCGGGAGCCTCGGGCTCTTCCTTCTTCTTTGTGGTGAGCTTGGTAATGAACTTAACCATCAAGAAGATACAGAATGCGATGATGAGGAAGTCGAAAACATCCTGCAGGAACTGGCCATAGTTAAGCATTACGGCATCCTTGGCTGCGACAATTTCCTCGCCAGCCTCGTTGAGCTGTGCGGGAACAGCCTCCTTGAGGGTGATGCTGAGCTGGGTGAAATCGACACCGCCAACAAGCACGCCAATGGGGGGCATGATGACGTTTGCCACTACAGAACTAACAATTTTTCCAAACGCGCCACCGATGATGACACCGACAGCCATGTCTACTACATTGCCCTTGAGAGCAAATGCTTTGAAATCTTCGATAAATTTCATAATAAAGTGATAAAAAAGTTAAATTTTCTATGTTTGACGATGCGAAATTAAAAAGAATTTCGTAAATTTGCGCAGAAAATCGAGAAAAAGTGATGAAAAGAACCGCATATTATGTCATTTTGAGTCTTTCGGTGCTTATTTTGATGGGATGCAGTTCTGCTCATTATTGTAATTGTGGGTAACCACAATATAGATTGAATTAGTGATTTATTAACATATAATTTTAACTTTTTAATCATTTTAAAAAAATGGCAACAAAAGTAGCAATTAACGGTTTCGGCCGTATCGGTCGCCTCGCTTTCCGTCAGATGTTCGAGGCAGACGGTTATGAGGTAGTAGCTATCAACGACTTGACCAGCCCCAAGATGCTGGCTCACCTCTTGAAGTATGACACCGCTCAGGGTGGTTTCGCTGGCAAGTTCGGTGAGAACAAGCACACTGTTGAGGCAACTGACAACTCTATCATCGTTGACGGTAAGGAGATCACCATCTACGCTATGCCCAACGCTGCTGAGCTCCCCTGGGGTCAGCTGGACGTAGACGTAGTATTGGAGTGCACCGGTTTCTATACCTCTAAGGCTAAGGCTGAGGCTCACATCCAGGCTGGTGCTAAGAAGGTAGTTATCTCTGCTCCCGCTGGTAATGACCTGCCCACCATCGTTTACAACGTAAACCACAAGACTCTGACCGCTGACGACAAGGTGATCTCTGCAGCTTCTTGCACCACCAACTGTCTCGCTCCTATGGCTGCAGCTCTTCACGCATACGCTCCCATCCAGAGCGGTATCATGAGCACCATCCACGCTTACACTGGCGACCAGATGATCCTCGACGGTCCTCAGCGCAAGGGTGACCTCCGTCGTTCACGTGCAGGTGCACAGAACATCGTTCCCAACTCAACTGGTGCTGCTAAGGCTATCGGTCTCGTAATTCCCGAGCTGAACGGTAAGCTGATCGGTAGTGCACAGCGTATCCCCACTCCCACCGGTTCTACCACTATCTTGGTAGCTGTCGTTAAGGGTAAGGACGTTACCGTTGAGGGTATCAACGCTGCCATGAAGGCTGCGCAGACCGAGTCTTACGGTTACAGCGAGGATCAGATCGTATCAAGCGATATCATCGGTATGAAGTACGGTTCACTCTTCGACGCTACTCAGACCATGGTAGCTAAGATCGACGAGGATACCTATCAGGTACAGGTTGTTTCTTGGTATGACAACGAGAACAGCTACACCTCTCAGATGGTTCGTACTATCAAGTACTTCAACGAGAACTGCTAATCTCGTGTCTTAGGACAACAAATACAGCCACCCTTGGCACTCGCCTTGGGTGGCTTTATTTATAATAAGGTATAGATGCTCCCGTTTCCAACTACCGACATGGAATGGGAGCTGTATGAGAAGAGAGGCAAAAGTAGGAGGGAAATAACAGCCCCCAGAGTAGCCTTGAAATAAAAGTGATGAAAGGAATGAAATACGACTTGATAACCATACTTGGACCCACCGCATCCGGCAAGACCGATCTGGCCGCACATCTGGCTAAGGAGCTGGGAGATGCCGAAATCATAAGTGCCGACAGCCGTCAGGTGTACAGAGGCATGGACATAGGTACGGGAAAGGACCTGAAGGACTACGTGGTGGACGGAGTGGAGATACCTTATCACTTGATAGACATCATGGATGCGGGAGAGAAGTACAACCTCTTCCAGTATCAGCAAGACTTCTGGAAGGCATACAACGACATCACGGGAAGGGGAAAGAGAGTGATACTCTGTGGCGGAACGGGTCTCTACATCGAGAGCGTGCTGAAAAGCTACAAGATGGTGCCCGTGCCTGAGAACAAGGAACTCCGAGCTTCACTCGAGGGAAAGACCCTGGAAGAGCTTACCGAGATACTCAAGACCTACAAGAACCTCCACAACACCACCGACATCGACACCCCCAAGAGAGCCATCAGAGCCATCGAGATACAAAGCTACTACAAGGAACAGAGAATAGACGAGCGTGACTTCCCACAGCTCACCAGCCTCACCTTCGGGGTGGACATAGACCGAGAACTCAGGCGAGAGAAGATCACCAGAAGGCTCCATGCAAGACTTGAAGAAGGTATGGTGGAGGAGGTGAGGAGACTGCTGGAGAAGGTTCCGGCGGAGGACCTGCTGTACTATGGCTTAGAATACAAGTACCTGACACTCTATGTGACGGGACAGCTGAGCTACGAGGAGATGGTGCGACAGCTCGAGATCGCTATCCATCAGTTTGCCAAGAGACAGATGACTTGGTTCAGGGGGATGGAGAAGAGAGGGATCGAGATACAATGGCTCGATGCCACGATGAGCATGGAGGAGAAGGTGAAGAGGGTGTGCCTCTCGTTGAGCGATGAGCGGTGAGCGGGAGAGAGGCTTAACCTCTCGGACTGCTTAGAGCGAAGAGAGGAGATGAGGAAGACCTTGAGCGAACGCTCAAGGCACTGTGGCTGATAGGAAGGAGGAGAGGGGGAGAGAGGAGTGCGGAAGAGAGGCGAGAGGCGAAAGAAGGGGAGAGAAGGGCTAGCCGAACTGGGAGACGCGGGAGAGGGCTTCGGGATCGATCAGCTTGATCTTACGGCCATCGATGGCGATGAGATGCTCCTGGGCAAAGGAGCTGAGGGTGCGGATGGCGTTGGAGGTGGTCATGTTGGAGAGGGAAGCCATGTCTTCACGGGAGAGGTAGATGCTGAGGGTACAGCCATCTTCTTCAAGGCCATAGGCTTCGCGGAGGAAGAGAAGGGCTTCGGCCAGACGGCCACGGATGTGTTTCTGGGTGAGGTTGACCGTTCGCTCATGGGCGGTACCCAAGTGTCGGGAGAGCTCGTGGATGAAGAAGCAGGCCAGTTCGGCATTCTCATGCATCATCTCGCTAAGCATCTGAAGGGAGAGGTGGGCTATCTTGCATGGCTCCATGGCCTCGGCACTGGTAAGATAGTCCTGCTGTGCGAAGTAAGGTCGATAGCCTAAGAGTGCCTTGGGAAGGGCCACACGGATGATCTGGCTTCGGCCGCCGGCACCATACTTGAATATCTTGACCTTTCCGCTGATGACAAAAAGAAGATCGCGAGGGCGCTCACCCTCACCATATATTTTCTCGTGACGCTTGTATTTCTGTACACGAAGGTTTTGCAATATCAGTGCTCTCTCAGTCTCTGTGAGCGTGCCGTCCAACATGGGCATCTGACGAAGAATCTCTTCATTAGATACGGATTTGCGTGCCATAGTAGAAAGGGATGCTTATCCTGTTATTAGTTCTGTTTGTGGCCTTGTGAAGGACTTAGGTGGGTTGGACCTTCTCGGGCAATTTTCTGGATATTATGATATTTAACACAAAATTATACATTTTTCACAGATAAAGCAAGCAAAATTGATAAAAATCAAGAAATGGCCCTCATTTTGTTGTTATTTTCTTTTCGTGATACGCGATTTTTTGCTAATTTTGAACCAATATTGTAATAACCTTAAAAAAAGCAGAAACCAATAAACACAATCGACTATGAGTTATTTACGTTTTGACAAGACTCAGATGACCAATCTCGAGGACTCTCTGAAGAAGGAGATCTTGAGAAGCAATCGTTCTGGAGCCTACTCATGTACGACTCTTGTGGACTGTAACACGAGAAAGTACCATGGTCTGTTGGTGGTTCCCGTACCTGAACTCGATGATGAGAATCACGTACTGCTGAGTTCGCTGGACGCCACTGTGATCCAGCACGGAGCAGAGTTCAACCTGGGCCTCCACAAGTACCAAGGCAACAACTTCAGTCCTCGCGGTCATAAGTACATCCGAGAGTTTGACAGCCTGAAGGTGCCTACCACCATCTATCGTGTGGGTGGCGTGATCCTGAAGCGTGAGGAAGTATTCCAGCACTTCGAGGACCGCCTCATCATCCGCTACACGCTGGTAGACGCCCACAGTGAGACGACCCTTCGCCTCCAGCCATTCCTTGCCTTCAGAAGCGTGAGAGAGTACACTCACGAGAACGGCAATGCCGATACCAGCTACCACATGGTGGAGAACGGTATCAAGACCTGTATGTACGAGGGCTATCCCGATCTGTATATGCAGATCAACAAGGAGAATAAGTTCGTGTATCGTCCCGACTGGTATCGCGGACTCGAGTATCCCAAGGAGCTCGAGCGTGGATACAGCAGCAATGAGGACCTCTATGTACCTGGATATTTTGAGTTCACCATCAAGAAGGGCGAGAGCGTAGTCTTCAGTGCCGGCCTCAAGGAGGTAGCCACCAAGGAACTTGCAGAGCTTGCAGACTTCGAGGTCAACGTGCGCACTCCTCGCGACAACTTCTACCACAATCTGGTGAACAGTGCCCATCAGTTCATCGTACACAGAGACAATGAGGACTATGTGCTGGCTGGATATCCCTGGTTCAAGTGCAGAGCCCGCGACATGTTCATCTCCCTCCCCGGTCTTACCATCACCAACGGTGAGTTTGACAAGTTCGAGAGCGTAATGAAGACCGCCGAGAAGGCCATCCGCGAGTTTATGGAAGGCAAGCCTCTGAGTGTGAACATCTACGAGATAGACCAGCCCGACGTATTGCTCTGGGCCGTATGGTGTATACAGCAGTATGGCAAGCTCACCAATATGGACACCGTATATAAGAAATATGGTAAGCTCGTACGCGACATCATGCAATGGATACACTTGGGCAACCATCCCGCTGTGGATCTCCACGACAACGGACTGCTCTATGCAGGTGGCGGCCAGGAGAGGGCTATCACTTGGATGAATAGCAGTTCGTATGGACGTCCCATCGTTCCCCGTTCGGGCTATATCGTAGAGGTCAATGCCTTGTGGTACAACTGCTTGATGTTCAGTGCTGAGATCTGTCGCTCCGTAAAAGACACCGAGGCCAGTGAGATCTGCGAGACCTTGGCAGCCAAGGCAAAACAGGGATTCCTCGACACCTTCCTGAATCAGCACGGCTATCTGCTCGACTATGTGGATGGCACCATGATGGACTGGAGCGTACGTCCCAACATGATCTTCCCCGTGGCCTTCGACTACAGTCCTCTCGACCAGAAGCAGAAGAAGACCATCCTCGACCTCTGTACCAAGGAACTTCTTACTCCTAAGGGACTCCGTTCGCTCTCTCCCAAGAGCGGTGGCTACAACCCCATGTATGTAGGACCTCAGCAGCAGAGAGACTATGCCTACCATCAGGGTACGGCTTGGCCTTGGCTCGGAGGCTTCTATATGGAGGCCTGTCTGAGAGTGTACGGCAGAAGCAAGGTAGGATTTGTGGAGCGCCAGCTCGTGGGCTATGAAGAAGAACTCTTCTACCACTGTATCGGTACCATACCCGAGCTCTTCGACGGCAATCCACCCTTCCACGGAAGAGGCGCCATCTCGTTTGCCATGAATGTGGCCGAGATTATGCGTGTAGTGAAACTTCTCGATAAGTATAATGAATATTAAATAAGGAGGAACGAAAGATGAAAGTATTAATGTTCGGATGGGAATTTCCTCCCAAGATCTACGGTGGCTTGGCAGTGGCCAGCTACGGTATCACCAAGGGCCTGAGCCTGCAGGGAGATGTGGACACCACCTTCTGTCTGCCCAAACCCACTGGTGAGGAGGAGAAGTTCTTGAATATCATCAATATGAGCCAAGTACCCGTGGCTTGGCGTGACGTGCAGTACGATGCCATCAAGGATCGTATGGTGGGTCATACGGCAGAAGACTACTATCGCTTCCGTGACCATATCTATGCAGACTTCAACTATATGCAAGGTCTTGACGATCTGGGCTGTCTGCAGTTTGCCGGTGGTTATCCCAGCAACTTGCACGACGAGATCAACAACTTCAGCATCATAGCTGGTGTGCTGGCCAGAAGCGAGCAGTTTGACATGATACATGCACACGACTGGCTGACCTATCCCGCCGGTGTACACGCCAAGATGGTGAGTGGCAAGCCCCTGTGTATCCATGTGCATGCTACCGACTTCGACCGTTCGCGCGGAAAGGTGAACCCCACCGTGTACAGCATCGAGAAGAACGGTATGGACCATGCAGACTGCATCATGTGTGTGAGCGAGCTGACCCGTCAGACCGTCATCAACCAGTACCATCAGGATCCCCGCAAGTGTGTGGCTATGCACAATGCCGTATATCCCCTGAGTCAGGAGTATCTCGACATACCCGCTACCCGCAGACCTGAGGAGAAGGTGGTGACCTATCTGGGACGTATCACCATGCAGAAGGGTCCTGAGTACTTCCTCGAGGCTGCCAAGCGTGTGCTCGACCGTACCCACAACATCCGCTTCTGCTTTGCCGGAAGTGGCGATATGATGAATGCCATGATCAATCTGGCCGCCAGCTATGGTATAGCCGACCGTTGCCATTTCCCCGGATTCCAGAGAGGAAAGCAAGTATACGAGTGCTATAAGAGAAGCGATGTCTTCGTTATGCCCTCAGTATCAGAGCCTTTCGGTATCGCACCCTTGGAGGCTATGCAATGCGGTTGCCCCAGCATCATCTCAAAGCAGAGTGGTTGCGGTGAGATTTTGGACAATGTGATCAAGGTGGACTATTGGGACATCGATGCCATGGCAGATGCTATGTACTCCCTCTGTACCAACGACTCCCTGTGGAAGCACCTCAGTGAGGAAGGTATCAAGGAAGTGGACCGTATCACCTGGGAGAAGGTGGGCCTCCGCATACGCGAGTGCTACAACCAGCTCATCAGCAGGGGATGGTTCAACAATGACGAGTACCTCAATGCTGTAAAGGACATCAAATAAATTAAGAAAGAAGAATTAAGGATTAAGGATGCGAAATCGTAGATTCATGATGAATCTCTTCCTCTCTTATTCCAATCAAACAAACAAGAAATAATCTCAATAAGAATATGAAAACCATTTGTTTATATTTCGAGATACATCAGCCTGTTCATCTCAAGAGATACCGTTTCTTCGATATCGGTACCGATCACTACTACTATGATGACTATGAGAATGAGCGCGCTATCACTGAGACCGCTGAAAGAAGCTACATCCCCGCACTCAAGGCTATGCTGGAGATGACTCAGACCTATGGTAAGTACTTCAAGGTGGCCTTCTCACTCTCCGGTGTGGCTATCGAACTGCTCGAGGACTATGCTCCCGAGGTGATCGAGCTGCTGCAGGAATTGAGCAAGACCGGATGTGTAGAGTTCCTCGCCGAACCCTACAGCCACGGCCTCTCATCTCTGGCCAGTGAGGAAGTCTTCCAGGAGGAAGTGAAGCGCCAGTGCAAGAAGATCGCCGAGCTCTTCGGTCAGACTCCCAAGGTGCTTCGCAACAGTTCGCTCATCTATAGCGATGAGATCGGTAACTTGGCCGGACAGATGGGCTTCAACGGTATGATCGCAGAAGGTGCCAAGCACGTACTGGGATGGAAGAGCCCCCACTTCGTGTACAGCTGTGCATGGAATCAAGTCGGAGGCCAAGC
>JAZLII010000114.1:0-8518 GCA_045617275.1 Bacteroidaceae bacterium
CATGGGTAAGAGCCAGGCTGAGGAGGCTAAGGCTGTAGAGTGTGGTTACTGGCAGCTGTGGCGCAACAATCCTGCTCTCGCAGCAGAGGGTAAGAACCCCTTCCAGCTGGATAGCAAGGAGCCCGATTGGGATAAGTTCCAGGACTTCCTCGAGGGCGAGGTTCGTTTCCTATCTCTGAAGAAGGCTGCTCCCACCGAGGCACAGGAGCTCTACGATGCATGTAAGGCTGCTGCTAAGCGTCGCTACCAGAGCTACGTACGCAAGACCCAGGAAGACTGGTCTCTGCAGGACTAAAAAAGGGTCATGGAAATATAGAAGGCCTGCTGTCAACAGGCCATCTATATTTTCCTTATACCTTATATAATATATAGTAGGAGGTAAATGCTGCTCTCACGAGGGCTTTACCTCCTGCTTTTTTCAAGAAAAGATAAAGTACAAACCATTACCTACCATTCACACAACTATCATGATGCACCTGAAGACCATACTTGCCGGATTGCTTCTCATCACAAGCATCACTGCACAATCGGCCAATAAAGAAGCTAAAATCAACATCGACAGCCGTACAAAATACCAGCACGTCACCGGATTTGGAGGATTTTCACCTAGTCCACAGTGGCAATATTGGTTGGGGGATAGCGAGATGGACAAGTTGTTTGGCAAAGGAGAAAACCAGATGGGCCTGAATATCCTGCGCATCTACATCGCCAACAATCGCAACTTCTGGGGATCGGGCGTAGCCAACACGAAGCGCGCCAAGAAGTACGGTGCCTTCGTATTTGCATCACCCTGGTCACCTCCAGCATCATGGAAGACCAACAATGACGTGGCCAACGGAGGTTCCTTGAAAGAGGAATACTACGATGACTGGGCCAAATTTTTGAATGACTACTACGTATACATGAAAGGCCAAGGCGCCAAAATAGACGCAGTATCCATCCAGAACGAACCCGACTGGAACGCTTCCTATGAAAGCTGCATTTGGACGGGAGAGCAGATGGCCAAGTTTCTTCGAGAGCAAGGCTCAAAGATACAGTGTAAGATCGTAGCCCCCGAGGCCATCCACTTCACCCGAAGCATGCACGAACCCATCCTCAACGACCCTGAGGCTTGTGATCGACTGGACATCATGGGTGGACACTTCTATGGTTGGGACGGTTCGTCCTACCCCCTTGCTGCTCAGAAAGGCAAGGAAGTATGGATGACGGAGTTCCTCATCAACGAACGTCAGCAAAACAACAACATCAACATAGACTGGAAGACCGACGGATTTCTCTTTGCCCGCAGTGTGAACGACGCCATGCTGGCCAATATGAGTGCCTGGGTACACTACTCCCTGAAGCGCTACTACGGCTGCCTGGGAGACGGTCAGTTTGGAACGACCAACAATGCCATCACCAAGCGAGGCTACATCCTCTCCCACTATGCCAAATATGTATCGGGAAGCACACGTATCAGTCATTCGCTGGAAGACACAACCAACAAGCTCACTTCTTCCGCCTATCTCTCCGTCACTGGCGACAGCGTCATCGTGATGCTCCTCAACACCGGAGAATACACCTACAACACCACCATCACACTCCCCTTCAACACTCTGGGTGGACGTCAGATCGTAACTACCGAAACACAAAACGTGAAGAAGACTGCACTATCATGGGAAGAGGAAACCTACCAGCCCGTACTTGAGGTGGCCCCTTACAGTGTCAATACCTATATCTTCGTGAAAAACTCTGCTCGCGAAGACCTTCCCGAAGAAGGTGCAGAAGTACAGAAGGTCTTCGACGGCCAGTTTGACCTCTACGGAGCATCATGCATCCCAACCGGTTGGAAGAGCAAATACGAGGGTGGAACACGAGGCGCAGGCAGCTATTCTTCCGGTCCACGCATCATGCCATTCTCACCCGAAGGTCTCATGCCTTATGCATTCTACTTCCGCAGTGGTACCGACGGCGTAGGCTACGTGTCATACGGCGAAGACACAAAGAGCAGACTCAACCTAGAGCCTGGCAAGTACACCCTATACTACTCTACCGTAGGATGGAAGGCGAAACCCAGCGTCACCGCCATGGTGACAACCGTCAAGAGCAAGCGCATCAAAAGCGGAAGTGGTACACCCAAGGCGATGATTTCGGCCAATGGTTCGTCCTCACGCATCACAGAGACAACCGACAAGGAACTGGAATTTGAGCTTACTGAGGCTGGTGAATACATTCTGAAGTGGCAGGTTGCTCAGGCAAGTGGTGGACTCAACGAGATGCTCGTAGGCAAGATATACTTGGTGAAGCATGAAGAAAACGATGTGGATGTCATCATTCCTTTGAATCTTCCCACAGACCACAACCTCTACGACTTGAACGGACGTCGCATCGAGCAAGCCCCACAAAGAGGCATCTACATCCAGAACGGAAAGAAGATACTGAAATAAGACCCCGATGGAGAAACTGTGGACACGAGACTACATCAAGGCATGGAGCTGCAACTTCCTCATATTCTTTGCCTTCATGATGGTGACACCTTTGTTGCCACTGTATATGAAGGAAAGTTTTGGGGCAGATAAGCACGTGATAGGTGTCGTGCTCAGCGGTTATACCCTCATGGCACTGCTTAGCAGGAGCATTGGTGGCTATCTCGTGGACTCTTTACCCAGAAAGATGGTATTGGTGGTAAGCTGGATTGCTTTCAGCCTCTTCTTTGCAGGGTATTTCGTCACGACCAGCCTGGCACTCTTTGCCATCGTGCGAACTCTGCATGGAGTTCCCTTTGCCACCACTTGCGTAAGCAATTCGACCGTAGCCATCGACGTCACCCACTCCTCACGCAGAGCAGAAGGTATAGGACTCTACGGTCTGAGCAACAACCTCGCTACAGCCATTGCCCCCATGGTGGGACTCTACATCTACGAGGTGTGCGACAGTTTCTCCCTCATCTTTGGTATCGCACTATGCACCGCTTTGATAGGTGCGGCACTCTCCTCTTCCCTCAACTTGAAGAAGAGAGACATCGTACCCAACAAACAGCCCATCAGTCTCGACCGATTCTTCCTGCTGAGAGGATGGAGTCAGGGGGTGTGCATAGCGGGGTTTGCCTTAGCCTACGGTGTACTGGCCACCTACCTTGCCATATACTGCAAAGAAGAGATGGGCAACGCAGGAGCCAGCGGCAACTTCTTCCTAATACTTGCCTTGGGCCTGATGTGCTCACGCTTAGTGGGAAGCCGAAGTCTACGTAAAGGAAAAATCGTAGCGAATGCCACCTTTGGTGTGACCTTCTCCGTACTGGGCTATGGAGCCTTTGCGCTGTGGCACAACCTCTGGTCGTGCTACCTATGCGCCATCATAGTGGGTCTGGGCAACGGTCATATGTTTCCAGCCTTCAGCAATATGTTTGTCAACCTCGCCCCTGCCAATCAGCGAGGTACGGCCAATGCCACCCTGCTGACCATGTGGGACGTAGGTATGGGACTGGGCATAGTGTTAGGAGGATTTCTGGCAGAACACTGGGGCTATGAATGGGCTTTCCGGCTGAGCGCTATGAGTCAGTTCCTGGGTATGCTGTTCTATTTCGCTGTAGCAAGAGGACGATACATTCGCCAACGACTTACAGTCAACTAACGGCCAACAAAAAGCACACCAAGCAGTTAACGTTCTTCTGGCAACTTTACCAATGCACTCACAGCAAAGGTGACCGCACAACATATCACTACGAAGGTAAAGAAGAGGGTAAATCCAAGTTGGTCTGCCAACCATCCCGCCATCATGCCCGGTATCATCATGCCCAGAGCTTGAAGTGCCGTGCACAGACTGAAGACACTGGTGCTACGCTCACCTCTTGAGAAATAAACCAAGAAGAGACTATAGGCCGTGAAACCAAAACCATAGCCCAACTGCTCCAATGCCACGCCGGCATGAATAAGGTAGATATTGGTAGGCTGGAACATGGCAAAATAGACATATACTAAGTCGGGTACAGAGATAGCCAAAACCATAGGCCACCACCAGCGGCGCAGTCCGTGCTTGGAGACCAAGATGCCACCAACAATACCACCCAAAAGCAAACCTATGACACCTATCGTACCATAGGCCACACCTACATCCATCGTACTCAAGTGCAATCCTCCTTCGCTTACCTCACGTAGCATGAAAGGCTGAGCCATCTTGGCCAACTGAGCCTCAGGGAAGCGGAAGAAGAGCATGAAGATGACAGCCGTCAGCAAGTGAGGCTTGCGGGCAAAGGTCTTCACCGTCTCCCAAAATCCACCCAGGACATGCGCCATGCTCTCCTCCTCTATGGAGCTCTGTCTTTCCACCTTGGGTACTGACAAGGTATGCCATGAAGCCAGCACTATCATCGTGACACCGAGAAGCATCATGGTGATAGTCCATCCCAAAGAGACACCATAGTGCTCACTGAGGTAGCCTGCCAGCACTACGATAAGTCCCTGGCAGAAGATCATTCCCACGCGATATGCCGTACTTCGTATGCCTACATATAGGGCTTGCTGACGTTCATTGAGGCCGAGGATGTAGAAGCCGTCTGCAGCAATGTCGTGTGTGGCGCTTCCAAAAGCCATCAGCCAGAAGAAACACAGCGAGCCCTTCAGCCACCACGAAGTCTGAAGCGTCAAGGCCACAGCGGCCAAGGCTGCGCCAGAGAGTATTTGCATCACGATTATCCACCAGCGCTTGGTACGCATAGAGTCCACGAGAGGACTCCAAAGAGGCTTGATGACCCAAGGCAGATAGAGCCATGAGGTATAGAGAGCCAGTTCGGTATTGGAGAGTCCCAGATTGGTATACATGATAGTGCTGAGCGTCATCACAGCCATGTAAGGCACAGCCTCAGCAAAGTAGAGGGACGGAACCCACGCATAGGGATTTTTCAGGAAAGTCTTCATACGTTTGATTTATAAATAGTCTTCACACGCTTGATCGATAGAATGTAGGCGAGGCAAGGCGAACAAAGACAAGCAATGCCACCCAAGCCAATGGTGCACACAGGCTGTCAACAAGGAAAAAGGCGGAAAATCCCAATTGGTCCACCATAAATCCACTGACAAGCATAGCTGGCAGCATCACAGTTGCTACCAAGGGTACATAAAGATAGTTGATCGTATTTCTATACCGAGCCCCGCTGATCTCATGGACAAAAGGGTGGCAAGCATTCAGTCCAAAACCAAAGTAAAACTGAGCTATAGAGGTGGCTACAGAAAGGCCGATCAGGGAGACGGAGGGTATGTGTGTGAGTACCAGATAGACCCAAGGCGATAAGGTGAGGATGATGCAAAGCGTCTTGGCATGGCACAAGTACCTCCTGCCTAAGGAGATGCCCAGACAAAAGAAGATGACACCCATCACACCTTGCGCAAAACCCACATCCTGAATACTTCTACCCAGACCACCCTCTGACTCTGAAGCCAGGAAGAAGAGTACTCTGCTATAGAACATCAGAGACTGTGGTAGGAGCAGGACAAACAGCATCATCACGGGCATATACCAATGACGGCGCTTTCTGACACGCTCGATGATGTGCAGCTCCGTCTTCGCCGCATGGAGCATAGTTCCCGCCTTGGCATTGTCGCCTACAGGACATGCCTTGAGAGTGAAAAGGTGGTAGACAAAGAAGAACGACAACACCACTCCCGTGAGAAACATTCCCAAGGACCAAGCCATGAAGATGCTCCGGCATAGTACCTGCAAGGTACCCACAAAGATGATCAGTAAGCCATATGTGAAGACCACCATCATCTGTGAGATGACGATCTTTGGACCGTTGTACAGACGCTGAAGCTGGGGGCGAAGCATTCGTTCGTAGTACATACGAGCGGCCAGTTCGTGCCACGCTGTCAGCAGAGAGATGGCGAAGAGGAACAGGAAGATGCCGATACCTCTCCCCGAAGAAAGGCCTGTAAGCACAAACAGACGATTGGAAGGATCGAGAGAAAGTCCCATCAAAAGCAGGCATAGCACCAGAAGCAGTTCAGACCATTGCAAGGCACGACGAAAACGTGCCATTCTCCTGATCTTCTCCCGAAGAAACGATTTGAGCACCCAAGGCAGAAACAGCAAAGACGAGTAGCACACTGACCAAGCTGGCGAGACACCTGTTTGCAGGAAGATGAGCAGGGAGACAAAAGTAATCATTGCCGCCGGGATTTCCTCGGCAGCGAAGAGAGACAATATAGACCCTACCCTCTGCAATGCAAATTACAAATTATAAATTACGAATTATAAATTATAAAATTACAAATCAAGGTTTTTGCAGACGTGCAAAATGCAGAAGAATTAAGAATCGTCCTTTCAGATACCCCTGTAAAGAAGAAAAAGAAGAATTAAGGACATACTGCGCATGTTATGTTTCACGGCAATCTCCCTAATTCTTCTTTCCTAATTCTTAATTTACTACTAAACTAATAACTACGTGCTATCAAAACGCGAGCCACACTGGGCTTGCCGCTGACCATGTCGACACCAGGAGTCTGCTCCACACCGAATGGTACGCAACGGATGGTGGCCTGAGTCTCTGCCTTGATCTGAGCTTCGGTCTCAGCAGTACCATCCCAGTGGCAAAGGAAGAAACCGCCGTCCTTCACACGCTTCTTGAACTCCTCGTAGTCATCGCACTCGTAGATATGCTCATCGCGATATTTCTTAGCCTTCTCGAAGATATTGTTCTGGATGTCATCGAGCAAGCCCTGTACATACTCTACGATGCCTTCGAGCGAACGAGTCTCTTTCTCCAAGGTATCACGGCGCATCACTTCCACAGTACCATTCTCCAAGTCACGGGCACCGAGTACGAGACGTACGGGCACACCCTTCAGCTCGTAGTCAGCAAACTTGAATCCGGGACGCTTGTTGTCTGCGTTGTCATACTTCACGGTGATGCCGAGCTTCTTCAGTTGCTCCACGATGGGAGCCACAGCGGCATCTACGGTAGCGAGTTGCTCTGCACTCTTGTAGATGGGCACGATGACCACCTGGATGGGAGCCAATGCGGGAGGCAGTACGAGACCATTGTCGTCAGAGTGAGTCATGATGAGGGCCCCCATCAGACGGGTACTTACACCCCAAGAGGTAGCCCAGGCATACTGCTGCTGGTTCTGCTCGTCCATGAAGGTCACGTCGAAGGCCTTACCAAAGTTCTGACCCAAGAAGTGGCTTGTACCGCTTTGCAGAGCCTTGCCATCCTGCATCATGGCCCCGATGGTATAAGTGCCAAGAGCACCGGCAAAACGCTCGGTCTCGCTCTTCACACCCTGTACCACGGGTACTGCCATGTACTTCTCTGCGAAGTTGGCATAGACCTTCAGCATCTGCTGTGCGCGAGCCTCAGCCTCCTCACGGGTAGCGTGAGCGGTATGGCCCTCCTGCCAGAGGAACTCGCTGGTACGCAGGAAGAGACGGGTACGCATCTCCCAACGCATCACGTTGCACCACTGGTTGACGAGCAAAGGCAGGTCACGGTAGCTATGTATCCAGTTCTTGAAAGTATTCCAGATGATGGTCTCACTGGTAGGACGGATGATAAGCTCTTCCTCCAGTTTGGCAGCAGGGTCCACGATCACACCGTCGTGAGTGTCGTTGGTCTTCAGACGATAGTGGGTCACCACAGCACATTCCTTGGCAAATCCCTCTACGTGCTCAGCCTCACGGCTCAGGAAGCTCTTTGGGATGAGCAAGGGGAAATATGCATTCTGTACACCCGTCTCCTTAAACATATCGTCGAGCACGCGCTGCATCTTCTCCCAGATGGCGTATCCGTAAGGTTTTATGACCATACAGCCACGCACGTCGGCCTGCTCTGCCAAGTCGGCCTTTACGACCAGCTCGTTATACCACTTTGAGTAGTCTGTACTCCTTTTTGTAAGGAAATCCAATTCTTTTGCCATCTTAATATTGTTGTATTGTTGTTTCCGAATGCAAAATTACTAAAAAAAAGCCTAATTATAATAAGGTATTTGGAAAATTTACTTAACTTTGCGTCACATTTAGCGGATAAAAGTAAGTGATCAAAACTATTTTTATAATAGATGTGCTTTATTTTGATGCAGATTTCTTTATGATTTAAAGGAGCGATGTGGACATCGTGACTGCCAATCAGGAAGAAAGGTGCGCAAAAGAATGTGCAGAGATTATGAGAAGGCACTTACTGAAACATACTATAAATAATTTGATTACTTACTTAATGCAAATTTAATAACCAATTTTATTCTTAACGATTATGAAAGGTATGAAAATGATTCTTGGCGTTTTGTGCGCCAGTATGATGCTTGGTAGCTGTAACATGAGCAATACCGCCAAGGGTGCTCTCATCGGTGCAGGTGGCGGTGGTGCTGCTGGTGCTGGTATCGGTGCCGGTATCGGTGCTTTGGTAAATGGCAAGAAGGGTGCTAAGCTCGGTGCTGCTATCGGTGCTGCTGCAGGTGTAGCTGCAGGTACTACCGCTGGTGCGCTGATTGGCAAGAAGATGGATAAGGCTAAGGCTGCAGCTGCTGCTATTGCACAGGCAGAGACCTTT
>JAZLII010000115.1:0-2820 GCA_045617275.1 Bacteroidaceae bacterium
CGTCGCAGGTTGGCCATAGGCGAGTCTCCGTCGCTGGTGATGTACTCCACCCATTTGGCCATCTCCTCCACGGTACCGCTACCCACGTTGCCGCTCAGGTAAGGTTCGCAGCCGAGGAGTTCGCAGAGGTTGAAGAACTCATGTGTACCGAAGCTGTTGTCCTCCACGGTGCCACCCCAGTTGTTGTTGACCATCTTGGGTCGCTTCTCCTTGGGGCCGATACCGTCCATCCAGTGATACTCATCGGCAAAACAGCCACCGGGCCAGCGCAGCACGGGCACCTTGAGGGCCTTCAGCGCACCCAGAACGTCGTTGCGATAACCGTCAGTGTTGGGTATCTTGGAGTCCTTACCCACCCAAAGACCACCATAGATACAAGTACCGAGATGCTCGGCAAACTGTCCGTAGATCTCTTTGGGAATCACTTCGCCGGGCTTGTCGGCATGGAGTGTCACGGTTTGCGCATTGGCAGCAGTCGCAGCCAGCAGCATCAAGCCTGCGCAGAATGTCTTTTTCTTCATGTGTGTATATGTTTTTTAGGTAATTATAAATGGAAGGTTGCGAATGCGCAAAGATACAAACATTTTCCGCCTTTGCCAAAAGAATACGCCATTTTACCTCACATTTGCAAAAAAAAGTGATAGGAAAACGCTCGTCTTGCCAAATTATTGCGTACCTTTGTCTCCGAGGTGCCTAAGGGCGTTGAGCTTCGAGCGATGAGCGTTGAGCGGAAATACCGCTTTTCAGCCACCGTGCCCTATGGTTTTGCCTCCAAGGTTTCCAAAAGCCAAAGCATAGCCACCGTGCCCAACGGTTTTGCCGTTGGGTCCCCCCAAAATCCTAAAAACCTATAAACAATGTCATACACCCGACTGATAACCCTGGCAACGTGCTTTGCCACCCTGCCTATCCTGGCCCAGAAGCCCTGCACCGTGAAAGGTAGCCTGAGCAGCGACCTGAAGAGTGAAAAGATATACGTTTACCTCAGCAATGCCAGTCTCTCCATCGGAACAGGAGGCACCGACTCCGTGCTGGTGATGGACGGCAAGTTCACCTACACCTGTCCTTCCAACGAGCTTCGCCAGGCTCTCTTCGTACCTGTGCTTGATGGAGGCAAAAGCCTGAGTATGAACCAGATGCAGATGATGCTCGTACCTGATGAACAGGCCGAGGTGGTCATCGGCAAGAATGAGAATGACAATACGATCTCCGGATCGAAGTTCTACAAAGAGTGGACCGGAGCCGAGAAGGCCCGTCAGGATGCCGATATGAAGGTGCGCACCTTTGCCATGGAAGCCTCTGCCCGCCTCAAGGAACTGGGTGGCGAAGAACGTCAGCGCGAACTGGCCAAGGCACAGGCCGAACTGGATGAACGCAACAAGGCTCGCGACAAGGAGATGGCCGACTACGCCAAGGCTCATGCCACAGAGGAGGGATGTGCACTCTTCTGCGTGCTGCACATGACCCCCTCCTACCTCTACTATGACCTCTTGGCAGAGAGTGTAAAGCAGGGACGCTTCGGCGAGATGCTGAAGAAGCAGGCTGAGGGCGACCGTCAGCGTGTAGCACAGCAAGCCGATTCAAAGGCAAAGGCACAGGTGGCACAGTCGAAGACCAAGGCCGGCATGATGTTTGTGGACTTCTCTGCCGAATACGATGGCAAGGTGCAGAAGCTCAGCGACCATGTAGGTAAGGGAAAATATGTCCTGGTGGACTTCTGGGCAAGCTGGTGCGGTCCCTGCAAGGCTGAGATACCCGGACTCATCGAGGTGTACAACAAGTACAAGGGTGACAAGTTTGAGGTGCTGGGCGTGGCCACTTGGGACAAACCCGAAGACACACTGAAGGCTCTCGAGCAGCTCAAGATACCCTACCCCCAGATCATGAACGCACAGTATGCTGGTTCTGACGCCTACGGCATCGAAGGCATCCCTCAGATCATCCTTTTCGCTCCCGACGGTAAGATCGTGGCACGCGACCTCCGTGGCGCTTCCATCGAAGCCAAGGTGAAGGAAGTACTGGGCAAATAACCTCATTCGGACATACCGGGAAGTCACACCGTTCGAACAAGGAAGCCCCCGCATTAGACATCAAGGGAGGCTGTTCCCATACAGACTACAAAGAAACATTAAAGCCCTCGACGAAAGGTCGGGGGCTTTAATTGTATATGGAAAAAAGCGTGGACTCAAATATCTCTACTTGAAGATGAGAGGCACGAACTGATTGAGGCAACGACGCCAGGTGAGCCATTCGTGTGCAGTACCTTCGGACTCATAGTAGGTGGTCTTGACACCTGCTGCCTGGAGTTTATCATTGACTCCCTTGCTGCCAAGATTCTCTGCCGTACCGGTTCCGATGAAGAGTGCCTTGAGCTGCTTGTTGACCTTAGCCGCATCGGCAAAGACTCCATCGTAGGCCTTGGTGATGTCGCCACCGGCCAGAGAGAAGATGGCACCGCTGAAACTGCCCAGATAGGCGAAGGTGTCGAGGTGGGTCATCACGGTGTTGAAGGTCTGGAGACCTCCCCATGAGAGACCTGCCATAGCGCGGCTGAGACGATCGGTCTTGGTGCGGAAGGTCTGGTCGATGTAGGGGATGATGTCGTCGGTAAGGACCTTCGTGAAGGAAGTACCGAAATCGTTCATGCTCTCACCGGGCTTGCTGCCGAAACCGTAGTCGCAGTTACCATTGTCCATGACGACGATCATGGGCACGGCCTTGCCCTGGGCGATGTTGTTATCGAGGATGTTGGCCATCTTGCCCTGCATGTGCCAGCCAGTCTCATTCTCCGCCATACCATGCTGCAGATAGAGCACAGGA
>JAZLII010000116.1:0-7324 GCA_045617275.1 Bacteroidaceae bacterium
CGTACACGCACTCCACGAAGCGCAGTTCGTCATCGCTCTTCACCGTACGCAGGAAGCAATGGTCGAAGAGATAGTCGCAGGGCTCGTCGGTCTCGGGAGCCAGATGGCCCATGATGACATCGTCGGCATAGCCCGTGATGACGCAGTTGACAAAATGGGCCTGCTTGATGGGTACAAGGCGCTCTTCCTCGTCCAGGTCGGCCAGATAGAGGGCATCCTGTCCGAAGACGCCCATAGAGAAGAACTGTGCTATGGTGCAATGGAGCATGAAGACATCGCCACCCAATATGTCGACACAGTTGTGCATGCAGTTGCTGATCTGGCATCCCACAGCCTGTACCTTCGTACTGCGTAGGGCAAGGCCCGTTCCGCCGATGTTGTGAACGACGCAGTTCCACATCGTCAGGATAGGCATGAAGGGGTCGGCAAATGCGGTGCTGTCACACCGTATGCCATAGTCTCCACTGTGTATGTCGCAATGCTCCAACATGTTGTCGTGGCTCTCAGCATAGAAGTGGAGGCCACCCCAATGATTGGGTGTGTTGTCATAGGGAAGATTGGCAAACATACGATCCATGCGGTCTCCACGGAAGACCACGGGCTGGTCGTAGGTGCCGAAAGCTTTCAGCGAACCGTACACATGGAGCGAGACATCGTCGTGGAAGAGGAGCTTCACACCAGGGTCGAGGAAAAGCGTTGCACCAGGGGCTACGACCAGGGAGTCATAGATGAGATAGGGCATGCCAGGCTCGAGGGTCTCATCGGTCTCGACCACCTTGCCACGCAGTATCTTCACGTCCATACCATCGGCCAGGAGCGTCACCTCCTGCTGTCTGCCATTCTCCAAGGTAAAGACCAGTCGGTCCTCGTAGTGACGGATGACGGTGTCGCCCACCACAGGGAGCATCACCTCGGCACGCACCACGATACTGTCCTGACGGCGTATCTCGAAGTCATCCCCCACTCCATCCTGCAGATACTGCCCGTCCACATTGATGCGAAACAGACTCTGGGAAGCCCCGTCGAGGGCTACACGGATGCGACGTAAGCCGGCATCGCTGGAGTTGAACACGACCAGGGTCTGTGTACTGCTACTCTGACCCGTGATGATCGTGTCGAAACGTATGCTGTCACACGAAAAAGTCAAATGGGCATCAGGGGCTGACGTCCACTTGTCATAGTCATCGCAGGCTACCATCAGTAGCGCTGCGACGACTCCAAGGATGATGTATTTTATTTTACTCAATGTTCTTCAAGATAGCCAACAGGTGATCCCACACCATCTGGACAGTGGGGATGAGCAACTTCTCATCGGGGCTGTGCACACCACGCAAGGTGGGGCCGAAGCTTACCATGTCGAGACCGGGATACTTCTCGCTAAACAGGCCACACTCCAGACCGGCATGGATACCACGTACGAGAGGCTCCTTGCCAAAGAGTGCCTTGTACTGAGCCACTGCCACCTGAAGGAGTTTGCTGGTGGGATTCATAGCCCATCCGGGATAGCCTTCACCCACATCCACACGAGCACCAGCCAGCTCAAAGGTAGCCTTGACGGTATTGCTCATGATGTGGCGGGCCTGCAGGAGACTACTGCGCTGACTGCTGTTGATCTCGATGGTCTTGGTCTCGGGCATACGATGGATGCTGGCCAGATTGCTACTGGTCTCCACGAGTTCGAGTGCCTGGCAGAAGGCAAAGACGCCATTGTCCACAGCCTGAAGAGCGGTGATGAGACGGGTAGAGGTCTGCTTGTCGATGAGCACCTCGCTGGCCTCCTCGCTTTCGAGGTCGAAGTGCATCTTGGTCTCGGTCACATTGTAGAGCTCTTCCATCTCGCTGGTGAAGATGTTCCAGTCTATGCGGAGCTGCTCCTTGTAGCTCATGGGCACTGCCACCACAGCCTCTGCCTCACGTGGGATGGCATTGTGCAGACCACCGGCCTGGATGTCGGCCAGACGAAGATCGGTCTTCTGGAGGGTCTGATAGAGGAAGTACACGAGAAGCTTATTGGCATTGGCACGCTTCTTCTCGATGTCGTCGCCACTGTGACCACCGGTCAGTCCGCTCACCTTGAGACGGGCAAAAAACATACCTGCGGGGGTCTGCTCGTCCTGATAGTCAAACTCGGCCTTGGTACGGCAACCACCGGCACAGCTCACGAAGATCTGGCCTTCGTCCTCACTGTCGAGGTTGACCAGGTACTTGCCGGTCATAAATCCGCTCTGCAACTCAAAGGCACCGGTAAGGCCGGTCTCCTCGTCGCGAGTGAACAGACACTCTATGGGGCCGTGCTCGAGGCTGTTGTCGGCCAGGACGGCCATCTCCATAGCCACGCCGATACCGTCGTCGGCACCCAGCGTGGTACCCTTGGCCTTCATCCACTCACCGTCGATGTAGGTCTCGATGGGCTGAGTGAAGTCGTGGCTCACGGGTTCGCACACCATGTCCATATGGCTCTGCAGGATGACCGTGGGCTTGTTCTCCATACCGGGGGTAGCAGGCTTGGAGATGAGCACATTGCCACACTCATCGCGCTTGGTGGGCAGACCCAGGCTCTTACCGTAGTTCAGCAGAAACTCTATCATCTGTTCCTCCTTCTTGCTGGGGCGAGGAACCTTATTCACTTGTGCGAAACATTCAAAAACACTTGCAGGTTTCAGTTCAATCATAATTATCTTGTTTTAAAAATTTTCGATATATTTTGCAAATTGCCAAGTTATTGCTACCTTTGCGTCTGCAAATATAATAAATAATGTTGAAAGTTGCACTCCTTTGTCTGGGAATTATTGCCGCAAGTATGCTCTTTTTGTGTGTAGGCATTCTTTTCGGCAAGCGTCACACCTTCCGAAGCCAGCATATCGGCCATAGCAAAGCTATGAGAGAGAGGGGCATCAACTGCGTCCAGAGCATGGATGCCATGATGCGCAAAGAAAACCCCAACAGGATAAGCGAAAGGAAGGCTCGCGTCAACTGATCATTGCTTAGCAAATTAGTAAAAAAAAGAAAATATAGTTATGAAGAAAACATTGATGTTTGCCACAGCTGCACTGCTGATGTTGGCAAGTTGTGGTGGAAACAGCGAAAGCACCTCATCGGAGAAGAAGGATATCAAGGTTCCCGAAGGTGGTCAGGTGGTAGCCTACGTAGAGTGGGACAGCCTGGTAAGTCAGTACCAGTTCTGCAAGGACTACAACGAACTGATGGCTCTGGAATACGAGAACGCACAGCGCACACTGGCAAGTAAGCAGAACGACCTCCAGCAGCACATGGCCACCGTACAGAAGAAGTACGAGAACAACGGCTTTACCACCCGCGACGAACTGGACCGCGCACAGGCCAGCATCCAGCGCGAACAGCAGGAACTGCAGGAGCTCGACGCTCGCTTGAGCAATCAGTTTGCCGAAAATCAGGCCAGCTTCCAGCAGGAGATCAACGACAGCATCCAGAAGTTCCTCAAGACTTTCAACAAGGATGGTCGCTATAGCTTCATCCTCAGCAAGAGTGGCAACAACATCCTCTTTGCCGACTCTGCCTACGACGTGACCGCTGACATCGTAAAGGGTCTCAACGCTCGCTACAAGGCTAAGGCTGAGGTCAAGGAGAAACTGAAGAAGACCGAGGAGTAATCCTCATCAACAGCTGTCCCACAACAGGGACGGCGCAAACATCATCTTATGAAGAAGATATGCACACTCTTGCTCCTGCTCATGGGAGTATGTGCTCAGATACATTGCGCACCCGGACAGTTCGTCACGGTGCGCAATGGTCGTTTTTACCAAGGCGACAAGCCCTACACGTTTGTAGGTACCAACTTCTGGTACGGTGCCATCCTGGCCAGCGAGGGACAGGGAGGCAATCGGAAGATGCTGAAGAAGCAACTGGACCTCATGCAGAAGTATGGCATAGACAACCTGCGCGTCCTCGTGGGTGGTGATGGTCCCGAAGGAGACCCTGCACAGATACGCCCCACCCTGCAGAAAGAGGCCGGAGTGTACAACGACACCATCTTCCGTGGACTGGACTACCTGATGGCCGAACTGGAAAAGCGTGGCATGAAAGCCGTACTCTATCTCAACAATGCATGGGACTGGAGCGGCGGTTTCAACCAGTACCTGCAATGGGCCGGCATGGGCACACCGCCCAGTAGCAAAGACTGGACGGCATGGCAGGCCTATACGTCTCAGTTCGTGCGCAATGAGAAGGCTCGCCAGCTTTCTGCCCGCCACACACGCCACGTGGTGTCACGCATCAACACCGTCACGGGCCAGCCCTACAAGGACTCCCCTGCCCTGATGGCCTGGGAACTGTGCAACGAGCCCCGTCCCTTTGCCACCACGCCGGAGCAGAAGGTCTACTTCACATCGTGGATCAAGGAGCAGTCCGAACTCATCAAGAGCATCGACCCCAACCACCTCGTGACTACTGGCTCTGAGGGGAAGTACGGCTGCGAGTCGGACATGGAACTTTTCCGTACCATCCACAGCCTGCCCTCCATAGACTATTGCTGCATACACATCTGGCCCTTCAACTGGTCCTGGCTTGGAGGCTATTTTGCCACCATAGAGGAGGCCTTGAAGGGTATCGGCGAGGAGGCACCTGAGAAGTCGGTGGGAAGGGCATGCGAGGAGACCAAGGCCTACATCGACGAGGCATACCGATACGTGGAAGGCACGGGCAAGCCCATCGTGCTGGAAGAGTTCGGCTACCCACGCGACAAATTCAAGTTTGACCGCAAGAGTACCACCCACGCACGCGATACCTATTATAAATATATATTTGACATCATCCGTACCAGCGGAAAGATACAAGGATGCAACTTCTGGTCATGGGCAGGATGTGCCCGACCCGTACACCCCTTCTGGCAACCCTGGGACGACTACACAGGCGACCCCGCACAGGAGGAGCAAGGTCTCAACTCTGTCTTCGACACGGACAAGTCGACACTCAAGCTCATCAAGGATTTCTCAAGAAAGAAAGGTAAATAGAGTCAAAAAGTAAGGTGGAACCGAAAGATTCCACCTTACTCATTATATCGTAAGTATGTGATCATATTTATTTTTATAATCAAGAATTTGTGAGTTTTCTGTCTTGTTTTTCTTCTTAATTCATTGAATTATTAAGAATTGACAGACGTTTTTCACTAAATCACTAATTCTTGATTATTATATAAATCTTCTTGCACAGTTACTTATCACGAAGATTTTTACCTTGCCAGTATCAGAGCAATCTGCGCTTGTAGTCCACCATCTTGATGGCGGTGATGGCGCACTCATCGCCCTTGTTGCCCAAGGTACCTCCTGCACGCATCTCGGCTTGCTCCATGTTGTTGCAAGTGAGCAGTCCATAGATCACGGGTACATCGTGGTCCTTATTGAGCAATGCGAGGCCCTCGGTAGTGCCCTGGCAGATATAGTCAAAATGAGGAGTGTCGCCACGTACTACACAACCGATAGCTATCACGGCGTCAAAACGTCCGCTCTTCACCATCTGGGTAGCACCGAAGACGAGTTCAAAACTTCCAGGCACCGTCATCACACGGATGCGCTCTTCCTTAGCACCATGCTTACGCAGGGTTTCCACAGCGCCCTGCATGAGAGCACCGGTCACGTCGGAGTTCCACTCACTTACTACAATGCCGAAGCGCATGTCTTCGGCATTGGGTACGCTCTCAGGATTGTAGTCCGAGAGGTTATGAAAGGCTGTTGCCATTATCTAAGGTTTTGAGGTTTTAAGTTTTGAAGTTCTGAGGTCACGATTGCCTTTTCACAACCTGATAACCTGACCGCTCGGTTCGTTTACGAGACGCTTCGCTCCGAAGGGGCAGAAGAACCTCAAAACCTAATAACCTATTTAGTTATTTGCGCGGTTGATGTAAGCATCGAGCTGACCAGACTGTACCTGGTAGCTTGCCTTGCATGCATTGGCAGCATTGTAGATCTCAAGAGCCTGAGCCTTGTCGTTGAGAGCGAACTCGCAGATCTCGCCAGCCTTGATGAGGTGCATCACCTTGAGGTTCTCGCTACCAGCCTTGTCAGCAGCCTTCTTGAAGTTCTTCACAGCATCCTCGTACTGCTTCAGGCAAGCCTGGCAGTCACCCATGGCAGCGTATACGGTAGAGCTTACATTCTCATCGTCGCACTCGTCAAACGACTTGAACTCATCGAGCGCAGCCTGATACTTGCCCTGGTTGTAGAGAGCGATACCAGCGTAGAGATGAGAGAGGTTGCCAGCAGCGGTGCTTCCATACTCGTCAGCCACCTTCTGAGCCTCCTTCAGCAAAGTTGCTACGGAAGCGCTGTCCTGCTGAGAAAGAGCCTTCTGTACACCAGCGATGGCGTCATTGCCTGCAGCCTCGCGGGGCTCGCTGATCAGGTTCTTGTAACCCATTACACCAAATACAATAACCAAAACTGCAGCAATAGCGATGCCAAGCTGCTTGCCATACTTCTCGATGAAGTGAGGCTCAACGAGGATTTCCTCCTCCTGCTTTTTGTGATTGTTTGCCATATCTTTTATTTGTTTTTTGTTCCTATAAATGTTCTGCGCACGCGTGTCTGCACGCTAAGCGAATGCAAATTTAATACAAAAAAACAGGATAAAGAAATCTTTGGCACAATATTTTCATTTTTACTACGAATATTCTCCGATTTTATGGGTCAATTTGACTAAAAATGATTACTTTTGCAATAAGTAAGTGAGCAAAACTATTTTTAGTTCTTTATGATTTTAGAGAAGCTTTCCATACTCAACTATAAAAACCTGGAAGAAGCCCAGCTGGAGCTTTCTCCCGGCATCAACTGTCTGATAGGGCAAAACGGCATGGGCAAGACCAATGTGCTCGATGCCATCTACTTCCTCTCCATGTGCAAGAGTGCCAACTGCAGTCAGGACCAGATGGTACTGCGCCACGGGGCCGACTTCATGATGTTGCAGGGACAGTACGTCAAGGAAGACGGCACGCAGGAGGAGATATCGTGTGGACTCAAGAAGGGACAGAAGAAGACTTTCCGCAGAAGCAAGAAGGCCTATCAGAGACTGGCAGAGCACATCGGCCTCATCCCCGTGGTGCTCGTATCGCCTGCCGACCAGATGCTCATAGCCGGAGGTAGCGAGGAGCGACGCCGATTCATGGATATGATGATCTCGCAGTGCGACCTCCCCTACCTCGACAGCCTCGTGCGCTACAACAAGGCTCTTCAGCAGCGCAATGCCTTGCTGAAGATGGAGGAGGAGCCCGACATCGACCTCCTGTGCATGTGGGAGGAGATGATGGCCAGAGAGGGCGAGTTCATCTATGCCAAGCGCAAGGCCTACGTGGAGG
>JAZLII010000117.1:0-2235 GCA_045617275.1 Bacteroidaceae bacterium
GCCTTCTTCACCGCATCCTCTGCCTTTGCCACTGCTGCGGCAGCATCCTTCTGAGCAGCCTCAGCCTGCTTCAAAGCATTGTCTGCCTTGCTGGCCACATCGGTCAGGGTGTTGTTGAGCTCGTTGTAGAGCTTGTAGAGAGCGGTGATGTCGTCACCGTGCTCCTTGAGGGTCTTCTGTGCATCTGCCAGGTCGCTCTTCAACTGCTGTACGACAGCAGCCAGGTCGCCACATGTACATGCCTGGCTGGCAAGAGCGTCGATCTGTGCCTGCAGAGAGGCAATCTGATCCTGGTTGGCATAGTCAGTACCCATCAGGTTGTGGATATACTCCTTGGTGACAGTAGTGGTGATGGCTGTTGAAATGGTATAGGCCATCTCCGTCTTCAGCTTCTCGAGCTCACCAGGGATATCGCAGCTGCACTTCTCAATCTTAGAAATGAGAAGGTCTACCTGGCCCTTGTCATAGTAGCCAGCAAGTTCCTTGGTCAGGATCTCGGTTACGATCTGGCGAACCTCCTCATCGGTCATGCCGGGGACGATCTTCTTGTCCATCTCGTCGAGTGCATTCTGGATGGCGGTAGCAAGATCAGAAGCCCAAGGCTTGTCTACGCCGCAGTTGCACTGCTTGATTGCATCAAGGCGTGCCTCCAACTCTTCCAACTTCGAGTTGAGATTGCCAATCTGCTGATCGATCTTTTCATTCAGCTTTACATCAAGGTTTGCGAGCTGTGAGTTGTACTCAGTGCGCAAATCATCGTCATAGTCCTTACAAGAACTCATGACACTCACGCCACCCATTACAAGGGCAAACGTCAGTACGCTAAAAATGCTCTTCTTCATTGTATTACTTTTTTTTGATATTATATTGTCTTTACTGTCGTCTTTTTCTATATATCGCGCCTTATACCTTATTAATATATATAAAGGCAAGGGGGCTATACCGTCTATTCTTCCTCTGTCAAGTCGTCCCTTAATCCGCCTTCACCTACTTTCGAGAGTGTGACTTCCATGCAGGAACGCCCGTACCGGCAGGGTAGATGGCCATCATGTTGATGCGAAAGAGAAGGGTACTATAGGCAGGAATCTCCTTTTCCGACTTTTTGCCATAGGCCAACTCTTGCGGGATGTATACATACCAGTCCGCACCTGCAGGCATATACTGGAGGGCTGTCTGGAATCCCTCTATCATCGCACTGACGGGCGAAACGGAGGGAGAAGCCGTGGCGGGATTGTAGTCACCGTAGTAGGTCTGAGTGAAGACGTGGCTCTCGCTGAAGAGCTGGCCGTCTCCATTGTCGTACTGCGTATTCATCAGCCATCCGCGGAAGCTCAGACGCACACTGTCGTTGTAGTTGGCCAGCAGCGTGCCCTCGCCACGGTCGACGATCTTGACACAGATGCTATCCGTCAACTTGCCCGTGTTGAAACCCTGAGATTTCTTCAGGGTCTTGTACATACGCCAATCGCAATGGTCTTCCCAAGCGCTGCCGTACTTCGCCTTGGCCTGCGAGATGGCCTGACGAGCCGTGTCGGCAACCTGCTCAAACCACTGCGCATTGCGCTCCTTCCAGTTATGGTAGGGGTCCCACGTACTGTCCAGCTCATCGCAGGAAACGAATCCCAACGCTGCGAGCAAGATGACAAACAGGTATTTCGTATTTCTCAAATTCATAGAATTACAGCAACTTCTTCAAGAGAGAGGTGATGCTCACCTGATCCTCGATGATTCCACGCAACTCGCTGATGGCCACACGACGCTGCTCCATGGTGTCGCGGTCGCGGAGAGTCACGGTGTTGTCCTCCAAGGTCTGCTGGTCCACGGTGACGCAGAAGGGACAGCCGATGGCATCCATACGACGATAGCGCTTGCCGATCTGATCCTTCTCCTCGTACTTGCAGTTGAAGTGGAAACGCAGATCGTTGATGATCTCCTGTGCCTTCTCGGGCAGACCGTCCTTCTTGGTCAAGGGGAATACGGCCAACTTCACAGGAGCGAGAGCTGCGGGGAGATGAAGCACGGTACGGGTCTGACCATCGGGCAACTGCTGCTCCTCATAGCTGTGGCACATGATGGAGAGGAACATACGGTCTACACCGATACTGGTCTCGATGACGTAGGGAGTGTAGCTCTTGTTCTCCTCGGGATCGAAGTACTCGATCTTCTTGCCGCTGTACTTGGCGTGCTGACCCAGGTCGAAGTTGGTACGTGAATGGATACCCTCAACCTCCTTGA
>JAZLII010000118.1:0-10793 GCA_045617275.1 Bacteroidaceae bacterium
TACATCTTATCGGCCACGTTGTCGAGGAATTCGGTGACCACTCCCACGAGCGACTTGACCAGGAACCGGGCTGTCTTGGCTGCAGGATTGAAGGTCATGAATCCATTGATGGTGGCAGCAATACCGGTGATGGAGATGCCAGCTACATAGTCGGCGCTGATACTTAAGCAGTTGGACTCAGAGACCGACTTGAGAGTCCGGGCTGCCGACTCGTCCTCCTTACAGGGAAGGATGGAGTTGATGAATCTGTTCCAGCGCAATATATCGTTGATGGCTTCGTGGCCATGCTGTATGATCTTATTCAACTCATCGATGATACTATACCAACTCATGATCTCTCCTAAAAAGGCTACCTTAAGCATCTTGCTGCCCTTCAACTTCTTGATGGACGACTCAAGCTGCTTGCGCTGACGGACGAGTCGATCGAGCTCACGGAGAAAAAGTTTGCGCTCATTCTGCAACTTGGTCTTCTGCGACAAGAGGCGCTGATAGTCGGCGGGACTGGAAGAAGCCATCTTGCTCTCCAGGGCCTTGATCTGCGACTCTATGTCCTTAACACGCATACCGCGCGACGCACTCTCAGAGAGAAGGCGATCGAACTTGTCCTGCGTGAACTTCAGGTTGTACTCCAGGCGTTCGATCTCAAAGCTGAGTGGTTTGCAGAGATCATTCACCTTTGCAAAGATGGCATTGGCAGTGGCCTTGAGAATACTGATACCATCACTTAGTGCAGATGATGCATCGCGGGATGAAGCCTTCCTGCGAGCTAAAGCCTTGGCATAGGAAGCGGCTTCGGGGCCAACGATACGCCAGGCTGTGTCATCAAGAGGATTGTCGACGATGAGGACATCGTCGTTGAAATAGACTACCAGGTTGGCATCGGGAGAGGTGGTGGCCATGACCATCTTCTGCGACTCGTCGAACTGGCTGAAGTCGATCTCCGACTTGGGTACACGTGCCAATACTCGCGTGACGCCCTCAGCGTCGACAAACTGTATGGTGTCGCTCTCCGTCTTGAAGTAGCTGCTATAGTCGATGATGCTCTCTTCCTCGCCGAGTAGCTTGCGGGTCTCAGCCAGCAAGCTGTCGACCTCCTGCTCGTCGTAGGCATCATACTCAAGCAGCGACTCGCCCCGGGCAAGGAGTTCGTCGATGGAGAGATCATCGGGGATGTCCTCGCTGGGCTGAGCGGAGAGGCCTGCCTTCTGCATGAACTCATCGACTAGGGCCAGCGTCTCCTCCTCTGTGAGTTCGTCCTCAAGGCGGGAAAGGATGGGAGTCAACTGTGCCGAGAGGGCCTCACTCTCCTCAAGCAAGGTCTGCGCCTCACTGTCGGCCGTCTCCATATCGGCCTTGAGCTGGGCATCGCCCTCGAGCTGTGCATCGAGACGGGCCACGGCATCCTCAAGGAAGCGAGTATCGACCAGAGGTTCTTCGTTGGCTTCGACCTTCACCTTCACACCGACGGGCAGATTGTTGCCTCCGAAGATGTGATGGGCCACCCACTTGTCGATCTTCTCGCTGTAGACAGCCTCAAGGTCGACCCACTTGCCGTCACTCGTGTAGACGCAGATGGTGACACCATTGACCATGCCGGGCTGGTAGGGTGTGAGCTGGGCGGCAAAGGTGAAATCGGTCTCATGGTAAAACATGTAGGAGGCATCGCTCACGGAAGCATGCTCGAGATCGAAGACTACCTTGACGGTTCTGCCCAACCACTCGTTGAGGAAGGACATCTCCACGCTGAGCGGCATGACATAGCCGATGTTGTAGGTAAGCGTGTGAGTGGTGGTCTGGAGATCGAGGCCCGTGGTGGTGTGAATCTTGGCGTAGATGTCGAACTCATCCTGATTGTAGGGATTGGGCAGCTCGGCAGTAAGCGACCAGAAACCGTTGGCCAGCGCACGTGTGGTGCCAAGGACATTGCCGTTGGCATAGACCACCACGTCGGCCCTGCCTGTGGCCAGACCGCTGATGGTGACCTCCTCGGATGCAGTCTGCTCGGGGACATTGATGGCGAGGTCTTGCACATAGTAGCTTGCACTGCCGATGGGCTGGCTCACCTGCTTCTGTCCCAAGCGGAAGCCGATGGTGGCATTGGGTTGGAAGAGTCCGCTCTTGAGTGGTATCACACAGAAGCGTATGCGGTCGGAGAGGGCATTGTTGGAGAGCGGGATGGTGAGCTGGCGACCCTCCATCTCATAGAAGGCAAGCTCCGATCCCACCATCACCGAACCGTCGACCAGCGTAGTGCCTTCGGGCAACTCCACGCTCAGACTCGTGTGACTGATGCTGTACTTATAGATGTCCTTGATGTCGACCTTGGCCGTGAAGGTGAGGTAGTTGCCTGCCACGATGGTGGTCTTGTTGGTGGTGAAGGAGGTCTTGTCGGTAGTGTAGTAGAAACGGGACTCATCGAAGAAAGGCACGAGCACGTTTCTCACAGGCGTGATGACGCCAGAGGTGACGCTGAACCGGCTGACGAGATAGTCCACATTGGGCTGCAAACCGGCCTCGGTGAACTTATCCAGATTGTATATGCTGCTGAAGAAGTCGCTCTCGCCCATGGTGATGAGCGTGTACTGACCATCGGGCAACTCCCTTATGGAGAGCGTGGACGAGGTGTAGGTGTACTTGCTGACATAGTTACCCTGGGCATTGTAGAGGATGCCGAGCACGCGACTGTTCTCCGTGGTGGCGAAGGTAGCATCCACTCCACCCCACTGCACGACAGGCACACCGACCGACATGCGCAGGTTGCCATCGAGACGCCCCTTGACCACGATGTCGCGGAAGGAGCCCGTCTTACTGCGCGCCGTAAGCTGCAGGGAGTCGCCGGGGCTTACCTCCTCCAAGAGGACAATATTGGGATGCTGCACGCTGAAGTCCCGGATGGTCTGGCCGGTGGTAAGATTGAGGATGTCGTATGCCACATTGGCTTGGTCGGCATAGTAGTTCTGCACCTCAGGCTCCATCGTGGCAGGTACACTGGTGGTGTAGCTGAAGCTTGTGGTGATGGTGGCTCCCGAGATGGGCTTGAGCTGCACGTCGGGCAGCATGTACGACTCTGCGTCCAGAAGTTGGCTGGGCTCTAGCGTGAGCGTCTGGCTCACATAGTCGGCAGCACCCAGCGTGAGCATGGTAGGAGCCACGAAGAGTGGCATGCTGAAGTAGCCCTCGGCATCGGTCTTAGCCAGCACCGATTTGGTGTAGCGCCCATTAAGGGTCTGCGAGGCCGTGACGGTGGCCTGACCGAGAGGTTGCTCCGTGATGACATCGAGGAGCCGGCCCGTAAGCGTGGTCTGGGCGAGCGGACTGAGGGTGAGGAGGAGCCTGTTGTCGGTCTCCTGCACCTCATAGAGCGTATCGGCCGGCATGGCATACTCCATGGCCAGTGACTGGGGGAGCACCACGGCACACCTCACCCGCTGCTGAGAGACCTGACCGTCGAGCGTACGGGTCTGAGAGAGGAAGTTGCCTGCCTCGTCATACCAGGTGAAGCCACACTGCGAGGTGACATCGGTCCCAGCAGGGGTCTCCACGCAAGCCTGAAGCGTGCGAAGCTGCTTCATGCGGGAGAGGTCGAAAGTGGTGCTGACATTGCGCTCACTGATGGTGATGGTGTCGCTCTTGGCCAGCACACCTCCGGTAGCGTTCTTGAGCAGAGCCACATAGCGGCATCCCTGAGTGAGCGTGGTGAAGGTATAGTGGAGACGGTCGGTCACGACATACTTGAAGCGCTGACCGTTCTTGAGATTGAGCAGCTCCAGGGGCATATTCTTGTAGCGCCCATCAGCACACTCATCGGGGAGATTGACCTCAAGGCTGCAAGCATTGTTGGGAATGGGCAGGATGGTGATGTTGCCAAACTGGACCAACTCCCGCCATCCCTCAGCACGGCGGTAGAGATCGACCGAAGAGGAGGGCACATAGACCACGAGGCCCTGCGTACCCACAAAGACACTGTTGCCCAGCGTGGGAGGCACCTTGGCATAGCAGGTGACATCGGTGAGACCGGTGGCATAGGCAAAGGCCATGTCCTCGATCAGGGAGACGTCGGGCAGGAGGATGCGATTGAGCGTCTTGTTGCTACGGAAGCAATCTGAAGGCACCATGTAGCAGCCCGAGGCGCGACTCATGTCGAAGATGGTACAGGAGGGGTAATCTCTATAGGCGCCGAAGTCGTTGGGGCTGGCCATGCCGGCAATGGTGATGGAGGTGATGTTGGAACGATCACCGTCGGACACATCATCGATGGCAGAGACTACATCGCCACGTCGGAAGTCGTCGACAATGACCTCACCCGTGAAGCGGTCGTAGTGGTTCTTGCCGGGACGATCGGGATTGGCGGGATCGTAGCGATAGACGGCATAGAGCTGCGTGTCGCTGGCAGGCATGGTGAAGTAGAAGCCCTGTGCCGTGGAGATGACCTCTCCCTCTGCATTTTCCCAATGGTCGAAGTAAAAATGACTATTGGTATAGGCATAGATGTGGACCGTCTCCTGAGCGCGCAGATAATAGTCGTTGTAGCTACTGCTACCTGCACCGGCAGGCTTGGGGGAGACCGTGATGTGATAGGTGGGTACGGCCTCCTCCGGGAAGTCGGGCAGCGCAGGGTTGCCAGGTTCATAGCTATAGACGGCTGTGAGACGGACATTGCGCTTGGGCATGGTGTAAGTCAGATAATTGGAGGTGGTCAGCATATTGCCCTCATCGTCTACCCAGCCCCTGAAGCGGAAGCCACCCGGTTCGGAAGCACTGAGACTGAGCTTCTGGCCTGCTTTGTATTCACCCCCAGAGGTGCTGATACTGTTGATGCCCAGCGGGGATGTATTGACCACAAGAGTATAGGTGGTGTCCTTCACCTCTTCCACGGGGAAATCGGGCAAAGGCGGGTTGCTTGGGTCGTACCCATCTGTCTGCGCCATGACAGACAGTGAGCACAGCCACATCATTATTATATATAGGTGTCGTTTCATAGTGTGCGACTCGTTTTGATCACGATTACTTGACTATCTTCTTCTGTCCACGCTCGATGTAGATGCCATGGGCATTGGTGTCGGTCACCCTTACACCCTGAAGGTTGTAGCGGGCACCTGTCTTGTCATTGTTCTGCACCATCTCGATGGCATCTGTGTCACCCTGGAAGTGCAGCAAGAAGCGATTGAGGTATTCACCGGCAGTGGCTGAGAAGGTGTAGCCCTCGCTGGGGGTGAGCTCTACCGTCTTGTGAGCTTGCTTGTCCTCAAGCATCACACGGCAGTCGTGAAGCTGGTCGAGGGAGAGTGTGTACTCGCCTTCAGTACCACAGTAGACACCCAGAGCCACTTCACCATCGGCCAAGGGGCGCTCGTTGATGGCATAGCGTGTAGCACCTGAGATGGTGAAGAGCTGGGGCACGCTGCGCTCGGCACTGGCCAGCTTGGCCACATCGCGATGCATCTCGTAGGCAGAAGTAGCCTCGGCATTGAAGACGATGCGGGTGCGATCGACATACTGTCCTTGCTGAAAGGTAAGATTGAAGAGAGTGCGACCGCTGTGAGCCTTGGCACGACGTCGGGCATAGACCTCCATCTCACGGGCATACATGTGGTTCTGGCGGCCTTCGCTGTAGAAGGTGATGGCCTCCTGGTCGTAGGGGCGCTGCAGGAAGAAGGCCTCTCCGGGCGAGAGGATATACTCGTCGTCGGCCGGATGGTAGGCATCATAGGTCTGCGTGTAGCTGTTCCATACGAGGAAGGGGGCATCGAAGTCCATGAAGCGGGTATCGAAGTAGCAGGGATAGGGATTGCCGATGAGGTTCCAACTACGGTTGTGGTCAAACTCGGCCAGATGCTCCTCCAGCGCGATGGTACGATCGCCAGAGAGGAAGATGTTCTGTCGGTTGACCGTAGTCTTGAGGGGACTGACGTCAAACCACGAAGCGTTGTAGCTATCATAGCCCATCTTGACATTCTCGGGGGTGGTGCAGTGCATGATGTAGCCTTTGCCTGCCTCCAGCACATCGTCGGCGGAGAGGTTCTCCCAGACAGCATCGGTGCGACCGGCCGCACGCATAGCGCTGTTGTGACCACGGATCACCCAAGAGGTGTTGTCGGACTGTGGCACGATGTCGCTCACCTTGACGTCGAAGGGGAAGGTGACAAACTGCCAGCGCTCATCGTAGTTGCAGAGCTTGAGCGTGACGTTCTCAGCACGCATCTCACCGTTGACCATGAGGGAGGTGGGGTTGAGCATAGTGCGATAGTCGTGGCTATAGTAGGTGATGTTCTGGTCGGAGTAATACTTGGCAAAAGGCGACACCACGAGGTCAAGGTCGTTGACGGCGAGCTTGCTACGGGCACTGATGGTGAGGTTGCCTCGCTCGTAGTTGGAATAGCCATAGGTGTCGCTGGACATAATGTCGGAGTAGGTCATGGAGATGTTGGGACGATAACTGTTGTCGACAGCATCGCGCAGAGTGAAGTAGAAGTCCTTGTTGACCTTGATGTACTGTGGCAGGAAGTCGGTAGTCTCGATGGTGTTGAACGATGACCATCCGTCGGCCAACTGATACTCGGTGGTGCTCCAAGTGGGCACGTAGAGCACCACTTTGTTATCGTTGTTGTATCCCAATGGGTAGGCACCACCTGTGGTAGGCGGGATGACCGAGCGGGACTCAAAGTGCTTAAGGCTGGTACAGTCAGCAAAGGGAGCGCTCATACACTTCTCCAGCGAACTGGGCAGTACGACCTCCGTCAGCTTGCGACAATATCCAAAAGCCTGTTCACGGATCTCCACCAGACCCTCGCAGAGTTGCAACGTCTGGAGCGAACCGGCACTTTGGAAGGCATAGGAGCCTACTGAAAGTACGTTGGCGGGGATGACGAGATGCTCAAGGGCCATATTATTGCTGAAGGCGTATTGGCTGATCGTGGTAAGACCGGCAGGGATGTCTATCTCCTTGATGGGGCATGAGTAGAAGGCAGAATGACCCAGAGAGGTAAGACTGGCAGGCAGGGTGACGTCGGACAGTGAAGTACAGCCGTCGAAAGCATTTTCACCAATGGTGGTGATGGTGCTTGGAAGAACCACCTGCTGAAGCTTCTCACATCCTTCGAAGCATCTTGAAGGGATGGCGCTGACCTGACTGGGGATCGTGACGCTACGCAAGCTATCGCAAGAAGCAAAAGCACTCGAGCCCAAGGTGGTCAGCGTCTCAGGGAGTGTGATCTCACGGATGCCAGAGTTGCTGAATGCATCGTTCTCTATGCGAGAAAGATTGTGGGGAAGCACCACCTTGTCAAGAGCCCATCTGTTGTTGAAGATATAGCTGGGAAGGGTAGTCATGGTCACTCCCGAGAGGTCTATCTCGGTGAGGTTGCCCATGGAGCGTATGGTGTTCCAGTCGTCGGCACTCATGGTACCCTCGTCGATGATGAGCTTGTTGACCTCCTGTATATAGCCAGCTTCATCTATCACCACATGGCCCAGATCGCCTGCAGAGATACGACCGGTAGAGATGGTGACTCCCTCATCGCCTCCGATGAGCAGGAAGTCCCTCCACGCATCAGCCAGACGATAGGCATGGAAGCTCTCTCTGGGGATAGTGACCTTGACACGGTTACCCAGACTGAGCGAGGTGACTGTGGGAGGAAGCACAGAGTTCATCTTGATCTGGCGTACCTTGTCGCTTGAGTAGAACACACGGTTTCCCATCGTCGTCACGCCGCTGGGCAGTTCCACACTGCTGAGGTTGGGGTAGTATGCCAGTCCGTAGTCGTCCACCTTGCGTATGGTCTTGGGCAACTGAATCCGACGCACATTGCTCTGCGTCTTACGGTAGGCGTTGGCTATAGCTACCACAGCATAGGTCTGTCCCTCTACGCGGATGCATGAGGGGATATTGATATCCTCTATTTGGGCATTGGTGGTGGAGATACCCGCAAAGGCCGCTACGAGATTGGCAGGGTCGAGACGATAGCACATCTCACCGATGGTGATCAGTTCACCGTTTTCGTAGTCCCAGCTCGACATATCTGTCTGGTCGGAGTGGTAGATGGCAAGTGCCGTCTCCAGTGCATCAAAGGCAGCATTGTATACTTCGACGGAAGCAGTATTGACATCGATGGCCTGAGCCTGAGCCACAGCCTCGGAGATCTCGACATAGGCGCCCTCTGCTAGTATCTCCTGAGCTTCTGCTATGTCGGAGAGTATCAAAGCATAGCAATCTACGGCCTTCTGCACCTCCTCGTACACAGCTTGGAGACTGCTTATGACGGCCTCCACATCGGTCTCCTCGCCGAGCACCACGGCCTGGTCGTAGGCTGCACGTAGCTGAGTCTGCAAGCCAGGAGTCTCGCTCAGCGTAGGCAGGAAGGCTGCCACCTCGGCGCGAAGTGTAGCGAGTCGCAGAGCAGCAGACTCGCGTGTGATGGATATAGAGTTGATGTAGACGGATCGGTTGTAGGGATAGATGATGGCATCACCGTCTTCTATCACCTCATAGACCACATCTGTGGGAGTATTGTCATAGGTTTGTTCGGCACCGTCAGTGTACATCAGGTTGGACGAATTGGGGCGGATGCCACCCGAGTAGCCACCCGAGCTGTTGGTATAGTTGACAGTGAGTGTCTGACCGGCCTTGGCATTGGGTATCATTATGGCATAGCCAGTGCCATAGCTACTGGGATAGATGCGTGCGCTGCCATCAGTGTAGAGATACCAGCGATAACCTCCATTGTAGAAGAACAGACCTTCGGTCTCAGGGATGATGCGCATCTCGTCGGTATTTGCATTGATGCAATAAGACAACTGGACCCACTGGTATGATGCTGTATTGTAAGACTTATAGAAGCGACCGCCATTGTCCGACCAGTACCCTGCCGTCTGGCTGTCACGCAAGAGGCCGGCTACAGTTTCCTCGCCAAACTGGAAGTTCCACACTTTCGTCTCCATCAGTCCCATCTCGTCAATGGCCTGTTCGATGGCCTGCTGTGCACTGGCTATCTGGCTGAGAGACTGCAGCGTTAGGCTTGCCTTGGCCTGGATGAGACTGTGAGCATCGGCAAGGGCCGCCTCAAGTAGGCTACTGCCCGTGACGAGGACCAGTTCCTCGCTGGCACCCACACTCTGTGCCAGTACTTCGCAAGCCTCCACCAGATGTTGCGCCTCTGCGTAGTACACGTCGAGCTGCTTGGACTGCTGGCGCACCTCAGCAGAGGAAGCCCCCTGCCTTGCCATCTCGGCAAACGCTGCCCCAAAAGCCTGCAGCTCAGCCTGCAAAGCATCGTAGCCCGTCAGCTGGGCCACCTTGACTTGGTATATATACACACACTCCTGCACATAGGCCTGCAGTTGCTCTTCGTCCATCTCACCCCCCCGTACGGCAAGCGCGATGTTGCTGACGGTGGCTTGGTCCTGACCACTGCTGACGGAACCATCCTTGCTATATACAGCCCTCAATGTATGAGTACCCTCGCCAAGATTCACCGTGTAGCTATCGGAAACTTCTCCGCTCACATTCAAGAACTCATCACCATCCAGATACACATAGAGCACATCGCAGCCACTCTCGCTGCTCACCACATAGTCAAAAGACAAGCGAGTGTCGTCGGATGGAGCTTGGATCGTCCACGTGTATTCGGAGATGGTACTGTGCTCCTTGTTGTTGGAAGTCCAGTCCTCGAAGTCATCGTCTACTACCGTGTACTCAAGCTCCTCATCATCCTCATAGTTTCCCATAAGCGTTCCTAAGGCGCTGCCGACAAGACTGGAAAGAGCAGTACTGCCCCCAGCCGTTGCAAATGCCACGTAGCTTGCGAGAAGGCAAGCCAGTGCCAAACCTAATGTTCTTCTCATATCGATATATTTTTATTAGTTCATACAGAGGTCAGATACTATGCAAGACGCACACAAGTATCTCGCCACCAAGTCATCCACTAAGACAACATATATCACACGCCTACGCGCATATTGTCAACAAAATTAGAGATTTATCATCATTTTGCCAAGGATTTATCACAATTTCTTCTCTTTATCCCAAAGATTTATTTATAACGGAAGCTCAAAGGAAGAAGCGGGACATAAAAAACCTCACCTTCGGCTGAAGATGAGGTAACTGATGAAGAACAGTCCAAAGACAATGAGAATAGCCTGGATGTCCGGAGGCTCATAGATAGCCCTTCGGTCTTCTTGATTCCTTACGGCAGTCGAGTCGCGGATATGCACCGAGGAGGTATCCTCTATGCATACCCTAGCTATCTCTTCCTTGACTTGGCTCTTACGAGCCGTTACCTTCACGCCTTTTGCCTCGAGCCTCACCCCACACTGCATTTCGGCCGTCGCCGAAAGCCTCCCAAAGGCGAGGGCGCCCGACTCTGTCGGAGACCATGCGGCGGGAGAGGACGTAATTGAGAGGCTGTCTGCCTGGAAGATGCACTCCTGAAGGAGGGAGTCGGAGAGATGGATGGTGACCATTTCCTCATGGACCTTCACGGAGTCCACCCCAGTACCAGCCGTCATCACACTGCTTTGCTGTGTGTGACAGCCGGTAAGTGAAAAGTGAAAAGCTATAAGTGAAAAATACGTAATGTAGTGTCTCATGGGCTAAATTTTAATTTTTAATTTTTCACTTTTAATTCTCTTTAGAGCGATAGTGATAGTCGATGCCGATGAGCGAGCCGGCAAAGGTGAGTATCTCACCGAAGGCAGTCAGTACCGTGGGGTCGATGACACCAGGGGGCGGTACGAAGAATGCCGTGGTGATGAGACCTACACCAAAGGCGACAAGCACGATGGCGAGTAGGATCTGT
>JAZLII010000119.1:0-3392 GCA_045617275.1 Bacteroidaceae bacterium
GGTCGACGGTGCCAAGGGTGTAGAGGCTCAGACGCGCAAGCTGATGACGGTGTGCCGTATGCGTAAGACACCCGTGATCATCTTTGTCAACAAGATGGACCGCGAGGGTAAGGATCCCTTTGACTTGCTCGACGAGTTGGAGCAGGAACTCCAGATCAGCGTCCGTCCCCTCTCTTGGCCCATCAATCAGGGTGCCAAGTTCAAGGGGGTCTACAATATCTATGAGCAAAACCTCAACCTCTTCACGCCCGACAAGCAGAAGGTGACTGAGAAGGTGGAGATAGACATCAGTTCCAGCGACCTTGATGAGGCCGTGGGTGAGCGCGATGCAGAGAAGCTCCGTGAGGACTTGGAGATGATCGACGGTGTATACCCCTCCGTGGAGGAGACCATCGGCGTGGATGCAGAAGGCTGCTCAGCCTACCTTAATGCAGAGGTGGCTCCCGTATTCTTCGGTTCGGCGCTCAACAATTTCGGCGTGCAGGAGCTTCTCGACTGCTTCGTGGAGATAGCCCCCTCGCCTCGTCCCACTCAAGCAGAGGAGCGTATGGTGGAGCCCGATGAGAGCAAGTTCACCGGTTTCATCTTCAAGATCACGGCCAACATCGACCCCAACCATCGCAGTTGTATCGCTTTCTGCAAGGTGTGCTCGGGTAAGTTCGTGCGCAATGCCCCCTATTTGCATATCCGTCATGGTAAGACGCTGCGTTTCAGCAGTCCCACACAGTTCATGGCACAGCGCAAGAGTACCATCGATGAGGCATGGGCTGGCGATATCGTAGGTCTGCCCGACAATGGTACCTTCAAGATCGGCGACACGCTGACAGAGGGTGAACAGTTGCACTACAGAGGTTTGCCAAGCTTCTCGCCAGAGATGTTCAAGTACATCGAGAATGCAGACCCCATGAAGACCAAGCAGCTCGAGAAGGGCATCAACCAGTTGATGGACGAGGGTGTGGCGCAGTTGTTCATCAATCAGTTCAATGGTCGCAAGATCATCGGTACGGTGGGTCAGTTGCAATTTGAGGTCATCCAGTATCGTCTGGAGAATGAGTACAATGCCAAGTGTCGCTGGGAGCCCATCTCACTCTACAAAGCATGCTGGGTGGAGTGCGAGCCTGGCTACGAGGCCGAGTTGGAGAATTTCAAGAAGCGTAAGCATCAGTATATGGCCCTGGACCGCGAAGGTCGCGACGTCTTCTTGGCCGACTCTGGCTACGTGCTGAGCATGGCGCAGCAAGACTTTGAGCATCTGAAGTTCCACTTCACGAGCGAGTTTTAGTTTTAAAGATTTCTCGATCCCTCGATTTCTCGAAATATCGAATCCTCGAAATACTGAATCCCATGAATTGCGATATAGATATAAAAAATGCGGTAGAAGTGCTTCGCAAGGGTGGTGTCATCCTTTACCCCACCGATACGATATGGGGTATCGGTTGCGATGCTACCAATCCTGAGGCTGTGGCCCGTGTCTACAAGATCAAGCAGCGCGAGGACAGCAAGGCACTCATCTGTCTGGTCGACAGTGCCAACCGTATGCAGCGCTACTTCCGAAACGTGCCCGATGTGGCATGGGACCTGATAGACTGTGCCACGACGCCCGTGACCCTCATTCTCGACGATGCCAACGGTGTCGCCCCCAATCTTCTGGCAGAAGACGGTTCGCTGGGTATACGTGTGACCTGCGAAGAGTTTAGTAAGCAGATATGCTTCCGATTCCAGAAAGCCATCGTCAGCACCAGTGCCAATATCAGCGGCGAACCCTCACCTCGCAATTTCTCCGAGATCAGTGAGGAGATCAAGAGTCAGGTGGACTACATCGTAAGTTTCCGTCGTGGAGATAAGACTCCTTCACAGCCCAGCCACATCGTGAAGTTGGGCAAGGATGGAGAGGTGAAGGTCATTCGATAAAGCCCCTAATCCCCGTGGGGGAATAAGAATGAAGGGGGCTAACATGTTTATAGCAATTAGAAAGAAATGAAGCACCAACGTTCCATAGCACAGGAAGCCTTGTTGCGCCTGCTCTTGTTCAGACGTGCATTCAGTTCCCGTCAGTTCATACTGCTGATGGCCTTGACGGTGGGAGTGTTTACGGCATTGGCCGGACTCCTGCTGAAGTGGCTCATTGCCCAGATCAAGTACATCCTCACCCACCAGTTTGAGACAGATGAGAGCAACCTCCTCTATCTGGTCTATCCCGTGGTGGGTATCTATCTCACCATGCTCTTCGTGCGCTATGTGGTGCGCGATGACATCGGCCATGGTATCACCAAGATACTTTATGCTATCGCGCGCAAGAGGAGTCGCATCGCGGGGCACAACACCTGGAGTAGCGTACTGGCCAGTGCCATCACCATCGGCTTCGGTGGTAGTGTGGGAGCAGAGGCGCCTATCGTGCTGACCGGAAGTGCCATCGGTAGCAACCTTGGCAAACTCTTCCGTCTCAACACCCGTACGCTGATGCTTCTCGTGGGTTGTGGTGCCGCCGGTGCCGTGTCGGGCATCTTCAAGGCTCCCATTGCCGGACTCGTCTTCACGGTGGAGGTCATTATGGTCGACCTCACCATGTCCAGCCTCTTGCCGCTCTTGCTCTCTTGCGTCACGGCCACAGGCATCACCTATGCTTTCAGTGGCATGGATACCGTCTTTGAGTTTCAGTTGCGCGAGGCCTTCGCCATGGACCGTACACCAGCCTACATCCTCTTGGGCGTTTTCTGTGGACTGGTGGCGCTGTATTTCACCCGTGTGATGCTCCGTTTGGAGAAGTTCTTCGGTGGTTTTTCCAATCGCTATGTCAAGTTGGCCATGGGCGGTTCGCTGCTGAGTGTGCTCATCTTCCTTTTCCCCTCGCTCTATGGTGAGGGCTATGAACTGATCAACCTCTTGCTGAGCGGACAGAGTGAGGAGGACTTCATGATGGCCATGAACAATTCGCTCTTCTACGGTCACAGCCACTTGCTGCTCGTCTATCTGGCCCTGCTCATCGTCTTCAAGGTCTTTGCCAGTACGGCCACCAATAGTGGTGGAGGCTGTGGTGGTATTTTCGCTCCCAGTCTTTTCCTTGGCTGTGTGAGCGGTTTCTTCTTCTCCAGCATGTGGAACCAGCACGGTCTCCTCGGTATGCACCTTCCCCTCAACAACTTTGCGCTGCTGGGCATGTGCGGTCTGATGAGTGGTGTGATGCATGCACCGCTTACCGGTGTGTTTCTCATTGCGGAGCTCACAGGTGGCTATCAGCTCTTCCTTCCCTTGATGATGGTCTCGGTGTCGGCTTATCTAACTATTGTCATCTTTGAGCCCCACAGCGTCTACAGCCAGCGACTGGCCCGACGTGGCGAACTGCTCACTCACGACAAGGACCGTGCCATCCTCACCCTCATGAGCATGGACAG
>JAZLII010000120.1:0-26231 GCA_045617275.1 Bacteroidaceae bacterium
ATTGCGAGCAAGGTGCTCTGCCCACCCCGAGGGGCGGTCATTTCCTCGTTTGCGGTTGCAAAGGTACGACGAATTTCCGAACCGGCCAAACATAAAGGCAAGTTTTTTCAAAAAAAAGTGAAAAAACAGCGGCAAGGGGCATGAAGAAAACGGACACACCTTATAAAATATACGCGCACGCGAGAAATGACGCAAAAACGAGCAAGGAGGAAGAAAGGGAAGAAAAAGGGAATGAGAAATTTGAGAGAAAAGGTCAACGCAAAGAACGACGAACCAAGCAAAGACCCAGAAGGCCCAAAGAAAAAGCTACAATCCAAGCGGGAAGGAATGGGCAAAGCAAATCGGAAAGAGCAATCTCCTCTCCATACACGACCTGAAAGAAAACAGCCAAACCATTGTTGATAACATGCAGTACGAAAGTCAAAACGACACTTTTCGTACGCAAGTAGATGGTGCCGAAGAGCAGCCCCATGATAAAGGCAAAGGGGATCTGAGCAGGATTGGCATGTATGGCACCAAAGGCCACTGACGACACCAGGACTGCAAGCCACGGCCTTACTTCCATACGTAAGAGCCCACCTATCATCGCCTCGCGGAAAAGAAGTTCCTCCACCAAAGGAGACACTAAGGCAACAGCAAGTATGCCTAATGGTTGCTGCAACAAGCTTATCATCTGCTCAGCATTGTTGTCAGGCAAATGAACTATCTCTGCAAATAAATTCAACCCTGCAATAACTGCCGATGCACCAACGACAAGTACACAAAATCGAAATAGAGAAATGTCTGGCTTTGTAGAAATGCAACTCCAAGATATCCAATTTCTATTCCCCATCACGAAGAGCATGAGTACGCTTCCAATCAAAGACCCTATAGCCATACGGAGGCCTAATTCGCCCATGTCCGCAAAGTATCCCACGAACGCAACCAAAGCAAGAGCCGCTACCTGACACAACAAAAATGCCAGGCAAAACATGATGACACGGAAGAGGATCTTGCAAAATGCGTGAAACGTCATTGTGAGAGGATGCTAACTGTAAGGGTAGATATTCCAAGGACAAAGATAAGACTATTTATGCAGAACACCATATGGACAGGCGGTTATTTTGGCATTTCCCTTATTTTTTGTAACTTTGGCAAAAATAAACGAATAACATGCAAGTTGCCATCATCGGAGCAGGAGCCGCAGGCTGTTTCTGTGCCATCAATCTTAAACGACAGCGTCCTGATGCAGAGATAACCATCTACGAAGCCGGAAGAAAGCCGCTGGCCAAAGTGGCAGTCACCGGTGGAGGAAGATGCAACCTCACCAACACTTTTCGCCAAGTGGATGACTACAGACTGGTATACCCTCGCGGAGACAAACTCATGAAGCGTGCCCTTATGCGCTTCAGCCACCGAGACACATGGGAGTGGTTTGACAACGAGGGGGTGAAACTGACTGCCCAGGAGGACGAATGCGTCTTCCCCGTATCTCAAGATGCCATGCAAATAGTAGAAACACTTCTCAATGGAATACGCAAAGCTGGCATCTGTCTGAAACTTGGCCACAAAGTACAGAAAGTCAACGTATTGGAAAACGGAAAATACAGCATAGACTTCGCAAGCGAATCGACAACAAGAGTTGAAGCAGACTATGTGGTAGTCTGCACAGGAGGGCATCCGAGTGCTAAGGGATTTGAGATGCTGGCTTCCTTGCAACTAGACATCATACCTCCCATTCCATCCCTTTTCACACTCAATATTGCAGGAGACTGGCATCAAGAACTCATGGGTATCGTCGTGGAGAATGCCTCTGTGATGCTTGCGGGAACAAAATTGAAAAGCCATGGGCCTCTGCTACTCACCCACTGGGGTATGAGCGGACCAGCCATACTCAAGCTGACTTCATATGGAGCCAGGCTCTTGGCAGAACAAGGATACAAAGGACAATTGTTGGTAAACTGGTATGGGGAACAGACGGAAGAGGAAGTGAGAAGAGAGATGCAAACCTTCATGAGAGACTATACCGGCCGACAGATCACAACAGCCTATCCCAGGCATCTCTGTGCAAGACACTGGCATCACCTGATCCGAAAAAGTCACATTTCAGAAACACAACGTTGGGGTACGCTCAATGGTAAAGAGCTCAACCGACTCGTCACCACCCTGACTGCTGACACTTATGAGATAACAGGAAAATGCAAATTCAAAGAAGAATTTGTGACTTGTGGAGGTGTGTCACTGAAGAGCATCAACATCAACACCCTAGAATCCAAACAACACCCTGGCTTGTTTTTTGCAGGAGAGGTTCTCGACGTAGACGCTATCACCGGAGGATTCAATCTTCAGGCTGCCTGGTCTATGGGACATGTCATCAGTCAAGAGATATCCACTAGGGCATAAAAATGACGTATATCGTTGGAAGGGACGGAAAATATCCCTACCTTTGCAACGAAAACAAAAAATTGGGAAAATGATTGACATCGAAGAACGCAGACGTATCATTCAACTTATACAACGAGAAGTTGTCCCTGCCATCGGTTGTACCGAACCAATGGCAGTAGCCTTATGCGTGGCCAAAGCCACCGAACTTTTAGGTCAAAGACCAGAGCGCATCGAAAACTTGCTCAGCGCCAATATTTTGAAGAACGCCATGGGGGTAGGCATACCCGGCACAGGCATGATAGGCCTTCCCATCGCTATCGCACTCGGTGCGCTGATCGGAAAGAGTGAGTATGAACTCGAAGTGCTGAAAGACAGCAATCCACAAGCCGTAGAAGAAGGTAAGCGGTATATTGAAGAGAAACGCATAAGTGTAGGACTGAAGAAGGACATCACAGAAAAACTCTACATCGAAGCAACCTGCTATGCATGCAACAAGAAAGCAACAGCGATCATTGCCACCACACATACAAAGTTTGTATATCTGGCTACACAAGAAGGTGAAGCTGAGGCAACGGTACTACTGAACCAACAAGGCAACTGCGCAACAGACGTTCAGCAAAACGAAGAAGAACTCACGCTAAAGAAGGTATACGAATTTGCCACAACCACCCCCATTGAAGAAATCGAATTCATCAACGAAGCCCGCAGGCTCAATGAGCAAGCTTCCATAGAGGCACTTAAGGGCAACTACGGACATTCACTTGGTAAAACGCTGAGTCGACCACTGGGAAGAGGTATCATGGGAGATAGCATCTTCTCTCACATCCTGTCTGCCACCAGCAGCGCCTGTGATGCCCGAATGGCCGGAGCTATGATTCCCGTCATGAGCAACTCGGGTAGTGGCAACCAAGGTATTGCAGCAACTATGCCCGTGGTGGTTTTTGCCGAAGAAAACCATAATACGGACGAAGAACTGACCAGAGCCTTGACCCTCAGCCATCTCACAGCTATCTATGTAAAGCAAAGCCTTGGCAGACTCAGTGCTCTATGTGGATGCGTTGTGGCATCAACAGGTAGTAGTTGTGGCATCACATACCTCATGGGAGGCAGCTATGAGCAGGTGGCCTTCAGTGTCAAAAACATGATCGCCAACCTTGCAGGAATGGTCTGTGACGGAGCAAAACCCAGCTGTGCGCTCAAAGTTTCGAGCGGTGTTTCGACCGCGGTACTTTCTGCCATGCTTGCTATCCAAAACCGTCATGTCACCTCTGCTGAAGGTCTGATAGAGGATGATGTAGACCGTTGCATCCACAATCTGACACGTATGGGCTCTGAAGGTATGAACGAAACCGACAGACTGGTATTGGACATCATGACTCACAAAAAAAACAACTAGTGTTTCACCCCATCCAGAGCGAACTACCCTCCCCTTCGCAATTTACCTATCCGCACTGCTATACACCTCATCCGCTTTGCATACTTGCTGCAGATGAGGTGAAAGCATTTATTGCCCAACATCCAGAATGGCAAGACGAAATCAGCAAAGGAAAGATGTTTGGCGTGCTGGTATGTGAAGACTCCCAGACCAAAGAGAGAGGGTTTCTGGCCGCTTTCTCTGGCACTTTAGACAGAAAGACACTTCTGCCCTACTTCGTTCCTCCCGTCTTTGACCTTATGTCTCCGGGGAGCTACTTCAAAGCAGAAGAGAAACAAATCAGCTTGCTCAACCAAAAGATCAAGGAAGAAGATTCGCCGACCTTGAGAGAAGAGCGGAAAAGTCGCTCCATTGCACTCCAACGGTGGCTTTTCGCACAGTATCATCTGCTCAACGCCAAGCAAGAAGAAAAAGCTCTCCTTACCCTTTTTGGAAATACGGTTCCTCCATCAGGGACAGGAGACTGCTGTGCTCCTAAGTTGCTCCAATACGCTTACAAGACAGGGTTGCACCCCCTTTGTATGGCAGAATTCTGGATGGGAGCATCGCCTAAGGAAGAGATTCGCACTGAAGGCAATTTCTACCCTGCCTGCAGCGCCAAATGCAAGCCTTTACTGAAGCACATGCTTGAAGGGCTACATGTGGAGCCCAACCCGCTGCTAAAAACCATCACGGAAGAACTGACCATCATCTATGAAGATGAAAGCATCGTCGTAGTCAACAAGCCGTCCGGCATGCTTGCTGTACCTGGCAAGGATCCTCTGCCTTCTGTACAAGAATACATCAGACAACGCTACCCTCAAGCTCAAGGGCCACTCATCGTACATAGGCTCGACATGGATACTTCTGGCTTAATGGTTTTGGCACTTACCCAAGACGCCTACCATAATTTGCAAGATCAATTTCTTCACCATGAGGTGAAGAAAAGATATGTGGCGCTCGTAGAAGGTAGTCTTGAGCAAGGAACAACAGGGAGAATTGACTTGCCTATCTGCCCAGACATAAACGACCGACCTCGGCAAATGGTCAACTACGAATACGGGAAACGCTCCATCACAGAATATGAGGTAAAGGAGTGTCGAGGGGACCGCACATTGCTAAATCTATGGCCGCATACTGGCCGCACACATCAACTGCGTGTTCATCTGGCCCATCCATCCGGCCTTGGTACGCCTATTGTAGGAGACCGGCTCTATGGGCATGCAGGACTGCGCTTACTGCTTCACGCCGAAGAGTTATCTTTCACCCATCCCCTCACAGGCCAAGGCATGACTTTCTGTGAGCCATGCAATTTTTAAGGAGGCTATCCTTAGAAGGAAACGAGACTGTAGCTACCTAAATAAAGTATAAGACGAGAAGTACAAACAACAAAGACGGTACAGCGTAGATGCTAGCCTTCTGCGGTGCTTTTACACCTATCAGCAAGATCGTATACAACAGATAGAGCAAGATCACATGACCCCAATGAACAGATGGGCATGTCATCGTGCCGAATGGCAACATACCGGCCTTGTCTAGCAGATAGTTCTCCACACCCAAAAAAACATTTATCACGGCAGCTATAGGTCCAGCAAGAAACCACAGACCCATAAGGCTGAACAAGAGGAGAACCAATGACATATAAAGAAACACTGTAGTCAAAGGGACTAAGACCACACTCACCAAAGGTTGCCAAGGCTGGAACTGATGGAAATAGTACATACATAGAGGCAATGTGCCCAACCAGGCTGCCAGGGAGACGACAAATAGTTGCCACAACTTATGCAAACAAGTTCCTATGCGTCCATCAGGAAAGTATGATACAGGGAAAATGGAGGCTATAGCCGGAAAAAGCCAAATCAACGCCCCCACAGCCACAAAACTCAATTGCGTACCGATATCAAAAAGGCAGAAAGGGTCTATCAGCAGCATAAGCAGAAGTGTATTGGCCAAATTTATGCTGTTCTGACTTTTGCCCTTGCCAAATAGAGTCAAATAATACAAGGTGGCCATTAGCATGGCACGAAGCAGCGACTGAGGCATACCAGCTAAAATACAATATCCCCACAACAAAGACAACGTGGGCAAAAGCACCAGCCATCGCCAACGAGAGTAACGTGCTTTTTTCAAAAAAAGAAAAGAAAAGACACCGATGATTATGCCGATATGCAAGCCCGACATTGCCAGCAAATGTTGCACTCCGGCACTTCGGAATCGGGCCTTCTGTTCGTACGACAAGGCTTTACGGTTGCCAAGTAGCATTGCTCCTACCACAGCGACATTGTCTTCTTCTACCCCACTCTGCACCAATCGTTCTGTTGCGAATACTGAAACGGAATGGGAAATGGACTCCACCCAAGTTTGCTGTTCGTTTTGACTGGACTCAGCAATCAATGCTTGCCGTAGAGCAAACCAAGTGGCACCGGCAAAAAACACATTAACGACTAGCGAGTACCAAAAAATCCTCTGGTACCGAAAATGCAAAATGAGCAATGACACTCCTACCACAAGTCCAAAGGCAAGAATCTGCCAAGACAGGATGCCCAAACTTGCCACTCCCACTCCAAGAGAGAAACAAATCGCTGTGACCCACTGCAACATGTCACTTACCGTATTTTATCACCACTACTATTCACAAGCGATCACCCTGGCAATGGTCTTGTCTATTTTGAACCGAAGCTCCTTGCCTGCAAACTCCATCGTATAGACGCGAGACGGATCGTTTTGATAGTGAGGACGTGGATCCTGCGACAGCACCTCTCGAAGTGCCTCTTGTTGGCGAGGGGTGAATATATGCATAATATCATCGGGGACTTGTACTTCCAAAGGAGCGATCTCACGGTTCTTCTCTTCTGCAAATCCTCCTCTTGCATCAGGATGAGAATCCGTGAAGGGAAGATATGGCTTGATGTCAAAGATGGGCGTTCCATTCATCAAGTCTGCACCGGAGACAACTAAGACAGGACCATCAGGAGATTGCCATTCTATGCGTTCCAATCTGACAGAACTTAGACCTATAGGATTGGGTCTGAATGGGGAACGAGTAGCCCAAACTCCCATACGGACATTACCTCCCAATCGTGGAGGCCGAACAGTAGGAGACCATGCACCTTCCTCCCGATGCGCTTCCGAAAAATCCCAAAGTAGCCATATATAAGAATAGCCATCAAGCCCTCTCAAAGCATCAATATTGCGATACTCAGGTGCGAAAACTATACGACCTACACTATTGGGAGACAGACCACTTTGACGAGGAACTCCAAACTTCGTGTCAAAATCTGTATGTATATATGCAACAGGCTTCATTATATAATGTAAACACACTTATCTTCCTTGAATTCAAAAAAGAGGGAAATGTGCAAAAAGAATAGGCGGGCCTAGCGTAATGAATAGCGGGCTAAAAAGATATCGAATCCTATTATCTATTTCTTCAAGTAATCAACGAAGCGGAACGACTGTGCATGCTTCTCGTCAATCTGGTGCTCTGAAACTAATTGGGCCTCCCATTCGTCCATACTAATAGAGGGGAAATAGGCATCAGCCTCCTCAGGCATATCATCCACCTCCGTCAGGCATAGACGATGGGCAAGGGGAAGAGCTTGCTCATAGACACTTGCACCTCCGATGATATAAACATCCTCATCCGCTTTACAAGCTGCCAATGCAGACTCCAATGAAGGAAATACTTCTGCCCCAGCAATATCTATATCCTGATGAGACAAAACCACATTCCGTCGGTTGGGCAGAGGTCCCTTGGGGAATGATTCAAAAGTCCTACGTCCCATGATAATGGTATGCCCTGTAGTGAGGGCACGGAAACGTTTCATATCATCAGGAAGCCAATAGAGCAATTTGTTCTGGAAACCAATAGCACGATTTTTTGCAATGGCAGCAATGAGAGTAATCATAATAGAATAAGATTACAATTGTGGGACAGGCATCTGGCGCGTGATGGCCTCATTGAAAGATATAATTGTCTCTGAGCGTTGAATGCCGATGGGCTGTACCTGATCATGAATGATACTCAGAAGATGGTGATTGTCTCGCGCATAAATCTTCAAGAACATATCATAGTTGCCCGTAGTGAAGTGACACTCTACTACTTCGGGGATATCTCTCAAGGCCTCTGTCACGCGAGCACTATCTGTGGGGTCCTTTAAGAAAATACCGACAAAAGCACAAGTACCATATCCGATAAGTTCTGGATCCAAGACGAACTGAGAGCCCTTCAACACTCCCAGCTGTTGAAGCTTTTGGATGCGCTGATGAATAGCAGCACCAGAGACATGACATTCACGTGCTACCTCAAGGAAAGGAATACGAGCGTCTGAAGCAATAAGGGATAGGATCTGTCGATCCAAAGCATCAAGATTTGCAGATGACATAACTTTTACAATATTTCTAGACAAAATTACGAATTACCTTTCAAAGGAGCAAATATACTTTAGATTATTAACAAAAAAGATATAAAAAGCGACGATATATCATATACCGTCGCCTTATATAAGTTACGAAAGGGATTTTACTTACCCTTTGAGGTAGCAGAATAATTCAGCTTAAGTGCATAAGACTTACGCAATACCTCTTTAATATCGGTGATGACACCCATCTGAGTATTAACGTCGGCCTTGATAGAGATGACCTGACGAGTCTGGTCTTGCATACCCTGACGCTCCTGGGCTACGAAGTCCATAACCTCACGAGGCTCAGCATAGCGGTCATTGAGCTGGATACGAGTACCCGTACCAAACTGACCACGAAGAGCATCGGTTGGAGGACCAACGTAGATATAAGAAACATCTGACTTATGCTCGAGCTTCTCCAACTGAGTACCCTGAGGAGTACTCAACTTCACCTTAAGTGTAACCTCACGCATGGTGGTAACCATCATGAAGAAGAACAGAATGGTGAAGATCAAGTCAGGCAGAGATGAAGTACTCAACTCCGGCATCTCACGACTTCCTTTTTTCTTAAATGCCATAGTTCTTTATCTTAATGTGAAAGTTTTGAATAATCGATAGGTTCTGCCTCTGAAATCTTCTGAGGATAGATGGTACGAATAGCACCCTGCTGATCCTCTGTAAGAGCTGAGAAAGGCTTACCACCGAAGAGTTTCTTACTCTTCTCGTCACGTACATCATTGTATGCCTTTACGATAGCATCCTGTACTGCAAAGTAAGCAGCATATGGAGTACCACGGTCAGACTGAAGTGAGATGACGTGCTTCTCTGCACACTGCTGCAAATCGCTCAAGCCAGGTACGCGCTGAAGAGTCATTTCAGGACCCTGATCCTCACCGGGGTGAGGCATACCGAGGATAAACTTTTTGCAATAGTCGTACAAGAGATCCATGTCAGCAGGACTATTTGAATCCAATTTCTGACCGCCACTTATCATAATCTTACCAACAGAGTTGATACTTACCTTGAAGATATTCCTCTCGTTGATCTGTACTGCGGTGTTCTCCTGGTTTTCAGGTGGGGGCGGCAGACGACGGGTAAGACCCTTGTCTGAGCCCATTGAAGTAGTGACCAGGAAGAAGATAAGCAGCATGAATGAGATATCCGCGGTAGAACTGGTGTTCAGTTCTGGCATCTTTTTCTTACTTGCCATATCTCGAAGTAATTATTAGTTCTTGATTCTACTATCACTCTCCTCAGGGTGGAGTACTGACGGCATGTCAATACTCCGACCAAAGGGGAATGTATTTATTAGAGGTAATCTTTAGTTCTTGTTACCGAGCTTATAGATAATACCAGAAGCACAACCAATAACGGCAACGATAGCCAAAAGAGTCAGTGCATAGATGGTATAGCAGTAGCCGTCAGCCAGAGCCTCATCACCCTCACCACCAGCAACCAGGCTGAAGATGAAATAGAGAACGAAGGTAGCAACGACAGCGATGATAACGCGAATCAGACCCCAATCCTTGTTTTTGATTGACATTACAGCATTGGCAAGCATTCCAGCTACCATGATTGCACCGTATGCATACATACCGTACATAAGAATGTCAGTACCAGTATCCTCGCCGAGCACGAACATGAGCACGAGCAGCAAAACTGCGCCAATGATCAGAGCCCACTGAACGAGTCTAGATATTAACTGAGTTTTCATGACTTAATATTATTTTATAATGTGGGGTCAATGTTAATTACTTCTTGCACTTGGGTGACTTAACACAGATCACGAGCAGCTCCTGTGCGGTCTCCTCCATTGAGCAAGTGATAGCCTCAACGCGAGAGAGGATGTAGTTGTAGAACAACTGCAGAATCAAAGCAACAACGATACCGAAGATGGTAGTAATCAAAGCGACCTTCATACCACCAGCAACAACGGTAGGACTGATATCACCAGCAGCCTGGATGTCATCGAATGCCTGAACCATACCGATTACAGTACCCAAGAATCCCAGAGAAGGAGCCATGGCGATGAACAAGGTAATCCAAGAGCAGTTCTCCTCAAGATAGGTACCCTGAACCTCAGCCTCCATGTTGATGGTACGCTCGATGGTAGCAATATCATTCTGGTCATCGCTGTTCAAAGCAACGAGAGCCTTCTTGCAAACCTTAGCGATAGTGCTACGGCTACCCTCGCAATAAGCGATAGCCTCATCAACCTTGTCAGCAGCAACGAGCTCAGCAATCTTGTCGCAGAACTTACGACGATCGCCAGCAGCGAGTGAAAGGTAAACGATACGCTCGATACAAAGAGCCAGACCCAGAACCAGGGCGATAGCAACCAGTGCCATGAAGCCGGCACCACCCTCGATGAACTTCTCCTTCAGTACCTTGTGGATACCAGCGCTCTCCTCCTCAACTACAGCAGGAGCAGCCTCTTCCTCAGCAGGAGCTGCCTCAACAGCCTCTTCCTCGGTAGCAGCAGAATCAACTACAGCCTCGGTTGCAACAGAGTCAACCTCATCCTGAGCCATTACATTCGATGTCATGCCAAATGAGCAGACAGCAGCCATCGCAACAATTGCAAATAACTTTTTCATTTTGTGTGTAATTTTAAAGATTATTAATTATTGTTTTTCGTTTATACTGATTTGTTTTTCATGCAGTTTTCTACGTCATCATGCGGAGAGAGGGGGATTCGAACCCCCGATACGCTTTTGACGTATACACGCTTTCCAGGCGTGCCTCTTCAGCCACTCGAGCATCTCTCCAACTCATTTATTCATCACTTTCAGAGCCTCGCATGGCCCTATATGCTCTAAATCGGGTGCAAGTTACAAAAAAAATATGAGTCTGCCACCAATTTTGACACAAATATATCTATTTTTTTAATATAAAATGTAAAGAAAGCCAGAAAACTTTCAACTTTGAGCCGATTTTATACCTCAAACCGCATCAAACAGCACCAATCTTGGGAAAAATGCGATTTGCATTGTCGGATGTAACTGCAATTACTTCAGAAACTGAAAGCTGATAGATTTCTGCCAATTTTTGGGCAACATAAAGCACAAATGAACTTTCGTTTCTTTTACCCCGACAGGGTACAGGTGCCAGATACGGACTATCGGTTTCGAGCACGATTCTGCTCAAAGGGACTGCCTCGCGGAGCACGTCCGGCAATGTGGACTTTTTATAAGTCAACACACCTCCGATACCCAAGACAAAACTTTCAAAAGAAAGCAATTCGAGAGCCTCTTCCGCAGTGCCGCCAAAACAGTGGAATACTCCAGAAAGGCCTTCACCTGCATGCTTATTCATCATCTCCACCAATTCTGTATGGGCAGAGCGTGAGTGTATCATCAGAGGAAGGTGGAAATCTCTGGCCCAAGCCATTTGAGTCTCAAAAACTTCCAATTGTTGCTCACGCCGGGAATCATCCCAGTAGAAATCAAGTCCAACCTCGCCTACAGCCACAAAAGGATGACTGGGCTGGGACAGAGCATTGTACATGTCTGACAGGACCGCCAAATAATCATCTTCTATATCCGTGGGATGCAATCCAATCATAGGATAACAATACCCCGGATAAGACTGACAGAGCGACATCATGGGAAGCACGGATTGCCCATTGATATTGGGCAGCAATATTTTTCGTACGCCAACCTCTTTAGCACGCAGTATGACCTCATCCCGATCCTGATCAAACTCCGGACCATATATATGACTATGAGTATCAATCATTTAGCCCTTCTCTTTAAACAACGTACTACACCTTCACACCCTTGATTCTTAGGACTGGCGATGCATAAGTCGCTGAGCCAATTCACGAAGTGCGCCCTTGCAATCCTCATCTACACTCACACGATTGAGGCACTGCATGGCCTCCTCAAAGTAGCGCCCTATCAGTTCCTGCACCAAAGCAGGAATACCGATTTCATTGTACAAAGCCGTGACAGCCTTGATCTTCTCTTCAGGATTGGGATCCTTGGCATCTATCCAAGTTTGCAATGCCACACGCTGCTGCTCATTGGCCAGAAGGAGAGCATTGATGAGCATATATGTTTTCTTATTGCACAAGATGTCACCACCTATCTTCTTTCCAAACGTCTTATAGTCACCATAGACGTCGAGGTAGTCATCCTGAAGCTGAAAAGCCAAACCCAACTTCTCACCAAATCCATACAACGACTCTTGGTCTTCTTTAGACGCATCTGCAAGCAGAGCTCCCATTTTCAAGGCGCAGGCCAGAAGCACGGAGGTCTTCAGACGTATCATCTCGATGTATTCTTCTTCTGTCACATCATTGCGCGTCTCAAACTCCATGTCATACTGCTGCCCCTCATCGATTTCGATAGCGGTCTTAGTGAACAAACTGACTATGGAAGGAACATGGCCGGCATCACAAGACGCTACTCTTTGCATAGCCATCACCAACATATTGTCGCCACTCAGGATAGCCGTGTTGTCATTCCACTTCTTATGTACGGTAGGCATACCGCGTCGCACATCGGCCCTGTCCATGAGATCATCATGTAGTAAGGTAAAATTGTGGTAAGTCTCCAATCCAATGGCTGGCATCAATGCCTTTTGCACATCGTCGCGATAGAGATTGTATGCCATCAGCACAAGAATAGGCCTGATGCGCTTACCTCCCAAAGACAATACGTAGTCTATTGGAGCATACAACCCTCTTGGCACTCGATCATTGGGCAAGGCCTGAATGGCAGCACCCACCATCTCCTGAAGTTCGTCCAGTGTATACATTTTCTTCGAAAAGTTTCTAACGATTATCATTTCGGTGAGACATACAAGAACAAAGATAGGCTACCCTAAGAGCAGCCTATCCGATATATATCTTGCATTTCCTGGTGCAGATTACTGCAGACGGAACATTACGGGCAAGTTGAAGTAAGAACGTACTGTACGAGTACCCTGACGTGCGGGCTTCCACTTAGGCATCATCTTAACTACGCGAACAGCCTCCTTTGAAAGATCCTCATCAGGTGAACGGGTAACGGTCACATTACCGATAGAACCGTCCTTCTCAACGACGAACTTAACCATTACACGACCCTGAATACCCTGATCCTGAGCACGCGAAGGATACTTGATGTGCTCGTTCAACCACTTGTAGAGAGCCTCATCACCACCAGGATAAGAAGCCATAACCTCGGGAACCTCGAGGATACGGTTATCATCAACCTCCTCCACAACAGGACCAGCAGAAGCTACGGGACCTACTACACTGGGAGCGCCAGTACCTTCAGTACCTACAATAACCTGATTCATCTCCTCTGAAGTCTCGATCTTCTCTTCCTTGATCTCAACCTCATCCTCCACAATCTGGAGCACCTCAGGAGTTACGTTATTGTTTACCACAGGAGCGGCAGGCTGCTGCTCTTCCTGAATAGTCACAGGAATCATGTCCTCATCCTGAGGTACAGACTCGTAGATAATCTCCTCCTCTTCGACCTTCTCATCTCTCCATGTTCTTTCCAGAATGAAGAAGCATGCAGCACCAGCGAAGCACAAACCAGCAAGGAAACCAGTGCTCTTGCCGTTAAAGAGGTTCGTTGCAATAGTGTTCATAGTATCTTGTATTTTTTCGTTTTTCTTGTATTCGGGACAAATTTAGCACATTTTTTTTATTCGGCATTGCTTTTCCCTTCTTTTTTTTCTCATAATCTCACTTTTTTGCCAATTAGCCACGAAATCATGCCTTTCGTACTCCAAAAAAACGTAACTTTGGGAAATAAATTGAATTCAAGGAACTATGAGACGCATTTACCTTTCACTCTCATTCATCATATGTGGACTCTTGGCTCATGCCCAAGAGAGCCGAAGCGTCTACAATTTCCTCAATCTGCCTTCTTCCTCCCATGCAGTAGCTCTGGGAGGCGACAACATTTCCTGCATCGACGACGATGCTTCTTTGGCTCATCTCAATCCTGCCTTACTCAGCAGTGTGAGCGACAATACCATCAACCTCAATTTCCTGACCTACATGAAAGGAAGCAAGATGGGGAGTGCCACATTCAGCAAAATTGCCGGTGAGAGAGGAACCTGGGGCGTCAGTGCCAAATTTCTGGGATACGGTTCGATGAAGGAGACACTCAGCACCGGAGAGATCATCGGCACCACCAAAGCGCTCGACGTTGTCATCGGCGGCATGTACAGTTACAACCTGAGTGAGAAATGGGTAGGAGGAGCCACTGGCAAGTTTGTCTACTCCAAATACGGCACCTACAACTCTTGTGCACTTGCCGTGGACCTTGGAGTCAACTACTTTGATGCAGACAAGGATTTTTCGCTTTCTGCCGTAGCGGCCAATCTTGGCGGTCAAGTCAAGCCCTTTGGCGACATCCACGAACGCTTGCCTTTCAATCTGTCTTTAGCTTTTACAAAAGGTATCGCCCACGCCCCCGTGCGCGTATCTGTCACTCTCAACGATCTCACTCGATGGAGCAAGGACTATTTCTACACTCCCAGTGAAGATCCTAGTTTCGGCCGAATCTTGATGAACCACTTCAATATCGGTGCCGAAATCCTTCCGACAGACCGTATATATCTGGCATTGGGCTACAATTTCCGCAGAGCCAGCGAGATGAAAGCGGCAGGTTCGTCACATGCGGCAGGACTGACTTGTGGTGCGGGCATTGCTCTGAAACGCTTCAAGCTGGGCATTGCCTATGCCAAGTACCACGTCAGTGCTCCCTCGCTATCATTCAGTCTGGGATATAGCCTGCAATGACAGCATTGATCCTACACAAGGTGAGCAAAAGACTTCCGGGTACACTGTACAAGAGCAAGGAATATAATTAAGTAAGGATAAACATTTGGTTGACAATGAAAAAGATAACGATTGCCATCGACGGCCATTCGTCTTGTGGCAAAAGCACAATGGCCAAGGATTTAGCTCGCAAGCTGGGCTATGTATATATTGACACAGGCGCCATGTACCGTGCCGTAACACTGTTTAGCATCCAGCATGGACTGTTCGCGGAAGAGGGCATCGACACAGAGGCACTCCGTAGCATGATGGACCAAATCAACATCACATTCCAGTTCAATCCAGAGACAGGTCGCCCCGACACCTACCTCAACGGAGAGCGTGTAGAAGACCGCATCCGCACCATGGAAGTTTCCAACAAGGTCAGCCCTATCGCTGCCCTTGACTTCGTACGCCATGCCATGGTGGCACAGCAGCAAGAGATGGGCAAAGGCGGAGGTATCGTGATGGACGGAAGAGACATCGGCACCACAGTATTTCCTCATGCCGAACTCAAGATCTTCGTGACAGCCTCTGCAGAGGTTCGTGCACAGCGGCGCTTCGACGAACTTACTGCTAAAGGAGAGTCGTGCAACTACGATGAGATTCTCTTCAATGTCCAGGAACGTGACCGCATAGACAGTACACGCGAAGTAAGTCCTCTACGCAAGGCCGACGATGCCATCGTACTGGACAACAGCAACATGACTATTCCCGAGCAGGCCGAATGGCTTATGGACCAAGTCATGAAACTCATTGGCTGAAATCACACCCTATGGAGATAGAGATAGATCAAGGTTCCGGCTTTTGCTTCGGTGTCACCCGAGCCATTAGCAAGGCAGAAGAAGAGCTGAGCAATGGCAAGACGCTTTATTGCCTAGGCGATATCGTGCACAACGGACAGGAATGTTTTCGACTGCAGCAACTGGGACTAAAGACTATCGAGCATCAAGAGTTTGACAGTCTTCACGATGAGACTGTCCTGCTTCGTGCACATGGAGAACCGCCACAGACTTACCAAAAGGCAAAGGAAAACAGGATAGAGATAGTCGATGCCACTTGTCCCGTAGTGCTACATCTTCAGGAGAGGATCAAGAAGGAGTACGACAACGACCCCACCCACACCAAGCAGATCGTCATCTTTGGTAAAAACGGACATGCCGAGGTATTGGGACTTGTCGGACAGACTGAAGGAACGGCCATTGTCATTGAAAAGCCTGAAGAGGTAGGCAAACTGGATTTTGACCGCGACATCTATCTTTACTCTCAGACCACCAAGTCTTTGGACGGTTTCCGTCAGATCGTGGAGTATATTGAGCAACATATCAAGCCCAATGCCACTTTTCACTACTACGACACCATTTGCCGACAAGTGGCCAATCGTATGCCTCACATACGCGACTTTGCCTCTCGCCACGACGTAGTGCTTTTTGTCTGTGGTAAAAAGAGCAGTAATGGCAAGGCCCTGTTTGAACAATGCCAGAAAGCCAACCCACGCTCCTATATGATAGACGCAGCCAGCGAGATAGACACCCGCTGGCTGGAAAACTATGATTCTGTGGGCATCTGTGGCGCCACAAGTACACCCAAATGGTTAATGGAGGAGTGCAAAGTACGCATCGAGCAACTGCTTTGCAGCCACAAATGATGTCTTCTGTCCCTGCAAGACAGACTTCTCTGCCACCTGTAACATATCGCTGATAGTAGGATTCTGGAAGAAACTGTTGCGCAACTGCTCATTGATGCTTTCGTACATCCAATACTTCGCCTGCTCATTTCTGCGATGCTCAAAGTATCCATTCTCCTTTACGAAGTCAACATACTTATAAATCATGTCCCAAACCTCCTTGATGCCATAGCCATAGAAACCACTATAGGTTAGCACCTGGGGCAACCAGCCACTTTCGGGCATAGGGAACAGATGCAAAGCATTGCGAAACTGCGTAGCAGCCAACTGACACTTATCCACATTGTTTCCATCACACTTGTTGATCACAATGCCATCAGCCATCTCCATGATACCACGCTTGATACCCTGAAGTTCATCACCCGTGCCAGCCAACTGGATCAGCAAGAAGAAGTCGACCATAGAGTGGCAGGCCGTTTCACTCTGGCCTACACCAACCGTCTCCACAAAAATCTTGTCGTATCCAGCAGCCTCGCAAAGGATAATCGTCTCACGAGTCTTTCGTGCCACACCACCCAAAGAACCGGCAGAGGGACTAGGGCGAATAAACGAATCAGGATGAACAGAGAGTTTCTCCATTCGAGTCTTATCTCCAAGGATACTTCCTTTCGTACGCTCCGAACTGGGGTCGATAGCCAATACGGCCAACTTACCACCATACTCCTTTAATACATGAATGCCAAATTCATCAATACTCGTACTCTTACCCGCTCCAGGCACACCACTGATACCGATGCGCACCGAATTACCGCTGTAAGGCAAGCATTTCTCAATCACCTCCTGTGCCACAACCTGATGCTCCGGATTGGTGCTTTCCACAAGCGTCACAGCCTGACCCAGAATGGAAGAATTACCTTTGAGGATACCCTCTACATAGTCAGCAGCAGTCAACTTACGGCGTGCAAACCTGCCACGCTTCATATAAGGATTCACGATAGAAGGCTGTTCCACACCGCTGTTCACGGTCAAGCCAGCATATTCTGATGAATTTTCGGGATGTTCCATTCTGAAGGTTGATTATAGGGGAAATTGATTATTATTTGTTTTATAGTAAGAAGTCAGCTTAAGCAAGAAGAAGTCATCTTAAGTAAGATATGTCATCATAAAGTAAGAAGAAGTCGTCTTAAAGATCAACATTGATGTTGACATCCACCTTGGCATGCTGAGGATCATTGGTAATCAGCAGTACACGAGGACGATTCTTTGCCTTCTTCAAGTATTTCTCATTGACCGTCACCTTGAGCGAGGTACTCTTACCAGAATCGATGGTTCTTTTCGACAGACTTACAGATATGGCCTGATTGAAAACCTGTACCGAACGGATTTCCAAAGGTTCCTGACCACCGTTGGTAATAACCACCTCCTGTGTCATCTTGCTCTTACCGCCCAAGTCGCCAAAGTCAAGTTCCTCTGCAGAGAGTTGTATCTTGGGCGCTTTAGCCAACTGTTCCTCCGAGAGGTTAGAGAAGTCGGGCAACAGAACGGCCGAAACCAATATCTCGTTGTTTTCGCTCACCTTATCACCAGGATAACGGCTGAGGAAGATACGAGTCTGATTCAGCCCCAGAAGACCCAGTTTCTCACTGTCCAGAGTCAGACGGATACGCCCTGCCCTACCTCCTGCAATAGCCTCGGGGAAACTCTGCGCAGTAAGATATGCGGGCAGATGCATCAATTCAGGATGATAAGGAGTACGCTCCAGGTTGACCACCTGAAACTCCACTGCGGGATGATCGCCACGATTCACATTGTCAAACTCCACATAGTTCGTATTGAGTCGCACGCTACCCAAATCGATAGGGAAATCACCCGTATAGTCAAGCATACTCGTCACCACACGCCCCTCCATCGAAAGATAGACAGGTTCGTCCGAAGTAGTGGTATATACGGCCAATTCCTTGTAAAATGTACCCAACATCTTTGCATCATACACAGCCGTAATCATGCCCGCCTTACCAGGTTCAACGGGAGCCTTCTCCCATTCCACGGTCGTACAGCCACACGAAGGCACCACATCCTTGATCACTAAAGGCTTGTTGCCCTTGTTCTTGAATGTGAAGGTCACGGTCTTGGGTTGTTGGAACATAATCTCACCCACGCGTTGCTTGGCATTATCTGCCACAAATTCAGGCTGTGCGAATACCGACGAAACGATGATGAAGGCACAAATGAGGAGTATATATTTACGAAGCATTTTCTTTGATTTTATCCAAAATTGGAACAGCAGGATACACTTTAGGCTACAAAAGTACAAAAAGAAAGGCGAAAAGACAAATCTACGAATGGATATTTGAGAAATGAAAGAATGAAAGGAACGATAAAATGAAAGGAATGAAAGAAAGTGATCCTATCTGACAGTTCTCAATCCAGCCTCCAATTTGCGCACAAGGTCACGCTTGTCCGTGGAGGGAGAAAAGACAAAGCCCTCAGCCACAACCATACGCCCATTCAGACTGTCGTACCAATAGTAAGCCACAAACGGGCCACCCATTGCCCCGTTTCTCATCTGCCAGAGACCACGCATCTCCGTAATCTCCCTTTCATCGAGACGCATCTTGTAGATATCCACGACAGGTATGTCCTGCTCCCACACCGTTTCCATCCACTGGTCGGGCATACTTCCAGGTATGTTAATCTGCATCACCGAGTCACGCTTCTGGCACAATATCAATGAGTTATGCAACTCGCTCCCATCTGAAGGATAGTGATAGAACACCACATTCAGTTGTTTCTCATTCGTACGCGAACTGCCCCAGAGGAAGTTCTCACCCTTCTTCGTCCAGGCAATCTCCTCGGGCAAGAAACCATCAAAACCCATCTCCTTCAGAGCCTTGCGCACCACCTTGCTATGACGACGCTTCAGGAAAGACTGCTGTGAAGCCAATTGCTGATCGAGCAACAAACGACGGACCCTCTCCGCATTGGCTTGCACATATCCATGCAAACTCTCCAGCGAAGGAGCCACAAGAAGCACCTGAGTCTGAGGTCGGGCATCCACATCGTATGCCACCTTCACATTACATTCAGGTTCCGAAGGATTGATTCTCACGAGCAACTTGCTATGCATCTTCAGCATCTCGCCCTTGTAGATAGACTGCGGTACGCGCGACACACGGAAGTAAGACTCCGGACGAGGCAGCCCAGGAATGTCACAGTCCAGCATGGCCTTCAGCGTGTCACGCAGGTCAGAGGCCATCACCTCCTTGTCCAGCACCAGCAACACCTCGCTGGGCTGACCAATGGATTTGGGCAAGGACTTCTGTTTCTGGTCCTTTGCCCCAGAGGAACACGATGCAAACAGGCAAATCATTGCCAGGCATATTAAATTCTCAACCTTTCGGAATGTCAGTTTCATATATCTTATTCGTTTCATTTCTTTGTCGATTCCACCTTGACATTTCCTGTATACGCCTTGAATTCAGGCGCATAGAGGCACTCTATCTTGGTGATACCGGTACTATACAGACCCTCTCTCTCCACCATGACATCCTCTTCCAGGACATAAGTACCCTTAGGGAGATGCTCAATGTAGTAGTCCGTGCCATTATCCCTCACACTACGGTAGAATGAAAGACCATTGCGATACTCATATCCAGAGGCCAACATGGCCGGTTCGGCATTGGCAGAACGCGAACCGTGAAGCAAGACATAGTCGTAGTCGCGAGTTGCCGTGATGACATAGCGTATGTGCACTCTCTCACCCACCTTGGGACGAACCGTGCTCCATTCGCGACGGATATTGATACCCTGCCATGCTGAATGCACACTGTCAATCTGCTGTTCAAACTCCGCATATACTGCACCCCAACTCTCTCCCTCCGAGCGCTTCGTGATGTTGAGTGTCTGGGGATTCTCCACATCGACCACGGTCTTCAGGTAACCCTTTCGATTGTCGGGCGAGGTGAGTCGCTGTATCTGACGCTTTCCCTTCACATCAAGCACATCCTGGGCCTCATCTTTCAGTTCGTCACGACCTCCACAGAGCAAGGCATATACTGCATCAACCGTATTGACAGGCGTAGTCCAGTCGGTGGTTCGCTTCTCCTGAAGGAGCCATTGTTGCATACCCTGCCACAGAGCCTTATCCTTGGGGCGAACCGTCTTGACAGCCTCCATGATCTGCGTATGAATGCGTATCTTGTAGTCAATGCTTGTGAAACTGCCACTGGGATAGTCTATGTAACGACCCGTCTCAGGCGTACCCACAAGATACTTCTCCACTCCGTCCATCATACGATTGGTGGCACGGTTCTTATCCTGCATGCAGAGCACAATGCTGGCCAGGGCACGGTCCTCAAGGCTCCATCTATCCTCTGTCTTCGACAACTCCTTCAGCAGTCGTTTCTCGTTGTCATCCAGCGACTTGCCCGCCAAACTTACGATGTATAGATGCTTCAGTGTAGAGTTGCTGATGGTGGTAGTCTTCTTCAGATTACTGCGCATATAGCGTATAGCATCATCCAGTATGGAGCGAGAATCCTCATCCTGTCCGTCCGTGAGCGACACAAGACGAGCCATCAGGAATGCCACCTCGCGAGTGAGATATTCACTTTCCAGCATACCGGGGAACCAGCAGAAAGCACCGTTTGGCAGTTGCAGTTCCAATACCTTCTTTATTATGCGCACGCGCGAGCGCTCAAGTGAGTCCACATCAAGAGGCAACACCTTGTCGACTCCCTCTATGTGTTCACGCAGATACTTGCAGAGCGTAGAAGCATAGTAGGCAGAAGCCTGGTTCAACACATCCCAGTGAGTAGGGTTCATGATTCCTGGCAAACTCTGGATAGCAACCCATATAGGATGCGTGGTATACTCCACCGTGAGTTTTCTCTCACTCGCATCCTTGGGGAAGAGATGCTGGAGGTCCAACTGTGTCGTACCCTTCTCGTACAACCACAAAGCCTTGGTGCGTACCAAAGTCTCACGGTCGGCCAGCACGGGAATGAGGTGTTGCTCACCATCACTGCAAGCCTTACCATTGGCCACCCATCTGCATATCAGGTCCGTCTGACTGTCCTTCACATCAAAGTCGAAGTGGAACACCACATCCTCCTGTGCCTTGAGGTCAAACTTCACCTTCTTGCTCATCAGCACTTTTTCCGTTCTGGCATCAAGGATCTCAAAGGTTGCCATACCCCTCTCATCAGTATTCTCACTGACATTCTGAATACTTGCCGTCAGCACAGCCTTGTCGCCTACACGCAAGAAGCGAGGCAGGAAGAGTTGGGCCATCAGTTCTTTCTGTGCCACGATGCTCTCGTCGATATTGGCAGTGAACATCTGCTTATCGTGCGCCACACCCAGAAGATGCCAGCGTGTGAGACTCTCGGGCAAGGTAAATTCGATGCTCACCTCACCCTCCTTGTCGGTACGCAACTGCGGGTAGAAGAAGGCCGTCTCACAGAAGTTGGTACGCAAGGCCGACCAGTCTGTCGGTTCATTCAATCCGGAAACCTCATCCACCTCGATAGCCTCTTCGTTCAAGGCCGTACCGCGCAGTTTCATCGCAGCACCAGTGCCCGAGTTGTCGGAGGTAGCCACGATATCCAGTCCTGCGATGCGACCCTGCAGAGCCTCATCGACGGAAGTAAAGCCCAGACCTTCGAAGTCTTTGGCAGTGACACCCTTGGTGGAATATACAATCTCGTGTCTTGGAGCGGCCAGACCAGCCGTTTTCATCATCTTATTGCTATTGGTTACCTTGAGATACTTCACCCCTCGCATACGGGGCTGGAAGTACTTGTCCTGCAATCTTGAGAACTCCCACGCATACTCACGCTTCATCCTGAGGTCGAAATCGACAAAGACATATTCATTACCCAGATACCGAATCGTCGATCCGATGTAGGGAATGCTACGGTCCCTATAAACCGGCAAGGCAAGAGAATGCCTGCTAATGGCATCAAGAGAGGCATCATAGAGCGTGGCCATCAGGTTGGCCGAGGCAGGTGTGCCATCCAGGTGTGTCAGACGCAGTTTCCAGGTCTCCTGCTGTCCGGGACGCAGTTTGTCGCGGAAGGTTGTCCACTTGGCCTCCAGTTTTGCCTCGGGCTTCTGAAGCACAGCAGAGAAGTTGTGACTATACTTCTTGCCATCCTTAACGAAGAACAGTTCCACATCAATAGCCTCGCCCATCTCCTTGCTATAGGGAATCGTGATGGTTCGCATCGCATTGGAGAAGTTCAGCACGGCATCCTTGTACAACTTTCTTCCCTTGGTGGCAACCATATAGTAAAGCGTGACATCCTCCAGCGAACTGCCCACCTGAACCTGTACGGGTCGCTCGGGAGAAAACTCCTTCTCGGGCACATAGAACCAACTCGTTGTATCCGTTGGGAGCACCTCGTCGCGCATACTGAAGAGCACCACACGCTCAGCCTCTACCTTTGCCGTGTCACCGTTGACCACAACCTCGGCCTTCATTGTGTAGGCACCCGAGGTCAGATGAAGCAACTCCTCGGGAACGACGGCCTTGTTGCTGGGAATGGAGAAGGAAGATACGAAGGAAGGCACATCCCCCTTGGCAGGATCGTGAGAATCTCCGGTCTTTTGGGATGCAGACTTACCACTCTGCTGGAATAGGTTCACCTTGACGGTTCCATCCACCTTGTTGCCCAGAGCATCAATCAGTACAAACTCCCACTTCGGCAGGCGGTCCTTGTCCTGCAGTTCGTTCACATCGGCATACAGACGCAGAGGCTTGGAGCAGAGCGTAGCCGTGCGCTGGCCATGCTGGGTCTCACCCATACTGCTGAGCACATCCACCGTGAAGCGCAGATTCATGCCTCTCTGCTTCTCCATCTTTGAGAGGTCCGTACAGGGAATGCTCACGGAGAAGCGTCCGTCCTCATCCGTCTTGAGCGTATCGATATGCATGGGAACATGATAAGTGGAACCCATAGAGCGATAGTAAGCCCACCATCCCTCAACCCATTGATACTCACCCGTCACCTGGGCATTCCGTACAGGAACACCGGCGTAGGTCAGGGCACGACCCTTGAAGGTGATGCTGTCACCCATGATGGGTTCGTCCAAAGTCACCTCAAAGGTAGGTCGCTTGTATTCCTCCACACGAATACTGTGGTAGGCTGAATTCACCCTGATGCTATAGTTGCCAGGCTTGGCCGTCTGCGGTATGTCGTAGGAGAAGGCCGTCATGCCCAGTTCGTCGGAGGTGAAGGTGCTGTTCATCACCAGTTTGTTGTCGGCATCACGCAGTTGAACAGTCAGGTGTCTGCCCTCCCTTGCCTGCGCATCCCATTCTTTCAAGTCAATGCTCGTCACAGCAACCTGTACGGTTTGACCGGGACGATAGATGGCACGGTCGGTATTGATGAGGTTGATCTGTCGTGTATTGTCTGCATCCTGGTTTGAACGCGAATTGAACGAACAGGCAGGATAGAAGCGATCATCACCCTTCGCCACACGAAACTCACCACGATTACCACTATAAGGAATGGTGACAATGCCCTGGGCATCCGTTGTGAAATGCTCGCGCAGGGTATCCTTGGCCGTACGGTCCTGAGGGAACCAATCCACATCCACGCTCACCTGTGGTTGAGGCTTGCCCGTCTTGCTGTCCACCACCATCACTCTCACACCATCAGCCAGTTCCACCCTGACGGGCATAAGGCGAGTTGCTCTGAAAATCATGATGTCAGATTGAAGTTTCTTGTTTAACTGCAAGGGCACCTTCACGCCATCAACTACCAAGGCATAGACACCCAGCTCATCAATGTCCAGATGCAGACTGTCGGTGTAAATCCTGAAAGGCGTCTCGCCCGGCCTTGCCTGGACTTTGGTGCTCTTCACCAAACGACCGTTCTGCTTCACCTCACGCCGCGTTTCCTCTCCCGTCAGTGCATCCTCGTTGAAGTTGTCAGGGAGGCGATAGAGAGAGAGCGTGTACTCTTTCACATTCCTACGACGGGGGTTAAACTTGAGCACATCTCTTGCCATGCAGAGTTTCGGAACCTCGAGTCTCAATTCGGGATGCTGTGTCATCAGAATAGCGTTGCTGATGCCATTGACATCTTTATACTTGGGATATCTCTTCAGCAGTTTCTGCAGTTCCTCATACTGATATCTACGCATCTCCTCATCACTGTTCTTCACGGCAGACATGATACGGGTATAATGCGCATGAGCAACTATATCCAAGTCAGCATACTCCTCACAGATACGCTCCAGTTCGGCATCCCGCGTCTGCCAGTCCAGATCGGCACGCTCCAGGTCGAGGAAGAAGGACGCCTCACGCAGTCCCTTCGACTTGTAATAACTGATCATGTCGGCATAGTCAGGCAACGGCAAAGCCTCGTCTGGCATGGGATTGTCCACATCCTCGAACTCCACTAAATCGTTGTGCATGAGCAGACCGCTCTCCTGCATGGTGCGCCACACCACATAGAGCATATTGCCTCCGAAGACGGCCTCATCCTTATGTTGCTCCACCAGAGGCAACCACTTGCGTGTGGGCATACCGAAGAGCAGGTCCTTGTTGGCCAGAGCCTCAGCAAAACACCTGCGCGAAGCACGCAGATAGTCCTCCCGGCTCCACTCCTGTATGCTGTCACGGTGGGCGGGAGTGCGCTGATAGGCACTCTGTGCGCGGTCAGCCCTCAACACATAGAGGCGACCGAGGGCGGTGTTGTACATCGCTCTCTGCTCGGGACTCTTCACCTCAAGGGCCCTACGCTCAAGCATCCTCAACGAGGCGAAGATGCTATCGGGGTGTATCTCCTCCTGTGCAATGCACTTCTCCAGAAGCGCGGTCAGTTCCTTTCCTTCGTTTGTTGCCATCAGATGCATTGAAAAAACCGTAACGACTACAAGTAAAAAAAAGCGTTTCATCTTACTACAGATTATGTGGTACAAAAATAGATAAAAAAAAGCATATGGTCATTCCCTTGTTACTCCTTTTTAATAATATTTGCATCATTTAACTTGCGAGAAGGGATGCACTGGAGCTGTGAGGGCGATGTGATTTGTGGCCGGATGTATCCTTGCCTGTGATTTCTGTGGCAAAATAAGTAAAAAAAGCCTAGAAAAGCATCAAAATGGAGTTGACAAAAAGTTCACATTTTCAAAATGCAGTTCACAAAAAGTTCACAAAACGCTCAAAAAAGCCGTATTCATCGGTGTTTTTCGAAAAAACAACCCGCTACGGTCTCAGAGGACACATAGCGGGTATATTTTTATGGAAATGAAATAGGGGAAGGCCTACTTCACGGGGATGTTCTTCAGCAATTCCTTGAGGAATATCCAGAACTTGGCAACGCTGGGGATGTTGCAACGCTCATTGGGAGTGTGGGGCGAACGCAAGGTGGGACCGAAACTTACGAGGTCCATCTTGGGATACTTACCACCGATGATGCTACACTCCAGACCAGCGTGGCAAACCTGCACCTTGGCATCCTCGCCGAAGATGTCCTTGTGAACCTTCACCATGGTAGCGGTGATAGGGCTGTCGAAGTTGGGTTGCCAAGCACCATACTGACCACCATACTCCACCTTCATGCCAGCCATTGAGAAGCAAGCCTCCTGCATCTCCTGGATGTACTCCATCATGGTCTCGTTGCTTGAGCGAGCCAGGATGAG
>JAZLII010000121.1:0-20759 GCA_045617275.1 Bacteroidaceae bacterium
GTAAGAACGCTTGAAGTCATAGCTGGCATAGATGATGGGGCGTACGCCATAATGCCTTTCCACGGTTTCGAGCCAGGTGATGACATCTGCCTGAAGCTGCTGGTTCGTAAGGCCACCCGTTTTTTCCACATCCAGTATCGGAGGAAGGTCACCTGTCAGCAGTTTCACATTATTTATATAATATAAGGCCTGACGTTTTGGATCACTACCGGGAATAAAGAAATGATACGCTCCCGTGATGATATTCATGCGTCGCGCCTTGTTGATATTTTCCTTGAAGTAATTATCCTTGATGCTTACACCTTCCGTAGCCTTTACGATGACAAAGCGAACCGGATTGCCACCCAACTCGGCTTCTTTCAGCTTTGCCCAATCCACTTTCTGCTGGTAGTGTGAGATGTCGATGCCACGAACTTCAAAGCCGACAGGTTCTGGCACAGTACCGAACTGTGCGCGCCATCGCATGCTGAAAGGTCCGACAAAGATGTAATAAAGTACGAAGGCATAGAGTCCTGCCAGAACAATACCCGACAGCCAAAGCAACCACGATGGCATACGATGCAGGAAACGCAGAATGCCATTGCTCTGCTTCTTGCGTCTTCCCTTACGAGGAGCTCTTTTCGGGTGTGGTTTCCTGCTATATGTCTTGCGTGTATGGTTGGGTGACATTACTACTATGAGGAAAAAGAAACAAATAAAAAGAAATGCCTGGATTGGGATAAGCCAATCCAAGCACTTCTATATTGATGTACAATTACTTAGCCTGCTCGAGAGCCAGAGTCTTGGTGCACTGGTCGCAAACCTCGGTGGGACCCCAGTACTGGATAGGACCGGGATATACGTATGCAGTCTCCTTAGCCCACTGCTCACGATGTGCAGCGAAGAACTTGAAGGGAGCACCATCGAGCTCAACGAGAGCCTTGCGGATAACGGGCTTGTTGGCACCATTACGACGCTCGATGTTCATCATCATGGTGATGGGCACACCACCTGCAATCCACTCAGCTGCAGGAGCAGTAGTGTTCTTGATAACTGACATATAACCTGTCTTTCCGTTAGAGATCAGGCGGCTTGCATTGTAACCGAGGCTGTAGCAGTAGTCAGCATCGTAGTTAGAGGGAGCTGCGCAACGACCCTCATAACCAAAGAAGTGATGCTGAGCGCTGAACTTACCATTGTACTTTCCCTCTGCCTTCCACTCTGCGAGCTTCTTAGCAACCATAGCTGAGAGGAGCTTCTCGGTCTCGATGAGAGATACTTGTACGTTGCCGTGGGGGTCGCGGTCGAGGCAGAGCTGACGCTTAACGTCTGCGGGAAGTGACTCAAGTACAGCCTTGTTCTCAGCGGTGATGTTGGAGAGTACGAACTCGATCTGTGCCTCTGCATTGGCAAACTCACGGGGCTCACCAGTTGCGGGATCGGTCAGTACCTCATTGAGCTGAGCGATAAGCTTCTTGATGGCGGGGATGAACTCAATCAGACCCTCGGGAACGATAACGGTACCGAAGTTGTTGCCATCAGCAGCACGTACGGCTACTGCCTTTGCGATGTACTCTACTACATCATCGAGGCTCATCTGCTTAGCCTCAACCTCCTCTGAAACGAGGCAGATGTTGGGCTGGCACTGGAGAGCGCACTCGAGAGCGATGTGAGAAGCTGAACGACCCATCACCTTGATGAAGTGCCAGTACTTGCGAGCAGAGTTACAGTCGCGCTGGATGTTACCAACGAGCTCTGAGTAGGTCTTACAAGCGGTATCAAAACCAAATGAGGTCTCAATCTGCTCGTTCTTCAAGTCACCGTCGATGGTCTTGGGACAACCGATTACCTGTACACCATACTTCTTAGCAGCATAGTACTCAGCGAGTACACAAGCGTTGGTGTTGGAATCATCACCACCGATGATCACGAGAGCCTTGATGCCGAGCTCACGGAGGATCTCGATACCACTCTCAAACTGTGCCTCCTTCTCCAACTTGGTACGGCCAGAACCAATGATGTCGAAACCACCAGTATTGCGGTACTCATCGATGTACTCATCGGTAAACTCCAGATACTTGTGATCTACGAGACCACCGGGACCCATCAAGAAACCATAGAGCTTGCTGTTCTTATTCAATGACTTTACACCGTCATAGAGACCGCTGATCACGTTGTGACCACCAGGAGCCTGACCTCCAGAAAGGATGATACCTACGTTGATGGGCTCGTTGTTCTCACTCTCTGCGGGAACGAACTCAACTACGGGCATACCATAGGTGTTGGGGAACAAAGCCTTGATCTCCTCCTGGTTGCCTACACTCTGGGTAGCAGCACCCTCCTGAGCCTTAACAGGACCCTGAAGTGCCTTGGGCAACTTGGGCTGATAAGCGGCTCTTGCAATCTGCAATGCACTCTTTTCCATTTAAAAAATGTTGTTTAGATGATTTATGTTAAAACGAATTCTTTTTACAATTGTCGTAAATGAATGGCGAATATGTCCTATTCATACTATCTTTGCTTTGCAAATTTAATAAGAAAATCTAAATTTTGGGTATAAATTTGCCATTTTTCGACTAATATTCGCATAAACGCATAATATTTTTCGCTAATTTCTTGCAATGTCGCTCTTTTTCGTTATCTTTGAATGCAATTTTGCTCCAAAACTAAAAAGGTGGAACGCTAAAAATCCATCTGTAAATCTCAAAACAATGGCAAACAAGAGACAATTGAAAAAGAGAGTAAACAGTATCTGTGGAGATTTATTTGCTGAGTGCATCGCATGTGTGCTCTATGCAAAGGTAAATCGTGAAGATGCAGATGCAGTAATGGTCAACATACTCGATCTTCAGGACGATATCCTGTGTCGCATCAGTCACATCGAGCCCGGACTTCCCACAAAGAAGTTTTTCAAGAAGCTCAATGATGATCTCCAGAATGCCATTGAGTCTATCGTGACACAGATAGAAGGACTGGGCTGATGAAGCGTCTTTCAGCCTGGGTACTCTACCGATGGATGGGTTTCCGTTTTGAGTCGAGCATCCCCCTACCCGACAAGTATGTCATAGCTCTTGCTCCTCACACGAGCAACTGGGACTTCATAGTAGGTCTCTTGCATAGCCGAGCTGAAGGCTATACTTGCAACTTCATGATGAAGAAATTCTGGTTCTTTTGGCCACTCGGCTATCTGATGCGTGCCTTGGGAGGTGTTCCTGTGGAGCGAAGCAAAAAGATGAGCTTGACCGACCAGATGGCAGAACAAGCCAAACGCCAGAAGACATTTCATCTCTGCATCACTCCCGAAGGTACACGCAAGAGAGTGACGGAGTGGAAGAAAGGATTTTACTACATCGCGCTCAAAGCAAATCTTCCCATCATGCTATACGCGATGGATTACGAAAAGAAAACCATACGATGCACCAAATGCATCATCCCCAATGGCGACTTAGAGTCTCAGATGAAGGAGATCAAAGAGTACTTCAGGGACGTAAAGGGCAAGAAGCCCGAACTATTTGCCGTTGAATAATTGATTTTGATGAGCTTACAGACACGACAATCTATCACTCATTGCATCCTCCTGGCAGTCCTCCTGCTGGGAGTTGCTTTGCGTATAGATGCCCAAGTGAACAATACGAGACTGAAAACCGTCTTGGGCGACTACTTCAAGACTTACAGTACTTCTGCGATGGAAAACAATCAGAAGTACAGTCTCACCAAGGTGATGACGAGCGAGGCTAATCGAACCGTGGAGGTGTATGCCAATGAGGTCTTTGGCATGCAACCCTTCACCCCTACCCTTGTGGATGATATTTACCAGAAGATCAAAGTCTTACTTCCTACTCCATACAACACTTATAACCTGACCATCTATGCAGGTGGAAAGGAGTTGCACGAACTGGTGACTGCGGCTTGGTCTAATATCATGGGTGAGCGCAGGCATTGGGGCAATGTGGAGTATAAGGGCATTCCCTGGGTGACCAATCTTTCTCTTCCCACTACTCCCAAGGCCGGACTGCAAGGACGTCATCTATCGCTCTGGGCCAGTCATGGAAAAGTGTATTCCAACGGCGAGCACAAATGGATATGGCAACGCCCGAGACTCTATTGTACCACGGAGGATCTGTTGACTCAAAGTATTGCTGTGCCCTTTCTCTATCCCATGCTTGAACGTGCAGGTGCTATTGTCTACACGCCTCGTGAGCGCGACTGGCAGAGGAGAGAAGTGGTGGTGGACAATGATTTCCCCATGGACAATGGCATTTACCTCGAAAATCAAGGCTATTTCGAATGGGAGGAAGTAAGACCAGGCTTTACCAATGTACATAAGGTGCTGACGGACTTTGATGATCCACACCATGAGGGAAGTGCTCGTATCTGTGCGGTACAAAACAATAAGCGTCAGTTGAGTTCGGCCACTTGGACTCCCACCATCATTGCAGATGGTGCGTATGCAGTATATGTCACTTATCCAGTTCTTCCTAATGCTGTTCCTGATGCAACTTATGTCGTTTGTCATTCGGGTATTCGTACGGAGATACGTGTCAATCAGCAAATGGGTGGCAGCACTTGGGTTTACCTTGGTACTTTTGATTTTACTGCCAATCAGCCCAAACAAAATTATGTCTTACTCACCAATTTCAGTAACTATCGGGGTTATGTGGGAGCAGATGCAGTTCGTCTCGGTGGTGGTATGAGCCACATCCAGCGGGCCGACTTGGAGAAGCGCATCATCGATCAAAAGGTGGATACTACCGACACCACTCGCTTCGTGATTCTCCCTGGAAGTGTCATCAAGCCCAATGGGCAGATAGTGCCTCCCGGAAGCGGACTGATAGCTCACAATGATAGCCTCTATCAGCAGACCGACAGTACTGTACAACTGCTTCAATATACTTATACCAACGAACTGATTGGCAGTGGTTTGCCTCGTCATCTTGAAGCATCAAGATATAGTACGCAATGGATGGGTTTGACGCGCGAACAGTTTGGCGTGAAAGATGGCACATACGACTATGGAGACGACATCAATGCACGTCCCATTGCCACCAATTATATGGCTCGTGGAAGCGTCTATCTGCCAGGTGATAGCGGTCTTTGTGTGCCTCTCGAACTCAATCTCGCACTTCATAGTGATGCGGGATATAAGCGTACGATGGACCATATCGGAAGTCTGGCCATCTACACCACTGAGGTGGACGATGGCATCCTTCCTGGTGGACAGAATCGTCTGGCGAGTCGTGACTTCTGCGACATTCTTCTCCAACAGATTTATAATGACCTTTCCCGTCAGTATGGCTCGTGGACACGTCGACAGCTCTATGATCGCAACTATGGTGAGACACGCATTCCACGCATTCCTTCGGCCATTTTGGAGATGTTCTCTCATCAGAACTATGCAGATATGAAGCGTGCCCTCGATCCGGCTTTCAAGTTTTCTCTGGCTCGAAGCATCTACAAGGGTATCCTACGATTTGTCACTTCCCAGCACAATCAGTCTGCCCTAAGCGTTCCGCCCATTGTTGCTCCTCTTCCAGTGCATGGTTTTGCTGTACAAGCCGATCCCATCAATCATCACATCCGTCTCTCTTGGAAGGCCACGGTAGATTCTCTGGATGCCAATGCGATGCCCACATCATATATCGTGTACACACGTACGCAGGATAAGGGTTGGAACAATGGCATCGTGGTTACAGATTCTATTTATGACTTTGAGGCTCCCGACAGTTTGCTCTATCAGTTCCGTGTGGAGGCAGTCAATGATGGTGGTCGAAGCATGCCGTCTGAGACTCTTTGTGGACGACTTACACTTACTCCCGATGTTCCTTCTCTCTTGATAGTCAATGGGTTCCAGCGTGTCGCCTCCCCAGAGGCCATTTGCAATGCGGACTCATGTGGTTTTGATATGTCCCGCGATCCCGGTGTTCCTTACCTTCAAAGCACAGAGTTTTGTGGTAAACAACTCTATTTTGCCTGGGACGGCATCGGCAAGGAGACAAGCAAGGGTATGGGATATAGCGGAAGCGAACTGGAAGGTATGCTCATCAAAGGCAATACTTTTGACTATCCTTCCCTTCATGCTCAGGATTTCCTCTTGACAGGCGATTTCAACATCTCTTCTTGTTCGCGTGATGCATTGGAGTCTGGTGAGGTCCTTCCCGGTGCTTATCAGTTACTCGACGTCATCATGGGTGCTCAGCGTGAAGATGGCTATTCCAGCCTTCGCTACAAATCCTTCACGCCCACTATACAACATCTTCTCAGCGACTTTACCCAAAAAGGTGGTGCCTTGCTTGTGAGTGGTGCCTATATCGGTTCGGATATGGCTTCAGAAGAAGAAATATCCTTCACCCGTGATGTGCTTCATTATCAGATTGCTGGTACTACTGAGGCCCTTGACAACAAAGCCGTTATTGAAGGAATGGGTACTCAGGCTACTTATTTGATGACACCCAATGAGCAACGTCTTTCCACGGCCTACGTGAGCAACCTTCTCCCCGATAATCGTTCCTTTGCCACTTTGGTCTATGGGCACAATCGTCAGTGTGCTGGAGTGGCCTATTCTGGAGCTGACTATCATAGCATAGCACTCGGTTTCCCCATTGAGCAGATCGTGGAAGACTCTGTTCGTCAGGACCTTATGCATGCTTTCACCGATTTCCTCCTTAAAAAGGACACCCGCACACCTGATAGTGCTCCTTCCGCAGAAGTCCCAGTGGCCTCCTCTTCTGATGTTGTTCCTCCCTCATCTTTTTAGCGCCCATTCATCCTATTAGCCACTGTTCCTTGAGTGTTCGCTCAAGGCTCATTTACTCTTAAATACACTCCTCTACGATATGCCAAACCTCACAGACTTCTTACCCACTACTCGCAAAGAAATGGACCTCCGTGGCTGGGACCGTGCTGATGTCATCCTTTTCAGCGGAGATGCCTATGTAGACCATCCCTCGTTTGGTGTGGCTGTGGTAGGTCGTCTGCTGGAAGCGGAGGGACTTCGTGTAGCCATCGTGCCACAACCGGACTGGCACGGTGACCTCCGTGACTTCAAGCGTCTCGGGCGTCCTCGTCTCTGGTTTGGAATTTCTCCGGGTTGTATGGACTCTATGGTCAACAAGTACACAGCAGCTCGCCGTCTTCGTAGCGAGGATGCTTATAGTCCCGATGGACGTCACGATATGAGACCCGAGTACCCCACCATCGTTTATAGTCAAATACTTCGACAACTCTATCCCGACGTACCTATCGTGCTGGGAGGTATTGAGGCTTCGCTTCGCCGTTTGGCACACTATGACTATTGGAAGGAATGTCTTCGTCCGAGCATCTTGATGGATTGCGATGCCGATATGATCATGTATGGCATGGGCGAACTTCCCACTCAAGAACTGGCTCATCGCATGCTGAGTCTCATCGATGAATACGACGAGTCGCTTTACTATGATGAAAATGGTGAGGCTTGCATCACACGTGAGTCCTTCCGCAAGGCTGTATTAGGTGAAAATCAGATGTTACAAACCGTGGCTTGCTATCCGCAAGGTCATGTTCCTGGTGGACGGAAAGAGGATGACATCGTACTCCATTCGTTTGAGGAATGTCAGAAGGAGCCAAAGAAGCAGGCAGAGAATTTCCGCCACATCGAGGAGGAAAGCAATCGTATGCATGCTCAGCGTCTTTTGCAAGATACCAAAGGAAAAACCTTGGTTGTCACGCCTCCATACCCTCCTCTTACGACAGAACAGCTCGACCACAGTTTTGACCTCCCTTATACACGTCTTCCCCACCCCAAATACAAAGGTAAGCGCATCCCTGCTTACGATATGATAAAGTTCTCGGTCAACTTGCATCGTGGTTGCTTTGGTGGATGTGCATTCTGCACCATCTCTGCTCATCAGGGTAAGTTCATCGTCAATCGTAGCAAGGAGAGCATTCTACACGAAGTGGAGCAGATCACACAAATGCCCGACTTCAAGGGCTATCTCTCTGACTTGGGCGGACCGAGTGCCAATATGTACATGATGAAGGGTCGCAACCAGAAGGCTTGTGAGGCTTGCAAGCGTCCCTCATGTGTGCATCCACAGATTTGTCCCAACCTCAATGTGGACCATCGTCCTCTGCTTGATATCTATCGAAGTGTCGATGCCCTTCCTGGTATCAAGAAGAGCTTCATTGGCAGTGGTGTGCGATACGACCTCTTGCTTCATCAGAATAAGGATGAGGAGCTCAACAGGGCTTCACGCGACTATACTCGCGAACTTATCAAGAATCATGTGAGTGGCCGACTGAAAGTGGCTCCAGAGCATACCTCCGATCATGTGCTGGACATCATGCGCAAGCCTTCTTTCTCACAGTTCTACGAATTCAAGAAGATCTTCGATGATATCTGTCGCAAGGAACATCTTCCTCAGCAGATTATCCCTTATTTCATCAGTTCACATCCAGGTTGTACCGAACTTGATATGGCAGACTTGGCCATTAAGACAAAGCAGTTGGACTTCCAACTGGAACAAGTTCAGGATTTCACTCCCACCCCCATGACAGTAGCCACCGAAGCTTGGCATACGGGGTACCATCCATATACACTTGAACCTGTATTCTCTGCCAAGACATCAGCAGAGAAACAGGCTCAAAGATTATTTTTCTTCTGGTACAAAGACGAGGAACGTCGTCGCATCATTAGCGAACTGACTCGCCTCGGTCGTCCAGACTTAATCAAACGTTTGTTTGGCGACGATCGTCAGTCTGTGCCCGGAGGGCGCAATGCTAAGCATTCGTGGGATCAAACTCGGGCTTCTCGTCCTCCTTATCAGAAGCCTCATAAGGGTAGACGTCCATGATATTGGTCTCGGCGATGCTCTCGATGACCCATTCTCCGAGAGTTCCGCTCATGCCATTGTCCAGATTTTTCAGCGCGTCACGGAAGTCGATGGCCTTCACCATCATGGTCTGACGTGCACGTTTTTCAGCTCCAGTCTTCTCATCCAGGGTGATGAAAGCCACACGAGCCTTAAACCAGCGATCTGCCAGTCCATCGTTGCTGTCAAATAGCTCTGCAATACGTGCTTTGGTGATACCACTCACTTCAAACTCACCATTCATATAGGGTTTCATCTCATCCACGAAGCGCTTCTCAGCCTCTGTGAAACTCAAGGCATCCACCAAATAGGCTTCTGTCACTTTCTTGATCAAGCCATTATCCATGGTCTTGTCAAATTTCATCTTACATGTAAACCACTGTGCCATATTTATATTTACTTACTTTATAGTCTTTGAAACGAATCCGCAGAAGTACTACGGATTCGTCAATCTTGAATTAATTTATAAATTCTGAATTTTTAATTCTTAATTTTTAATTTTCCATTCGTCTTCATCTCTGCGCGTGCTCGATCATTGCCTTAATCTTATCGTTGAAGCTTTCAGCACTCATAAGCTGTTCCAGGTAGAGAGGCATACGGTAACGCCAATAGTGACGGGGATTGGCAGGAATATTGATACGCTCCTCAGAAGGGTCTGGATAGCGGATGGTATCGTCGATACTCAGCCAGTTCTGCAGACTGATCAGTGTCAGCATGGAGGGACTGAACAGATGGCGTGCCACCACCTCTTCGCAGAGCCATCCGGGTATACTGTGAGGAGCTTCGCCATCCTTTTGCAGTACCTCATTGAAATACTGCTGTGCACGTACAGGATCTTCCTCCCACCACATGCGCAAGGTGCTCATGTCGTGGGTAAAGATGGTGGCAACACTGCGGTAGGGATTAGCTTCCAGACGGCTGAATCGTACACCCAGTTCCTTGGGCATGGTCTGTATCTCGAGGGATAGCATACGGAGTTCTTCCATGAGCGGACGTACACACGCAGGTACCATACCCAAGTCTTCTGCACAGCAAAGCATGCGAGTGGCCTCGATGATGGCAGGCAACTTCTTCTTGGCAGTCTCGTACCAGAAGTCATTGTGACGATGGTAGTAGAAGTCTTCATAGAGTGCACAGAAGCAGTTCTTCTCCACCTGTGAAAGGCTCTCGAAGAAATAGTCTTGCAAAGCTCCGATTCGGGGATGATAGTATCCGGGCTTCTGCTCATCCTCTATGAAGAGTACGTTGCTGATGAGACGGTAGAGGCCTTCGCGAAGTTGCTCGTCTTCCTTGGTCTGGCAAGGACCGAGAGCCTCCTTGACTTGTATCTGAGTTTGGTATTCGGGTTTCAGTTTGTATGAGTCGCGACCTGCACGCTCAAGGAACTGATTCTTCACCTCATCTATGCGATCACCAAAGTAGTCATAGAGCATGCCTTCGGTGATGAGAGGTGTGGTGAAATGCTCCTTGCGGAAGGTCAGACCGTACGACTCTATCTCTTCAGGACTCATGGGCAATGCAGGATTGAAGTGTCCCAACAAGCCTTGTATGCTGTGCAAGGGTATCTCCCAGATGCGGAAGAAGCCGAGTACGTGGTCGATGCGATAAGCATCAAAGTAGGTGGCCATACGCGTGAGTCTGTCTCTCCACCAGCGATAACCATCTTTGGCAATGGCTTCCCAGTCGTAAGTGGGGAATCCCCAGTTCTGACCAGTCAGACTGAAGTCATCTGGTGGAGCACCAGCCTGACCGTTCATGTGGAAATACTGTGGCTCTACCCAAGCCTCTACGCTACAACGGCTGATGCCGATGGGTATGTCTCCTTTAAGTACAACGCCATTTTTACGAGCATATTCGCTGGTCTTGAGGAGTTGCAGATGGAGTACATACTGGAGATAGAAGAAATAGGCCAACTCGTAGTAGTGCTCACGGGTGGGAGCGCAGAATCGGGCTATCTCCTCACGCTTGTAGACACTATACTCGGGCCATGAGTTGAAGTCACAGGTATTGTATTTGTCACGCAGGTACGAGAAAGCGGCATAAGGCATCAGCCAAGTGGCATTTTCGCTGAAGAATCGCTTGTAGCCGGGCGATTGAAGTACCTCCGGACCTTCCTGACGATAGAGGCGCTGGAGATAGTTGCGCTTCAGTTTGGTCACCTGTTCGTAGTCCACGGTAAACTCGCCATTCAAGCGCTCTCTTTGCTTCTCGTATTCGTGCATGAAGTCATTGTCGTTGACTTTGGCCAACTGACGGATATCCAGATAGATAGGATGCAAGGCATAAACGCTGATGGCATTGTAGGGATACGAGTCCATCCAAGTACGATTTTGTGTGGTATCATAGATGGGAAGAAGCTGTATCATCTTCATGCCGGTCTTCTTGGCCCAGTCCACCATCATGTGGAGGTCACCGAAGTCACCTACACCCTGACTGCCTTCGCTACGAAGGGAGAAGACGGGTACTACACATCCTGCCACCTTCCAGTGTGGGTCGATGAGACGGAGATGCTTGTCAGCGAGGATGAGCACGTCGTTGCTCTGCTGTTCGATGGCAGGTGTACGACGATTCTCACCTTCTTCCCAAGCCACCACTTCACCGGTCTCTTCCTTCAAGACCACATATTTATATTCGAAGGGAAGTTGAAGGCTGGTACCACTCAGTGAGATGCACCACTCGTGCATGCCGTCTGGTAAAAGTCGAAGGGCACGCTCGGGTTGCCATCCACCCAGCATAGGCACACTGCCCACGAGTCCCAGGCATTCACCCTTGCGAAGCTGAGGAGCCTGTACTCGGAGTATGATGGTCTTGTCAAAATACGGCAGTTCTGCCTTTCCTACATGCATCGTTACTCCCTCCACACGGCAGTAGGCACTGCTGTATAGATGTGCAAGGACAGGTATGTCGCGCCAACGATCCTCGATGCGAACGGTCTTCGTGTCGTCGAAGACGATCTGACGATTTACATTGTTCCACTCACGGCGAACTTCTGTCTCGCCATTCATGATGATGTAGGTATATTCCACATAGGTAAGGTCCTTTCCGGTTATGGAAAAGTCACTTGCCCATTTTTTTCCATCTGTGGTGTGAAGCGCGAGCATCTGTTGCTCATGCTTACCACGCTTGCTGTAGGTAGTCACTTGGGCGTATACGATTTCGCCCCAGTTTGTCGAATAATCAACGCTAAGTTGCAGTTTCATTGTGAGTTATTGTGTATGTTTGCAGTTTTTAGCATTCAAAGGTACGCATTTTCCGTTGAACTGCCAAATGCCATAATAATAAAGTGATAGAAAAAATTTCCTCACCATTACTTGCACGTCAATAAAGTTTGTACTATCTTTGCAATAACAAACGTGACAGACTCGTTCTAACATATAGCCACATCGGTTTGACTGGGATACTCATCAATTACATCTGAAAACCGAGAATGCTTACGCATGCCAATGGCGGGCCACGCCCTTCGGGGTAACCTTGAGTCGGTGGATTACAAAGGTATGCGGGCGCTCAAATCCTTCTACTCGGAGTTTCATCACATCATCGGTGTGGCTTTTTTTGAAACATTTTCACCTTATATAAAGATAAAAGGAAGAAGCTCGAAAGCCTCTTCCTTTTTTTATTATTATATCGTGAAGATACTCTATTTCACTTTCATTGGTTCTTTCTCCCCTACTTGACCAACTTGTCCACCATCTCTCTCAGTTTCTCACCGCGAGCATTGGTAGATACGATCACGCCATTGCGATCTAGGAGGAACATAGCAGGTACGGCCGACACGTTGTAACGTTTGGCCACCACGCTTTTCCATCCCTTCAAGTCACTCACGTGAAGCCAGTTGAGCTGATGCTTCTCGATGGCGTCAAGCCACTTCTCCTTGCTGTCGTCGATGGATACAGAAAGCACCTCAAAACCCTTGTCGTGATAGTCCTTGTAGACAGCCTGAATGTTGGGAGCCTCGCGAAGGCAAGGTCCACACCAGCTTGCCCAGAAGTCTATCAAGAGGCACTTGTACTTTCCTTTCAGAGAGGACAAGCTAAGGGTTTTGCCATCAGGCGTGGGAACTTCAAAGTCGGGAGCTTCTGCACCTTCACCGATGGATTTCAACTGTTCTATCTTGCTGGCTATCTCCTTGCCGATCAGTGAGTTCTTTACACGACTGGAGAGACGATCATAGTAGGGCTGAAACTCTTGGGCTGACATCTCTTTGGCATGCTGCTCAAGGAGAACCAATGCACTCACGTAGCTATCCGTGAAGTGCTCTACTACGCTGTCGTTGAAGGCTTTATGCTCAGCCTTGGCCTGCACGTAGAGATCCACAAGGGAGTCGCGAGCGAGTGTATCCTTCTCACCTAAGAAGGCGATGGCCATCATCATCAGCATCTCGGCCGACTGTGTCTTGGTCATCTCCTTGAAGAGCTTCTGGTCCTGATCACCCGTTACACTCACACGTGGCATTGTAAGCACCTTCTCCCCGATATGAGTGGTGTCGGCCTTCACGTTGACCGTTACAGGCACTTCGCAGAGCAGAAACATCTCACGTCCGGTACCTATCTTTACCGTGGTGGGACCGATGCGGGTCAACTTACCCTCCATCGAGAATACGCCATCCTTTACGGTAGCCGAGTCAAAATTCACCTTCTGGTCATCTATCAGATACACTTTCAGCCCATCCAGTCCCGGTGCATTACCATTGACCTTATAGCTTTGAGCCGACAAGCTCATCACCGAGGCCATTAGGGCCATCCATATATAAAATCGCTTCAATGCCATCTTTGTTTATTTCCAATAATTCATTCTTCCGCTCAACGTTGCACGCTCATCGTTCAACGTTACTTAAACAGCTCGGCCATCTTCTCCTGCAAAGCCTCACCTCTCAGGTCTTGTGCGATGATCTTACCATCCTTGTCGATGATGTACATACGTGGAATGGCGGTGACATTGTAGGTCTTAGCCACAGGGCAATCCCATCCTTGAAGTGACGAACCGTGATGCCAGCTCATTTCGCGATCCTTGATCATCTGCTTCCACTTTTCTGCGTCCTTCTCGTCATCGAGAGAGACACCAAGTATCTCAAGACCCTTGCTGTGGTAGAGGTCATATATCTTCTTCACGTTGGGCAACTCACGCAGACAGGGACCGCACCAGGTAGCCCAGAAGTCGAGCAGTACGATATGGCCACGCAATGAAGAGAGGCTTACCTCCTTACCGTCGGGACCTTTCAGCTTGAAGTCGGGAGCCTGACCGCCCACACTTACCATGCTCAGCTGTGCCAAGGCCGATTCAAACTTCTTACCAGCCGAACTTGCCTTCACCTTGGGAGTGAGACGTGAATAGATGGTACGCAGAGTGTCTACGGGATACTCACTCAGCAGCGTGGTAGTCACGAAGTAAGGCATACCCATGGTGTGTCTGGCAGAGTCTATCTTGTTGCGAATACCCTTCTCCAGTTCCTTATCCATGTAGGTGAAGGCGCGTGTAAGAGAGTCTCTCATCTTCTCGTCGTCCTTGTACTGTGCCAGAGCCAGACCCATGCCGAGCTTAGAGATCACCTTCGACATGTACATGCTGGTGAGCTTGGTGAATATCTCCTGATCGTCGCCACCATCCACGGTAGCGTCCAGGTTCTTCGTCTTGTTGCCCTTACGGTCTGTGCTCTCATGCCAGTCGATGACAATCTTGATCACAGGCTGATCGGCAATGAATACATCTGAGGTGGTACCACCGTAGCTCAGCAGCACGGGACGTGCCTCGTCGAGCTGGCCCTGAAGGGTGAAAGTACCGTCTGCCTTGACAGTAGTTGAGTCAAATCGTGCATGCTCTTTGGTCTCTTTATCAGCGAGATACACTTTCTTACCTGCACCGTCACTCCATGTACCTTGTATATTGTACTTCTGGGCACTCATGCTCAGGGTAGCAAGTACTGCCATACCCATGGTGAATAAAGTCTTGTTCATATCTTGTCTAATTATAATTTAACTTAAACTTGGATGTCGGGATATCCCGACTCTTTGAACGTGGACAAAATTAGCAAAAACAAATAATATATCTCTGTGTATATTACTTCTCCACGTACATAAAGTCTCTCTCGTTCAATGGATCCTTCTCGTCGGGGAACTTCTCCCTGTGTGTTTGTATGAGGTCTTCGTCGAGATTCTCCTTCCAGTATTTCAGGAAGATGGAGGCACGCTTGGCGATGCGCCAGTAGTTCTGGCAGTACTTGCGGATGTAGTCAGAAGAGTTGCAAGTGAGGAAGGCCAGATAGTCAGCAAAGTCCACCTTCTCTGTGGGCACCTGTACGTAGGTGGGCAGATAGGCACGGATAAATCCACATACATTGGCCTTGTGGTTCTTATAGGCAAATGAGTTTCTGTCGGATGAAATGGGGGAAGTGGTGGTAAACTCGGCCTCCACCTTGCCATCCGCAGGTACAGTCACGAGGCTGAAATTACACTCGGTACGACTCTCGATGAACTCCACGGGAACTTTGGGAAGCTTGTCGAAGAAGAACAGGGCAAACGACTTGCTCAGCTCGTTGGACAACTCCTGCTTATCGAAAGGCTGTCCGCTCCTACCCTCGTAGGCCACTACGATGGCATCCTGACCATTGGTGGTGGCGATGGTATCCTTGGCAGAGAAGGAAGAGGACTGCGGATTGAGTTTCTTGCAGAGGAAGATGCGGAAGGGCAAGGTACTGCTCAGTCGCTCATCGGTGTACTTACTGATAAATCCGTCTTCTATCTCCTGGGTGAATGCATCGAGCTTCTCGCGGTCCTCCTCATTCGTCAGGTCAAACTGCTCGTAGGTGTCGCTGAAGGTACTGGCCCAGAGCCAATGAAACTCCTCGTCTGAGAAGTCATAGACGAAGGAGGAGTGATATTTCTCGTACCAGTTCCAGATGAGTGCATCAGCCTTGGAGTTGTCTTTGCGTGCTTCCAACTTCTGTGCATACTCGTTGCGGGTATCCACGCTGGGCACGATGCTCTCCTCGCCACAGCCCACGAAAGCCAAGGCGAGGATGGCAAATATTCCTATGATAAATGTCTTTTTCATATCTTTCATTATTTCATTTTTAGTTCAAGGGCTAAGCTTTTTGACTTTTCATAACCCTTCCGTCAACGGAAGGGCACGTTGTCTATCCTGTCACCTCTCATTAGATCTCCACTACCAGCTTCGCCCTAACGGCTCCACCTTGAGGGAAGTCGAAGTGACTATATGTCACTCCGAGTATGTGTCAAACTGGGGTGTCTTCCAGCTTCGCCCAAACCACTCCCCCTAGCTTTTGCCTTGTCTCAAAATGCAGGGGTTGGGGGGTCTTCTACTCTGGCTTGATCACCCTTCGGTCGATGGGCTTGATATTGGTATTGTATCTCAGTTCCGACTTAGGCAATTCCAGTGTGTAGTTGCGGTCGTTCTCCTCGAGGATGTAGGTCTCGGGGGCAGCACTGGCTGAGGAATAGAACACGTGTTTGAGCTGAGGACAACCCTGACGACGTAGATCCCACCAACGATGGGTCTCCTCGAAACAGAGTTCGCGACGACGCTCGGCACGAACCACCTTCAAGACTTCCTCCTGAGTACCATACTTATCGGTGGTAAATTCAGAGAAACGTGAACGACGTATGCGGTTCTTTCTCAACTGATTGACAAGGTTGAGAGCTTCTTGCAGTTCGCCGAGCTGTGCCTTGGCCTCAGCCATGTTGAGCAATGCCTCGGGGGTACGGAAAGCCTGCGAATAGTCATTCCACGACCAGTACTTATAGTAGATGTTGCGGTGACAGTTGTCGCCATCCTGTGCAAAGAAGGCGTAGATGCGATTGTCGCCGTCTGAGTAACTGTTGTAAAGGTCCTCTGAGCGAGTCTGCGAAACGGCAAACACAGCTCCGTCGATGTACATACAGTTGTACATATAGGAGTTGTAACCGGTTGTGGCAGGACGACCGCCAAACATCCAGATGGTCTCAGGACTGTCTGCTGCGATGAAGTGATAGTCCACGTCGTGAGAGAGCTGGGCATTGCTCATCGTAGAGATGGTGGTGAGGCTGTACTTGTTTTCTGACAAAGGAGTGGCATACTCCACCACCTTCTCCCACTGATTCTGGAAGAGGGCCACACGACTCTTCAGCAAGTAGGCAGCACGCTTCGAGAAAATGTAGGGATTGGTTACCTTGGGCGACTCATCGAAGAGTATCAAGGCAGAGTCGAGGTCATGGTTGATCTGGTCGTAAACTTCAGCCACGGTATTGCGCTCAGGATAGTCACGTACCACTCGGCTGTTGAGTCTGATCACCACGCCCAAGTCCTCCTTTGCCGTCTCTTCACGGTAAGGTTCGCCATACCAGTTCACGAGGCAGAAATAGGCATACGCACGCAGACCGTAAGCCTGTGCTGCGATGAGGTTGCGCTCTTCTTGCTTGCCCTCCATCGTCTGCCAGTTTTCGAGCACGATGTTGCAGGCATTGATGTTGGAGTAAGCATCCTGGTAAGCCTTTGCATAGCTGTTGATATAGTACTCGATGTCCTGAGCCCAGATGAATGCACCCTTACCGGTCGACAGGAACACATCGTCATCTCCCTTACTGTTCTGCGAGGGCTTATGAGCCTGTCTGCTCACCTCAGCATCATCGGAGAGGAGCTGCATCCACTCCACATTGTCTGTCAAGTGGTTGGGATAACCCTCACCGTAGAGCACGCTGGCATACTCCTCCACCTTCGTGGGGATGAGCAGGTCGCCAGAGTCCTCTTTCAGATAACCGTCGCAGCTTGCCAGCATCGCGGCAGTCATTGTGATATATAGTATCTTCTTCATGTGTATCTTTTTTATCTTTTTATAGTTGCAAGCCAAATCTCGAAAAATGTCGGGATGATATCTCGACTTTACGAATAGACCCTTTTTTATATTCGCTCAACGTTCATCGCTCAACGTTCATCGCTCCACGTTCAACGTTTATATCTCCACGTTCAACGAATTTAGAATCCTAAATTCAGGCCGAGGTTGAAGCTGGGCATGATGGGCATATTGGCATAGGCCGTCTCAGGATCGAGGCCACCCCATTTCTTAGATTTCCAGATGCATACGTTGCTGGCCTGGAGTCGGAGACTGCAAGTCTTGATGTGAGCCTTGCTAAGCTTCTCGCGAGGGATGCGGTAGCTGAGTGTGATGTTGCGAAGGCGGAGGAAGTTGCTCTTGGCCACACGTAAGTCACTGTTGTCGTAGCAGTTCACCATCTTCACGTCTGCATAGCTACCCTCGTCGTAGAGCGCCTTCAGTTCGTCAGCGAAGGAGTCGGCGATGCGGGTATCGTAGAGGGCGGGGATGTCGGTGAGGAGTTCGTCACCGGGATGACGCCAACGGTTCACGTAGATGTCGCTCACGTTGCGCACAGGGTCGAAGGCTGCAGAGACGCCGCTGTAGATGGAAGGCAGACGCTTCACAGCACCCAGTTGGTAAGAGAATCCTACCGAGAGGCTGAGGTTCTTGCGCCATGTCAGACGGGTGTCGATACCACCGGTGAGGTCGGGATAGATGCTACCACTGGGTACGAGCGACATGCTCTGATAGTCACCCTCGTGTACGAGTCGGCGGTCGGTACTGTAGAAGAGAGGATAACCGTTCTCTGCACTCAGTCCGGCATATTCAAAACTGAATATCGTACCGAGAGGCTGACCCTGCACGGCCACGTTGCCGGCTATCATCTTCTGGATGGTCTCCTGCTCGGTGAGGTTGGCTACGTAGCTATACTCGATGCGGTTGGTGTTACGAGAGAAGTTGAACGAAGTGTTCCAGTCCCATTCCTTGCTGCGGAAGATGTCCACGCTGACGGCACCCTCCACACCCTTGTTGATGGCACGTCCTGCATTCATGTACAGCTCCGTACGTCCGGTGGTGGGAGAAACGCTCATGTCTGTGATCAGGTCGCTCGTGTTCTTACGATAGACATCGAAGGTGAAGTTCACCCTACCCTTCCACATCGACACGTCCAGACCCACATTCCAGCTCGCTGTCTTCTCCCAGCGAAGGTCGGGGTTGGGCAGACGATAGATGCTACCGGGACGCCATCCGGTGTTGTCATCCCAGCGACCCATGCGAACGATGAGGTTGGGAGTGGCGCTGTCGATGATGTTGCCCTGCAGACCGTATGAAGCACGGAGTGAAAGATTGTCGAAGAGACCGGTCTTGCGTATGAAGTCTTCGTTGCTCAGTATCCACTTTCCGGCGATAGACCAGGTGGGGAGCCAGCGGTACTTGGGATTGCTACCGAACTTATTCGAACCGTCGCTTCTCAGGTTGCCGTTGAGCACGTAGCGGTCAGCGATGGTGTAGCTGGCTGTGCCAAACCATGAAGCCACCTGCGTGATCTTGTCGGTGATCTGAGGATCGAGGCTACCCCACTGCAGACGGTTGAGGTAGGAGTTGGTGTAGACGGGTGAGAACGTATGGCCGTAGGTGGGATCCCATCCGTAGTCCATCTTGCTGTATCCGTCATACTTCTCGCTGCGTGCCTCCATACCGGCCATCACGTTGAGCTCATGCATGTCGTTCCAGCTGTTGATGTAGTTGAGGGTGTTGCGCACGGTGTAGTTGTGGCTCTTCGTGTCGCTGGTACGCCATGTACCGCCGTAGGGGATGACGCTGTTGTTGAACTTGTCCGAACCTCTCTCGTACGCTCCGTAGTTGTAGCCACGCATCTGAGCCACGTTGCTGGAGCGGTCCGTTGCCCACTGATTGACATTGTTGTTGTTCCAACCGTAGGAGAACGTGCCCCTGTACGTCAGTCCGCTGATGATGTGGGCATTGAGGTTGAAGAGCACGCCCATACGTCGAGTGGTACTCTTCTGACCGGTAGTCTTGAGCTCGTTCATCACATTGTAGTCGATGGGGCTCGAGGTACTACCTATATTATAATTATAGAAGTTGCCATTCTCGTCGTAGCAAGGTATGGCACGAGAGGTGTTGAAGGCATAGCTAAAGGGGTTGACGCTCGTGTAGCCTTCATTGACCGAGTTGCTCAGGTCGAGCTTTATCTCGGAGTCAAACACACGGTTTATCTTGATAAACATCTTGGCCAAACCGGTAAAACGGTCGCTCAGCGAACCGCGTGCTATACCGGGGCTGTTGTTGTAGCTTACGGACGAATAGTAGCGTACACGGTCCGTTCCGCCATTGAGGCTGACGCTGTGGTTTTGAGTCACTGCGGGGCGGAAGAGGATGTCAAACCAGTCGGTGTTGAGTGTCTCATAGTGACGCACCATCTGGTCAAACTGTGCCTGATTGATATCCTTGTTGAGGAAGAGCTGCATGGCTCCCTCATAACTTTCTGTATTGGGTACGCGTGGGTACTCGAGGCGGGCATCGTAGATGTCCTTGGAGAGCTGTACACGCTGCTGTGAGTTCATGCGATCAAGCATGCTGTAGCGTGGGTTGGAGTTGAAGTTGACATTGGCGTCATAGGTCACCTGGGGCGCGGAGACTGTTCCGCGCTTGGTAGTCACTACGATGACGCCATTGGCAGCTTTCACACCATAGATGGCTGTAGCCGAGGCATCCTTCAGTACGGTGATGCTCTCGATGTCCTGTGGACTGATACCTGCGATGCTGTTACCGATGAGGTAGGTGGCATCGGGCGAGGTGATGTCGCTGGCTGTGAAGGGCACGGTCTCACTCATGATCACACCATCCACCACCCATACGGGGGCTTTGTTGCCGTTGATGGTTGAGTTACCGCGGATACGGATGGTAGCCGTAGCGGAAGGTTCACCGCTCTGGAGCTGTACACTCACACCGGGGAGCTTTCCTTGCAACATCTGGTCGAGGTTCATCGCTTCAGGCGTGAAGACTTCTTCCATCTTCTTCGTCACCACAGCAGAGGCACTCTCTCTGCGATTGAGGGTCTGGTAACCGGTCGTCACCACCTCTTTCTGGCTCTGTGAGTCATAGCC
>JAZLII010000122.1:0-3948 GCA_045617275.1 Bacteroidaceae bacterium
TTTCACGACATCGCAGCCCATCGTTACTTCGAGGATGAAGACATCGAGTTGCTCTGCTGTGATACCTTTGAGGAGGTGTTTGCCCATCTGGCCGCCGATGCCGATGTGGTGGGCCTCGTGGCCATAGAGAATACGATAGCAGGCAGTCTGCTCCACAACTATGAGTTGCTTCGCGAGTCGCAAGCCACCATCGTGGGCGAGCATAAGCTTCGCATCAGTCATAGCATCATGTGTCTGCCAGAGGACGAGTGGACCGACCTCAATGAGGTCAACTCACACCCAGTGGCTTTGATGCAGTGTCGCGACTTCCTCTCCCGCCATCCCCGTCTGAAGGTGGTCGAGGTGGCCGACACGGCAGGAGCTGCAGCCGATATCAGCAAGGAAGGCCTTCGTGGGCATGCCGCCATCTGTCACAAGGATGCTGCCAAGATATACGGCATGAAGGTGCTAGAGGAAGGCATCGAGACCAACAAGCACAATTTCACCCGCTTCCTCGTGTTGTCCTCTCCCGACAAGGCCGACGAGCTTCGCGAGAAGGAGCAGATCAACAAGGCCAGCCTGGTCTTCAGCCTGCAGCATGAAGAGGGTAGCCTCTCAGCCGTACTGAGCGTGCTCTCGTTTTATAAGCTCAACCTCACCAAGATCCAGTCTCTGCCCATCATCGGCAAGGAGTGGCAGTACCTCTTCTATGTGGATCTCAGTTTTGCCGACCGCGAGCGCTTCGAACAGGGCATCCAGGCCATCACGCCTCTTACCAAGGAACTAAAAATATTAGGATATTACAAAGATGGAAAACAAAGCATATAAGCCAGCCGACCGACTGGCCTGCGTAAGCGAATACTACTTCAGCCGCAAACTGAAGGAAGTGGCCCAGATGAATGCTGAGGGCAAGGATGTCATCAGCCTGGGTATCGGCAGTCCCGACATGCCTCCCTCGCCTCAGACCATACAGACCCTCTGCGAGGAGAGCCAGAAGGCCAATGCGCACGGCTATCAGCCCTATGTGGGCATACCCGAACTGCGTGAAGGCATGGCCTACTTCTACAAGCGCTGGTACGGTGTGGACCTCGATCCCAAGACTGAGATACAGCCTCTCATTGGTAGCAAGGAGGGCATCCTGCATGTCACCCTCGCCTTTGTCAATCCCGGTGAGAAGGTCCTCGTGCCCAATCCCGGCTATCCCACCTACACCTCGCTGAGCCACATTCTCGGTGCGCAGATCGTCCACTACGACCTCCTCGAGGAGAATCACTGGCAGCCCGACTTCGAGGCGCTGGAGCAGATGGATCTCTCGGATGTGAAGCTCATGTGGACCAACTATCCCAACATGCCTACAGGTGCTCCCGCTACGATGGAGCTGTATGAGAAACTGGTAGAATTTGCACGTCGCCACCACATCATCGTGGTCAACGACAACCCTTACAGCCTCATTCTCAACGAGCACCCCATCAGCATCCTTCAGGTGAAAGGTGCCAAGGAGTGCTGTATCGAGTTCAACTCGATGTCGAAGAGTCAGAACATGCCCGGCTGGCGTGTGGGCTGGATCAGCAGCAATGCGCAGTTCATACAGTGGATCCTGAAGGTGAAGAGCAACGTGGACAGTGGCATGTTCCGTCCCCTTCAGTTGGCTGCCGTGCAGGCGTTCCACAATGAGGAAGAGTGGCATCGTGACTTCAACCGTGTACTCTATGCCGGACGTCGCAAGGTGGCTGAGGAGATCATGCAGACGCTGGGCTGTACCTGGGATCACTCTCAGGTGGGCATGTTCCTCTGGGGACGCATTCCCGACTCGCTCGACGATGTGGAGCAGCTCACTGAGCGTGTACTCCACGAGGCCCGTGTCTTCATCGTGCCCGGCTTCATCTTTGGCAGCAATGGTGCCCGCTACATCCGTATCTCTCTCTGTGCCACAGAGGAGAAGCTGCAAGAGGCCCTGTCTCGTATTCAAAAAATGGTAAAATAATCATACCCTCACGCTTCCCTCCCGTTGACGGGATGGCAAGCTTTGAGGCATAAAACTGCCCCCCCCGCAGTCTCCCCTCCCTCTTTTGGGAAGGGGTAGGGGGATAGGCTTATGGATCTTGAACTTCAATCCCTGAATCTACCTAGTGACAACGAACGTCCCTTCGTCATTGCCGGACCCTGTTCGGCTGAGACCGAAGAGCAAGTGATGAAGACCGCCAAGGAACTGGCCGACAAAGGCTGCCATATGTTCCGTGCCGGAGTGTGGAAGCCCCGTACCAAGCCCGGAGGCTTTGAAGGCAACGGCGAGGTGGCGCTCCCTTGGATGCAGCAGGTCAAGCAAGAGACCGGTATGCTCACAGCCACCGAGGTGGCTACTCCCGAGCATGTGGAGGCAGCCCTGAAGGCAGGCATCGACGTGCTGTGGGTGGGTGCTCGCACCACTGCCAATCCCTTTGCCGTACAGGCCCTGGCCGACTCTCTCCAGGGTGTCGACGTGCCCTTGCTGGTGAAGAATCCCGTCAATCCCGATCTCGAACTCTGGATCGGTGCTCTCCTTCGTTTCAACCGTGCCGGTGTGAAGCGTCTTGGAGCCATCCATCGTGGTTTCAGCAGCATCGACCAGAAGCTCTATCGCAATACCCCCATGTGGCATTTGCCCATCGAGCTCAAGCGCCGTTATCCCAACCTTCCCATTGCCTGTGACCCCAGCCACATCGGTGGTCGTCGCGACCTCATCGCGCCCCTCTGTCAGCAGGCCATGGATATGGGTATGGACGGACTCATCGTGGAGAGCCACTGCACTCCCGACGAGGCATGGAGCGATGCCAAGCAGCAGGTCACTCCCGACGTGCTCGACTTCATCCTCGACCGCCTCGTCATCCGCAACAATGCCGAGATGACCGAGTCCCTGGGACAGTTGCGTAAGCAGATCGACATGATGGACGACCAGCTCATGGACCTCCTCACCCGCCGTATGCGCATCTCTCGCGAGATAGCCACCTACAAGAAGGAGCACAACATGAGCGTCGTACAGACTGGCCGTTACACCGAGATCCTCGACAAGCGCGGTGTCCAAGGCACCCTCTGCGGCATGGATCCCGACTTCGTCAAGAAGGTCTATGAGGCCATCCACGAAGAGAGTGTACGACAGCAGATTGAAATTGTTAACAAATAGCCTCTCCCCCAACCCCTCCCCCAAAAGGGAGGGGAGCCTATTGAGGCAGAGGTGTATACGATATTAACTTACATTTCATCAATTGTAGGAGCCTATTGAGGCAGAAGTGTATACGATATATTAATCTATATTACTTAAATTGTTGGAGCCCCCGAAAGGCTCCCCTCCCTTTGGGGGGAGGGGCTGGGGGAGAGGCTTATGAACAAATCATATCATAATAACGAGACAACAAGTCCGGATAGGTATGTCATCCTTAAGCCTTTCTCTAGGGAGTTGCGTAGTCGACAAACCGAAGCCGAGGAAATGCTCTGGGTCTATTTGAGAAGAAAAGGACTTGGAGTGACTTTTCGCAGACAACATTCTATACTTGACTACATTGCCGATTTCATTTGTTTGCCAAAGAAACTGGTAATTGAAGTTGATGGTAAATATCACAACACTATAGACCAACAAATCGATGATCAGTGTAGGACGGCTCGGTTAGAGTCGAACGGCTATAAGGTAATTCGTTTTACCAACGAGCAGATTCTTACTGACATTCAATTAGTTCTTTCAATAATAAAACAATACTTAAATTAATGGAGCCCCCGAAAGGCTCCCCTCCCTTTTTGGGGGAGGGGCTGGGGGAGAGGCTTATGAAAATTTTAATTCTCGGTGCCGGCAAGATGGGTTCGTTTTTCACGGACGTATTATCCTTTGACCACGAGTGCGCCGTATATGAGGTGGATGCCAAGCGTATGCGTTTTCTCTACAATACGCAGCGATTCACCACGATGGAGGAGATAGAGGAGTTCAAGCCAGAGCTCGTC
>JAZLII010000123.1:0-18127 GCA_045617275.1 Bacteroidaceae bacterium
ATGTCGTTGGGGTCCTCTGAGTAGAGACCGTCGATCTGAAGCTGACCAATGAGGTTCATATTGAGCTCATAGTCGTTGGGATTGACGCTCCAGTCGGGCACGTCACCAGTCACGGTGAGCGATACATAGAGAGGTTCGTCCACGCTGTTGTTGCCCGTCAGGTAGACCACACCTTCATACGAGCCGATAGGTGTACTCTCGGAGGTGGTGAAGGTGATGTTCTGTGAAGACAGCTGCTTGAGTGTACCCTGAGAAGGAGTGGCCTCGAGCCATGCAGGCAGGCCGGTCAGTGTCCAGACTTCTTCCTTGCTGCTCTGGTTGGTGATGGTCACACTGGCAGTAGTAGGCTGAAGTTGCTCGGTGACGAGCTTCAGTTCGGTATCGCTCCACTGCAGACGGTTGATGTCTACAAATGTGGTCCAAGTGATCGGGGCAGGTATGGTATTGCCATTGAGATCCTGGATGTAGTCCACGGCAAACTCAAGGGTACAACCCTCTATGTTGGCTACAGGCTCTTGGATGTTGATGACAATCTTATTGTCGGAAGCCACCCAACTATGGTATACCGACTCGCGCTTGCGTACACCCTTCATCATGGGTGCTATCTCGGTGGAGCTTACATGTCCCTGAGCAGCCTGTGAGTTGCGACCGCAAAGGTCGTCGGTGGAGGCAACTGTCTCATATACGCCCGTACCTTCTATCTTCTGTTTGGTCTCAAAGGGATAGTAGAGAGCAAGCCCCTTCTCGTTGCCACTCAGGCGTGAGCTGCTGTTGAGCATGATGGACTCCTTGGTCATCGAAGCCTTCCAGAGTCTCACTTCATCGATGTCGCCCTTGAAATAGTCGGTTACATTCTCCTGCAGAGAAGTGTCGTAGTAACTGTCAGCACCGATAACCAATGCTCCTCCGCCCTGTGCAAGGCCTGCAAATGCTGTAGCGGGCAATTGACGAGCCACGATGCCGTCGACGTATGCAATGGCAGAAGCGTTGCGACGTACATTAAGTACGAAGTGGTGCCACTGATTGTCGTTGACAGCCTTGTTGCTCAAAGCGTAGGTCTCACCATTGGTCTTGAGGTTGAGTTTGCCATCGACCATAGCCAGTGAGAGTGCACCCTCGGTATCCTCATCGAGCACACCATCGCCACAGCTTATGATGGTACCATTCTGTGCATCGGTGTGGAATTGCAGCTCAAGCGTGTAGTCATCCTTGCTTGTGATAGGTGTGTTCATGATGCTCACCTGCAACTTGTCGCTCGTACCGTTGAAGTGGGCTGCAAGGTTCTTGTCACTGATGTACCAATAACTGTCGGAGGGAAGGAGAAGGTTGCGGCTACGAGCCTTGTCGGCAGCCAGCGTACCCTTGCATTCGTCCATGGGCCAGTTGGCGATGAGGCCGTTCTCGCGTCCGGTCTTGCAGACAGTGCGATCGCTGAGGTCTGCCAGGGTTCGCACATTGTTCCATATGGTGAGCTCCTGCATCATACCGCTATAGTTCTCACCCAGAGAGATGCGACCACTGCCCGTGTAAGGCTTGCTTACAGCGACGCCCTTGGCAGTAAAGAGAGTTGCATTGATGGGTTTGCCAGTGACATCGTTGTAGAGAGAGTAAGCATAGAGGCGCTGCGAGTCGCTGTTGAAGGATACAGAGAGGTACTGCCAGTCATTGGTCTGTACAGCAACGTCCGAAGTGATGGTCTCGCCACCCATCTTCACACAGAGCTTGTTGTCGGCGGTGAAACCGATGGTAAGTGCCTCATCGCCTACTCCATGAGTAAAGAGGGTTGAAGCCTCATTCATGGGTCGATCCAGCCACATCTCTACGGTAAAGGGCATGTTGCTCAGAGAGATGGAAGCTTCGGTGCTGGCCACCTGGCCCTTGCTAAACTTCAGACCGGTCTCGTGAGTAAGGGGCTGTCCGTTGAGCACACCCATTACTTCGATGTTGGCATTGACAATGCGAGACTTGTAGATGTCTTCGTTGAACATCAAGCTAATCTCACCATCGGGGGTCAGGATGCCATTGACAGGTGTGGGCTGTCCGAGAGCCATAGGAGCAGAGCTGTCCTTAACGATGGTTACAATCTCGCTTTCATTGGTCACGAAGCCTGTACCATAGCGTCCGACGGTCTGTACGCGGAACTGGAAGGTCTGATCGGCTTGATCGTGCATATCATAGATGTATTGTACGGTGCTGGCGTCTTCAGGTACCACAAGCATGATGTTGTCGCTCTTGGCAATGGAGTCGTTGAGCGCATAGGTGGCTATGGTCTTCCACGTGGTCTCAAACTCACCCTTCTGCTGCAGGTGGATGTAGACGAAGTCCTTGAAATTCTTGTCGAAGTCGGTTGCTTCAAGTACCAAAGTGTTACCGCTTGCAATGTTGATAGTACCGATTTCGCTCATATCCTCCGCACTACGTATCTTCATTGTAGCGTCCGAACAACTAGGCTTGAAGTGGATGCTAAATTGTTGCTCAGAGGTAAGCGAGGGATAGTTCTCATCAGAATCAAGCATACACTCAGGTTGCAGGATGAGCATGATGTGTTCGTAATCGAGTACGTCGGTACGGCTCTGAGAGATCTTCATGGTCTTCTGCAAGGTCTGACCGGCACCTACACTGAAGGCACGTCCCTGGCTGGTGATGGGAAGGCCGTCGATGGTCATCACCAAACCGTTGGGGTTGGTGGTGTCGTCGTAGCTCAGATAATAGGTACGATCCACACGAGCAGGTGAGTTGTTGGTCATGCTAACCACCATTACAGCCTCCTTGCCAGCAGGAATGTCGGTGATGTTGGGACGGTCCACGCTCAACTTAGGCATGTCGAGCTGTGTAGTTCCACTACTAATGTCATAGTGGCCAGGCATATACCACTTGGTAGTCTGGGGACCCTCGTAGGGACAGCTACTCTGACCAGCATTCAGATGGAAGCAGAATCCATTGATGGTGTCAGGTTCTGCGATACCTACAGAGAAGTAGTTGTGAGCATCGCCATCGCTCAGCACGTAGCCGAAGGTAAGGGAAGTCTCATGCTCTTCTCCTTCAATCTCTTCTGATGTCTCGTTTTCGCTTTCTCCACCGGTTACCTTTCCTTTGACCTCTCCTCCAAGTGCTATGTCAAAATCGACACCCGCTACACTTGTATAAGCGAGCGATCTGACAGTCATACGCTCTACACTTGCGTTTTGGGTTACGGTTTTGGACTCTTCGTAGTTGGCGCCCACGGAGAAGGAAACGTCCTTGCTGTAGTTGGCTCTTACCTTGTGCTGTTCATTTTGCAGGAGGTAGTCTTTCCAAGTATTGATAGCTTCTGAATATAATACAATGCGGTCTGTATAGTTTATCTTATCAATTGTTATGTCAGGGTTGAAGACAATTTTGTAATATTTAGGGATGCCACCACTATCACGATCCGTTTTACCAAAGTTTGCATCGTCTTCAGGTACTTTTGATATATATTTCTCTACCTCGTTGTTCTCCCATGTTAGTGTGTTGGAGTCAGTGCCCATAGGTAGAAGTGAAGCTTTGCGTAAGCGATCCAATTCAGGCAACAAGATGTCTTCGATGTGTTTAGCCGTGTAGGCAAACTCTGTGGAGTAGGTAAGCCCCGCAGCGGTAACATCTCCATCGTAGAAATAAACCTCATGGTTTCCATCGCTGCTTCGAAGTATCTGGTAGTTGGTCTCATCGTCATCTGGAATATCAGTAAAGAATCCCACCTTACGTCCCTGTCCATAGAGTATATTGGTGGCTTTGCCTACGAAGACATCTCCTTCGCTTCCAACAAAGTCTTCAGCGTCGCTTGTACTGATGGTTCGTGTCAGTTCGGTGGTGGCACTCAGAGTTTTTGAGTCTACACTACCAATCATCGATTCAAAACTCTCTTCTTCGGTTCCCAGAATATTTAACTCAAAATCTTCACCCCATTTTACATCATCCCAATGCAATTTCACTCCGACGGCGAATTCGAGATTTTGAAGTTGTGACCAATTGTCCTCAAAGTTGAATGTAGAAGTAGTGGTATAGGATGACCCCTTTTCTACATAGGCATAGCTGTTTGATCCTGGAGGATCGCGCAATACGAACTCCACGACATCGGGACCAGCTGTCACAAATCCTTGACCACCATACATCTCCGTACCGGTGAAGATGGCAGCGATGGGCTCGTTGGGATAGACATAGGTTCGGCCATTGAGTTCATAGCTTGCCTGCAAAAGGGGAAGTTTGGCTCCATTCTCTTCATCGTAGCTGGGATCAGCACCCGTGAAAGTATATACGCCTAAGCCCTTGTCGTTGAGTGTGATCTCCTCGTCACTCTCATCGTCATCGCTCTTCCATGATGACCCACTGAAAGATACCTTGAGGCCGCTCATGGGTACACGGTTTTCGATTCGGTCTTTATCGGTATTGATGTAGACCTGCTCACCCTTCACTAACAGGCGGTAGCGCTTTAATGATTCGAATACGGGGTGTCCAAGGAAATAGTCAATATCTCCGTCATCGTCAAATTCATAGAGAGGGAATTCGGAATTTCCATACTTGTAAGAAGCTTCGCCAAATGCCCCATCTGCATTTCCCATGTCACTAATGGAGATGATAGGAGCAGACTGATAGGGGATGATGCTCTTGGCGTGATATTCAGAATATACCATGGCATCATTCACCTGCAATGAGTCGATATACATGGTACCCAGTACAGGCTTGATCATGCTCATCTGGCTGACATCGAGATTGTCTGCATTGACACTGGCTGTAGATGCACTGACCATCTGATAGTTCATGGGAGGGAGCAAAGCCTTGAACTCACCGGTCTGTGGATCGGTTTGGATCTGGATCTGAGGACGGTCGGTGCGGTCGTAGCGAAGCAGTGTGGTGACGCTGTTGACATCCTGATCGTTGTTGGGTATAACCACATCCTGGGTCTCGCTGTTATTGATCTGGTAAGCGAGGTCGGATACAGGCTTCAAAAGAATAGTGGCCTTGCCAATTAGGGCCTTACTACCTGATTCTGCGCCAAAACCAACAGGCAGCTGAGCTTGAGTGAGTCCGCCCGATACACGACCAACGATGGTGACAAGCGTCTCGTCGGTGAAGTTTACCTCCTTGGTGTTTTCCTGGAAGTCATAATATTGACCTACCTCGTGGGGGAATCGTCCGTTGAAGCTAAACTCATGATAGTCCTTCTTGATGCTGATGAAGTGAGAGCCGATAGGCACGTCTACCTCGTACTCGCCATATGTGTTTGTCGTTACGGGTTCACCGTCCAGCATGGCCTTCTCACCGTCCACATAGACAGTTGCACCCTCTACGGGGTACGAACCATACTTGTAGGTTACCTTACCGGTCACCTTGAACGAGGAAACATCGGTGAAGTCCTGATTGTTGGCTACAGGCACCTGGTCGCTCATGGTGACCTGGGTCTTCACGGGCGCAAACTCATGTGAGCCATACATAGGAGTGACATTGTAGGTAATACCTGCACGCGAGCAAGGCACGCCAGCTATTGCAAAGTTTCCATACTCATCAGTGATACCCTTCAAACCGAAGGATGCTGGGAATTCGTTGCAGGGTCTGATGTTTCCTGAAAGAGTACCATGATTGGTATGGGCTATGTTGCTACCGGTAGAGGCATCAAAGATGTTGCCTGAGAGATTCTCGTCGACAGGGAGATAGCACTCAAGTCCCATCTCGCTACCCACAAGCATATGGTCGTGATTTGCCACGATTTCTTTTTCGCTAAGGGGCTTACTCCATACACGTACTTCGTCGAGCATTCCCTTGAAGCTGGTTGTACCCTGTCCGGCACCCAGCAGGCAAACAGGCTTCTTGGAAGCAATATAGTTGCTGATGTCCGTTGCGACTCCGCTGATGAGGGCTCCGCTGAGGGATGAGCTGACCACAGCCTTTGTGCTGTTGCCCTCTTCGTCCACTTGCACGAGCGAAAGTTCGCTGCCGTTGCGCACCAGGGTGATATTGGTCCACTTATTGGTAGGTATGTGTATGTTCTGCAAAGCCTTGGTACTAGTGCCTATTTTTAAGGTAGGCATCATGTAGTCTGGGGTTGCATTATTAAAAGTGAGGTTGAGGCAGAACCTGTCCATGATGTTGAACACACCATACGATCTGGTCTCTGTCGGCGTGGGCTTCAACCAAAGCTGCAAGCTGAAGTTGGCTTCCTTGCCAAACAAATTGGCAATAAGGGTAGAGTCCATGCTAACCTTTGCAGCACCGCCGTCCATCTCCAGACTATAAAACTGGTTGGTCATCTTGTTGCTCTCGGCCTGATTGAGCAGCATGGTCACACCACCGACACTCGTACCTTGACTGTAGTTGACGTGTCCTGTGATGGTACCGGTACTCTTGGCGAAGGCCACGATGGTGGCATCGGAGGTGATGTCGCTCTCGCTACCTGAGGGACCTACCACTCCTACTTTATATTCATAGTAGTTGCCTGGAGTGGCGGTGTCATCGGTATAAGTGTAGCGATGGGCTGTCGTAGAGACAAGGTCTATCTTCTCAAAGGTATCGTTAGTACCAGCTACTCGACGCGTGACGAGGTAGTGGTCCTCTGCGATCTTGTCATCACTTCTGATGACGTCCCAATTCAGTTTTACTTGAGTTCCATAAGTACCACGTGTTGCACTCAGTCCTGAGAGGCTTGTTCCACCTGTTACGGCAGCTGATATCTCTTTGGTGTCGATGATACTACCGATGTCGCCATCACCTAGATTCTGTACAAGCTCCACAACATACTTGTGACCTACGGTATAGTCCAGCTTATTCGATGTACTGTGAATGTCGCTGAAAGTATAGTTGGTCTGGTCACCAGTTAGAAGCTCCTTGACCACCATATCTTTCTCAAAATCATTGTTTCTTAAGCGATAGACATGCAGATAGGTCAAGTTGTTCACATTGGACTTTGCAAAGTTGACAGTGAAGTCTATCTGTTGTTTCTGGCTCTCAGCTGTCAGTTCCAGGTTCACCTGACGTTTGGTGTCTACGGTTGGACTCGTATAGGAGAGTTCCTGCATGTACTCTGTGAGCTGCATGTCCCAGTCGTTGTACTGGTAAGCTACAATATACTGATATTCAGTCTCATAGTCTATCATGCGATCGACAAATGTGTTCTCGCTAAGTGGCACATACCCCAGGAATTCGACAAAGTTACTCTTGTTACGACGCAGGATGGCCCACTGACCGCTATTGCGATAGTCGTTTGCTTCCTCGGGCATGTTTGCGGTTCCCCATGTGATCTTTACATTCTTACCAAGTGGCTTGCCGTTGATTAATGCGGGATCGTATATCGTAAATGCTGTAGCAACTGACGTTGGATACGGAAATCCCTGAAAAAGGAACTTTTGTTGATTTGCTACTTTGCTATTTGCTTTATTTCTTCCATCATCATATTGCAGGACAAATGTACCTTCTAAGTGCCCATTTTTAAGATTGATGTCCTTAAAAGTGTATGCATCTCTTACATCAGATGCTATGGAAAGAGCAGGCTCTGTGATGTCCAATGTTTTTATGATTCCATTTTCTTTTTCCAGTTTGTATTCACAATTCAGCTTTGCATGCTCGTTCATGTTGCCACCTTTTGCAACTTTCCAATAGAAGGTAAGATTCTTTTTCTTGTCGATGGCAAATCCAGGGTCGATTCCATTACTAATATTTGATGTGGATTTGCTGATCGTCAGTGCACCCAGACTGTATGTATAATCAAGCTTTATGCTCTTTGTTACGTCTACAGTCTGGTCTTTGTACGAACTTCCCCATCTCCAGTAACGACCTTTAATTTGAACCCTTATTTCATGGTTCAATGCAGATACCGGAATACTATATGTAATGGTTGTATAGGAATAATGATCGCTTTTGCACGAATGGTCAGATGGTTTCAAAGCAGATCCATGAGTGCGACAGGCATTGACTTCATATAGTTTTCCAGTTAATCTCTGAAATCCTCCTTTTTCATTTTTAGAGTCTTCGAAAGAATATTTCGTATCATAATCGTCATCATGAAAGAACCTACCCAAGTGATACTCTTGATTGGTTTGAACATCCTTTAGGTAAAAATTGGCTCCTTTTTCATCTTTGCGCCAACCGTCATCGTTTTTTCCGTGATGGGCCAGGAACTTGATGACCAGTTGGTTGTTAGCGGGATTGTTTACATCCTTCTTGAATTCCAATTGAAGGTCGCTATTCTCGAAATAGTCGATGTCGTAGGCTTGTACGCCCAAAGTGCCTCAAAGAAGGCAAGTGACAAGCAACCAAAATCTTTTCAGTTGCGGTACTTTGATGTGTGTGATAGATTGTTTCATATATTTATTGTTTTGGATTATTTCTCAGTCATTAGTATCTTTAGTTGCAAGGTACATGTAGTGCACCTAAAAGGCCATGCATTTTGTGTCTGTGAGTTATTTTTGTTATCCAGAATATTGATGTACAATGCGCAAAATATTGATAGACAAATACAATAACGCATTTTTATTTTGTTATACAAAATTAATTAAATGTTGCGAACTATATGTTATAATAGAGTGTGGTATTTCATATTATATAGACAAAAACCACAAAAAATGATAGAATATGTTACAAATACGATAGTTTTATTGCATAAAATAACATTTATACCACCCCGTGCAAAAGCCATTTCAAGTGTAAGGACTTGTAGGTTTCTGATAGTTTTCGTACTTTTGCATCAGGTATCACGAATAAACACAAATTAATCAAGACTCACAATGTACAGCGATCCCAAAGAATGTCTGTATTGTACGGACAACTATGGCAACCTGATGATAAAGATTGCCGACCTGAGTGTATCACGCGTCTTCCTCTTCAAGGAGCAGACGTATCATGGACGTTGCCTGGTGGCATACAACGGGCATGTCAATGACCTCAACGAACTGGAGGTGACTGAGCGCAATGCCTTCATGGACGATGTGTGCCGAGTGACACGCGCCATGCAGAAGGCTTTCAATCCGGAGAAGATCAACTACGGGGCATACAGCGACAAGCTCTGCCACCTGCACTTCCACCTGGCTCCCAAATATGTGGATGGTCCAGACTATGGGGGTACCTTCACGATGAATCCCGGCAAGGTGTATCTCACCGATGAGCAGTATGCCGAGATGATCGAACAGGTGAAGAAAAACTTGTAGCAAAAGAATTGAAACGGTCTAAAATGTCCTCAAATGGATGTAAAATGTGAGGGCGGAATGGAGAGCACCAGGTTGTCCCAGTCCTTGGCTGTGCCCTCGCCTATCCCGGCTTTCTGAGACATACGAAGGCGACTTTGGGAAACGGTGCTATTGCCGATAGCCATCAAGTGGGCTATCTGAGAGGGGGCAAGATCCATCTTGATGAGCATGCAGATGCGATATTCTGTCTCGGAGAGGTTGAACAGGGCATAGAGAGAGGTGCGGAAGGCGGGGAAGGTCTCTAGGAGGCGCATCTCCAGCAGTTGCCAGTCGGCCTGCCGAAGGGGCTTGTCTACCTTGAGGCGTTCGCTGACAAGGTTGCTGATATCGGCGTCATAGAAGCGGTGCTTGGGGAGGCTCTCCGAGGTAAGGTGGGGCGAACCATGGTCTCTGCTCTCCTGTGATTCTACCTCCCACATAGAGTAGCTACCGTCGGCATGGGCATGCAGACTTCTGCCGGCGATACGACTATATATAAGAAAGATACAAGACAAAACGATGATGAGGAGGAGTATCCACTCCAACACACGGAAGACAACCTCTTTGGCGCTCTTGGCCTCACGGTCGTTCTTCTGCTTAAGCATGAAGTAGCGGGCCTTGTCATTGACGGCTCGCACGGTATAGCGATTGTTGACGAGCTTGGAGGGCTCCACGTAGAAGGTGTCGCGCATATGGGCGATGGTGGCGATGTCTTCCGTGCAGTATCGCACACCGAGGGTGTCGCCTGCCTTCTTGCAGTACTCACGGGCAGTCTCCTGCATGTCAGAGGCTTCCTCGAGCATGCCGTAACGGAGGTAGATGTAGCCGGTCTGGGCGAGGATACGGCTCATGAGATAGTCGTCGACATAGGCTGAGTCGCAGAGCTGTGCCATCTTGTAGTAGAGCAATGCCTTCTCGGGCTTACCTTCCTCGGAGAAGAGTCGACCGGCCTGGAAGTAGGTCTGTGGGAGGAGACTCTGGTCGCGGCTTTGCTCCATGTAGTCTACGAGGTCGAAGACAATGGAGTCCATCTTGGGGAAAACGGGCTTGTCGAGCGGAGATCCTGCCTTGTTCCATGCCTTGAGGAGGAGCAACTTGTACCTCTGGCGCGTCCATTCGTCGGCCTGCTGTACGTCTCCCTTCATGCCCTTGAGCAGGGTCAGCGCCGAGTCGGGATGTGCCAGTAGGAGCTGGTCCGCCTCACTCAGACGAACGGACACCCCTGTCTCTCTCTCGCACGAGGCGAGGCAGAGAAGGATGAGACATAGTAGGACGCAGGAAAGCTTTCTCATGGATACAAATATGCTATCGAATTGCAAAAATACATAAAACATCGCAAACGTACAAGTATGGGGGAGCATAATTTGAGGTTTTTGGGGTCGTTCTTTCAAATTCTTTCACAGGAAATGCGCAAGAACGATTGGCGATATGACAACTTTTTGCTACATTTGCAGACGGAATAACACATTAACCCTTCAATAACATGAAAATAGTCTCTATCCTCTCCCTCTCGCTGATGCTCCTGGGGGCACCTCTCACCACCGTATCGGCCAGCCATACTCATGCAACCACGCTGACAAGCCTCAGCGAAGACGAACCAAGCGCCACCTATGCGGCCACCAAGGAGAAGTACGACGAAGCGTGCCAAAAGGCTGAGAAACTGCTCCTTCAGTGGGAAAGCGATGCGGAGGTCATCACAGCCCTGCGTACCAGCTACAACTCGCTGAAGAGTACCTATGCCAACAACGGGCCAGAGTCAGCACTGGACCTGAGCGACGAGGCAGCCCTGAAGAGCGCCACTACGAAGCTCAACAATGCTTGCAGCAAACTGGTCAGCGCAGCGGAGTCGAGCAAGAATACGAGCGTGAAGGTCAACAAGACCACCTTTGATCCCAACTTCCACATCTACCTCTGCTTCGGACAGAGCAACATGGAGGGTAATGCCACTCCCGAACTGGAGGACTACTCGGGCACCACGAAGCGCTTCCTCACCATGGCTGCCGTCAACATGAACACACACGGCCGAACGAAGGGCAGCTGGTACGTGGCTCGTCCCCCACTCTGCCGCGACTGGACAGGACTGACTCCCGCTGACTACTTCGGCAAGACGCTGGTGAAGAATCTGCCCGACAGCATCACCGTGGGTGTCATCAACGTGGCACTCGGCGGATGTGCCATCGAGATGTTTCTCAACCAGGGCGACGAACTGAAGAGCTATATCTCCAAGCAGGCCGACTGGCTCCAGGGCTATGCTCGCGACTACAACAACGAACCTTACAACACACTCATCGACCTGGCCAAGAAGGCACAGAAGGTGGGTGTCATCAAGGGCATACTGCTGCATCAGGGATGCTCCAACAACACTCAGAGGGACTGGCCCGACAAGGTCAACGTGATCTACCAGCGCATGCTGCGCGACCTGGGTCTCATGCAGAGCGAGTGTCCCTTGCTCGTAGGCGAACTGCTCAGTCAGGCTCAGGGTGGTGTGTGCTGGGGTCACAACAGCGTCATAGCCACCTGTCCAAGCAAGATAGAAAACAGCCACGTGGTAAGCTCCAAGGACTGCCCCGGTGCTTCCGATGGTCTCCACTTCACAGCGCTGGGCTATCGCATGATCGGTGCCAACTATGCCAACGTGATGCTCGAGCTCCTCAAGCGCTACATGCCCGACTACTCACACAGCGTGAAGAGTCTGAAGGCCAAGGAGGCTTCCATGGCCATGCCCAGTGCCACGCTCCGTCCCATATACCTCACTCTCACCGACATGGAGGGTAAGACCTACGACGTCACGGCTTCTTGCGAGTACACCTACAGCCAGGAGGGTCTTGTGAAGGTGGAAGGCACCAACGCTGTCACCGCGCAAGAGGAAGGCGAGGTCACTGTGACCGCCACCTATACCAACGAGGCCGGCGAGACTGCAAGCACGGAGTTCACCGTCACCACCGGACTCTTCCTCCTCAAGAAGGGCGTCTTCGACCCCACTCTTATCAAGGATGGCACAGCCACCTTCACCACTACCGGAGGTACGCGCTACAAGACCACGAAGGGTGGTCTGGGAGGATGGGTGTACAGTCAGGGCAGGGCGTCGACCTCAGCGACTTTCACTATCTGGTGGCCCGTCTGCGTAGCAAGTCATCGGCCAAGCCTTCGCTTCGTGTCTTCGGCACCAGCGATCCCACCTCTACTCAGTATGCCAGCGTAGCCTTCGGCACTGAGACCGAAGCCTTCCTTGACCTCACTGACCTCAAGGATGCCTCAGGCAAGACCATCGATCCCAAGAAGATCTTCCTCATAGGTTTTGCCTCGGAAAACGAGCAGGCCATCATCATCGACCAGGTACTCGTGACCAACGACGACCCCACCTCTCTCGATATCATCCCATCTGCTCCTCAGCCCACCACTTGGTACGACCTGCAAGGTCGCAAGGTGAGCCAGCCCCAGAAGGGCATCTACATCAGCAAGGGAAGGAAGATCGCAGGACTGGGAAAGTAGGAAATTAGGAAATTAGGAAACTAGGAAGGCCGAGCGGGAGCGGGCTCGAATAAAATGAAGGCCGCTGTGTGTTCCGCCCTTATTGGAGGCGGAACATCACGGGAAGGTTGAAATATGAACGGACGGGACGTGTACCCTGACGTGCAGGTTTCCAATGGGGCATCATCTTGACCACACGCAGGGCCTCCTTGGAGAGGTCTTCGTCGGGCGAACGGGTGATCTGTACGTTGCCGATGCTACCATCGCGCTCCACCACGAACTTCACCATCACACGTCCCTGTATGCCTTGGTCCTGAGCACGTGAAGGGTACTTGATGTGCTCAGAAAGCCATCGATAGAGGGCCTCATCGCCACCGGGATAGGAAGCCATGATCTCGGGAGTCTCATGGATACGTGTGTCGTCCACCTCATCTACCACAGGACCCACTGTGGCTACAGGGCCCACGATACTTGGCGCACCCGTACCTTCTATACCTACCACGGGTTGATCGGTTTCCTCCGAAGTCTCCAGTTTCTCATCCTTGATGTCTACCTCGTCTTCTACTATCTGAAGCACCTCCGGCGTCACGTTGTTGTTGACTACTGGAGCGGCAGACTGCTGCTCCTGCTGGATGGTCACGGGTATCATGTCCTCGTCTTGTATCACCGACTCATAGATGACCTCCTCATCGGGGAGTGGCTCATCTCTCCAGGTGCGTTCGAGAATAAAGAATAGGGCTCCGGAGGCGAAGCACAGACCGGCGAGCAGGCGTGTGGCCTTGCTGTCGAGAAGGGGGTTGGAAAGAGTGTTCATAGCGCTCTGTTTTTAGGGTTAAACAAACATGCGACTTACGCATTCGAAATGTCATTTTGACGGGGGCAAAGTTACGACAAATCGATGTCTGTACCTAAAAAAAGAGGTCTATTTGTGCAAGGATGAGAAAAACATACAAATGGCTATATTACAGCTACTTACACCTGTTTGAAAAGGTCTATGGAGGTCTATTTCTGCATCAGAGGGGTCATCAGAAAACCTGGATGAAGTCGCGAAGGGAGGTCTTTTCGCCCTTCAGCCCCACCCTCTCCTTGTAGACGAAAAGCTTCTGCTTGACGGACTTCTCGCTGATACCATAGACGATGGCGAGGCTGCGAGTGGGCATGCGAAGGCGGAGGAGCATCATGAGGTGGACAGCCTCATCCGTAAGGTCGGGAAATCGCTCTCGCAGACGCTTCACGAAGAGGTCTTCCACGCTGTCGAGGAAACCTTCGAGCTCCTGCCAGTCCTGATCGGTCAGCACGAAATGCTGACTGGCACCTTCCTTGAGCATCTCGATGCGCTGTATGGTGTCAACCTTGTGGTCGAGGAAGGAACGCATGGCAGATATCTGGTCCTCATGATGGCGGAGCCGCTCGGCTTGAAGCAAAGCTTCAGCCTCACGCTGCTGCTCCGCTAGGGCGCGCTCATAGCGATAGATGCGACGACGCATCTGGAAGAGATAGAGCAGGAAGAGCAGAAGAACGAGGATGACGATGACAATGGCAGCCGTAAAGAGAAGGCGCTCATGTCGCTTGGCTTCCCGACGGGCCACCTCGCTATCCTTGCGATCCATCTCCTGTGAGTAGGCATGGGTAAGCTGCTGGGAGGCCTCAAGCAAGCGGTCGTCCCACTGGCATACGGAGTCCGTCAGGGCCTGAGCCTCATCGTCACGTCCTTCGGCTACTGCGATGCGAAGCAGATAGCGATAGGCCGTGCTAATGGACTTCACGCTGGGGGCTTCGCCATGCAACACCTCGCCTATCTGCTCCTTGGCCAGAGAGAGGGAGTCCACCTGTATGCATACCAGCGCCAGTGTAAGCCGCGCCTCCTCAGTGGGGGCGTCGACAATGTCAACGGCCATCTGTGCACACGACATGGCATCGGCCTCCCTATGCTCTAGCAGACCCAAGAGGGCCATCTCCTGATAGACGACACTCTGCTTCGCCTTGTTGCCAAGATCCTGCGCCTCTCGGAGTTGCTGGCGAAGATAGGGCATGCCATCCTCGGCAGCGGAGGACTGGGCAGCGGCTGTCTGAGGGAGCAGGACGAGGAATGCCAAGAGACTGAATGAACAGCCTGGCTTGAATCTCTTCACAAACAGGAAAAGTCCACTTACAACGGCACAACATGCCAGATATACATACCAAACCATGATGTCCTGTTTTGCAGTTTATGATTAGATAGTTAGTGCAAAAATGTTCTCAAAGTAACACTACATAGATTCAGAACCTATGTTTGCAGTCTCGGCATACATACTTATAGCTTGAAACCGATGTACATATCCAGTAGATCAGCAGACCACCACCGATGATGAGCAAGAGGAGGCAGTCGTTCCATGAAGAGAAGCCCTGGTCGCGATTTTGGTAGATGATGAAAAGACCCAGAGCCAGCATGACTATACCCAGAAAGAATGCCGTCCAGTTTCCGAAGCGCTTGTACTGCACGGTGATCTGTATGTTCTCGCTGCCGCATCTGGGGCACCACTTTACCGTGCGTTGCGCCTGCTCCTTTCGCAGCTTGTCATAGATGCGAAAGGCCTCGTCGTAGTCCCCTTCACGTACCATCACGTCTACGCTTCGATCCGTAATCAGTCCACGAGCCACCTTGCTGTTGGTCTCGTCCCAAATCTGACACTCAATGCCCTGCTCCTCAAGCAGGTCCTTCAGCATGGCAGCCTCTATAGCTGTGTTGCAATTGATCTTCTGTGTCTTGTCCATGACGTAATGAATTTTAAGAGATGAGTGAATTGCATATCTGTGTCCAAAGATACGACATAGTTCTGAAGCACGACGAAGAAGATGTGTTAAAAGTATTGAAATGGGGCGAAATTGGAAAGGTCTCTTTGCACTTCATGAATTTTCCGCAGATGAGGTACATAGTTTGTTGAGGATTACTATCGGTCTTCAGTGACCAGACAAAGTATCCCCTTCATACTGCAGCGTGTCTTCCTGGAGTTCGTGTGGTGGCACAGCCGGATGGAAGACATATTCAAGAAGAAGACATATCGACACGAAGAGGATAATCACGGCAACGAGGCTCAGCAGGCAACCGGGGGTAAACTTCTTCATGACACTTAACATATTTTGTGCGCAAAAACCTCATACATGGGAAACTCTACGCCGGTGATTCGCTATTTCATTCAGTATTTCACTATCGGACTGACATCCATTATTACTTGCAGATCCTGACAGTTATCAGCCGTGACATGCACTTTCTCTGGCTTCATCCCAATGTAGGAGAAGGCTATGTCTATAGGGAGCTCTGCGGTAACAAAAGAGAATGTACCGTCACTGCTGGTTGTCAAGTATACATGCTTGTTGTCGGAAGACAGATAAATGGAACTGTTGGCCGACACAATAGCCCACTTGCTCACCAAAGGCTTGACAGTTGTGCCGGCCAGCACCTCCCCGTCATTGGCTTTCACTTTGCCATATACGATATATCGCTCTGTGTGCTTTTGCAGATAATTGTTGCGCTTCTTCTGCTGTCGCGCTGACAGCGTGACTTTACTTTGGCCTACGCGACGGCCTCCCTGTGCCTGTGCCGAAAGCGCCACGAAGGCGAGTAAAAGCAAGAGGGTTCGTATCATGATGTTAGTATGATTAATCATTATGCTAAGATAGGAAAATATATCGATAACGAAATATCTTGTAGCAAGAATAACGTTTAGTAACCAAGAATTTAACATATTTTGTTCGTTATGGTGGTATCTTGATTTACTCAATCTTGAGCCTGAACCCCATTATATATTAAGAATGAAGAATGCGAGTGCAAAAACCACGTGTACGACCATACACCAGAAGACTTTAGTCCTCACCGGAGCATTACCAAAACACCTGAAATAACGCAGGAATATCCCCTTTCTGTGGATGGAATAATGCATAAAAACAAGAACTCCTGCTGCATATATCATAGCTATTGGCCATAAATAGCCTGCACGATGAATCTTTATTTCAAGAAGTCGCTCAAAGAAGGATATGACTAAGTAGCCACCAACAACAAGCCTTACCCCCAACCCATAATCAGCCATATGGATCAGTCGCGGATCTCCCGACAATGAAGAGGTTGTCACACTTTCACGAGAAATCCCTTTTTCGTTCAATCTCCGGCGTACAGGCGGAATGGCATATAATGAGTGAACTACCAGCAAGTCAAATACTTTTATAAAAGCATAAAAAATGGCATAGTAGTAGCAGTACAGCAAATAATACACCCAATTAGTAAACCTTAGTACTTTCATCATTCTTCACCGAACTACAATCCTACCATATAATTGATTCACACCAAGTAGCTATTCTTTGATTCCGAAATATCCCGGAGCATACTCTTCATCTGACCAAAGTATTCCGCCATACACCATGTCATAAGCTTTTGTCATGTCTTTTGTCACTTCAGGATACTGCTTAGAATAATGGTTCTCTAAGCGTTTGACCTCCACCTGATGCGAATCATCGATACGGCCCCCGTCCTCCTCAAAATAGCGAGAAGACCAATAGAATGTCCAAAATCGAAACCTGTCCTGACGGGGAATCTGTGTTTGCAAATGAAACATAATGTCAGATAGACTATCTTTCTTCTTGCCTGTCTCAAAGCAAATGCTCTAAATAGTGACGGAAACTTAATTTATCTTCATCCAAAAAATCATCGATGAACCAGTCCTGCGTTTTCTCATCATAAACGAGGACCAAGAATAGGACCTGCTCCTTGCCAAAATTACAGAAACGAACTTCCGCCTCAGCTTGCTCATCGGTGCACGACAGTACCCGTGCCCCCTTCAACTGAAGATCTTCATAGTCCTGGGCATTGATCCAGTGATCGCAACTGAAGATTAGGTCTCCTGTATCCTCCTGTATTGTTTCGCAGACAGAGATTAAAAGCCTCAGATGCTCCGAGAGGAAGCCTTCGCGTATCATCTTGACATCTTCCTTTCCAGAAATCTCGTCCGAGTAGGTAGCGAACACCTGTGTATAGATGTCCAGCACCCTTGCCTTCACCCTTTCTTCAGCAGTAGGAGCATCATCCACGCTTTCTGCCACGACAGGCAGCGAATTATCGCTTACTTCGGTGCTGTCCTTCACATCTTCATTGTCCGACGCCTTGCTGTTGGCATCTCCAGGTCTACATGCCACCGTCAGCAATGTGGCAAATGCTAAGAGTAATAGTCTTTTCATGTTTTCTTACGTTTTTTGATTTTCAGACTGACTGCTAATTGCAGAAGTTGCTATTCCATCCCTTTCTTGCCCTTATGTTTTGCCTTGCGTGTGTAGGTCTTCTTGGAAATATGTACGTGGGAAAAGCTATGGAAGCCTGGGCCCAGCTGTTCCTGCTGTGCCTCTCGTCCACCCTTGCGCATCGCCTTCACGGCGTAGAGATTGGTGGGTTGGTTTTTGTTGATATACCTTTTGTTTTTCATTTCTTCATCTTAAAAAATACACGTGTCCGTTGT